>JBGPIT010000273.1:0-6935 GCA_041485125.1 Binatia bacterium | reverse complement strand
TCGATCCGCCCTGTTCGCCCATTGCTGCTCGCGCTCGCGTTCCTCGTCGTTGCCGGTCCGGCGGCGGCCCAGTGCCCGGGAAGTTGCAGCGCCGAGATCGTGAGCGTCCCGAAGACGATCGAGAAGTACGTGAAGGCGCGCATCAAGGCGCTCACCGCGTGTGGCAAGAAGGGGACGCCGGTCTGCCCGACCGCGTGTCCGGTGCCGGATGCGACGGACGCAACGTACGGCCTCTCGCAGACCTGTGCCGACCTGCTCGACTGCAACCTCGACGCGCTCGCCGAGACTTTCTACGACACCACCTGGGACGACCTCGGCGTCTGCGCGCTCGCGCCGGCAGACGCCTGCGGTAACGCCCGTGCGGCGCAGGCCGGAAAGCTGGTCTCGAAGAAGCTGATCCGCCGGCGCACCAGCAAGATGGACAAGTTCGCCAAGGATCGCGCGAGCTGCGTCACGAACATCGACAAGGTCGGCGCGTGCGGCGGCGCCGCGACCTGCGACGCGGCGAGCGACTGGATCGACGGCATCCTGCCGATCTCGATCGGGAAGAAAGGCTACCAGATCGTGCCGGTCACCGTCGGCGCGCCGGGCGAGGGCGTCGCGACCTTGACGCTCGCGGCGGCGACGGCCGACTGGGGAACGCTCGGCCGCGAGTCGGTCGTGCTGAGCTACGACCTCGACGGGACGAAGATCGGCACGATCGTCGTGCACAGCAGCGCGCCGACCGCGTACCGCCTCTTGCTCGGCGCCGTCACCGCCGGCGATCACACGATCGGGCTCCGTCAGGAGAAGAAGCTCAGCCCCGCCGACGACTCGCCGGTCTTGATCGAGGCCTCCGCCAGCATCGAGGCGATCACGAGCGGTGATCCGCGCTACGACCTGACGCGCTTCGCGCCGATCCTCCTCGGCCTCGACGCCGACTTGAACATCGTGCCCATCGCGACCGGGACCCACCCCGGCAACGCGGTGAGCGACATGCCGGTGGTGCTCTACGCGCGGCCGATCGCGCACGCCGGCTTCACCACCTACCGCTACACCATGATCTGGACCAACGAGGACGGCGGCACCGGCCAGTTCCCCGACGTGCTGATCGCGCGCTACGGGCGCACCACCGACATCGAGACCTTCTTCGAGGTCGACGTCAGCGACGTGGGCGTGCTGCAGGCGGTGCGCTTCCGGCCCGACGAGAGCGGCTCGCTCGCGACTTTCAACGGCGCCTTCCAGGGTACGCATCCCATCGTCCGCACCTCGACCGGGAACGGCCTGATCGCGGACGACGGCGAGTCGACCCTGCACTTCACGCTCGTGCCCTTCCTGTTCGACGACAACGGCCTGCCGCGCGAGCTCGGCATGGACCTCGACCCGATCTCCTACGTCCTGATGACGAAGGAGATGATACGCGAGGACAAGATCGAGCCGCTCGGCAACGCCAACACGAAGAAGCTCAGCGACGACCGCAACTATCTCTACGTCGACTACGACATCGACCTGGACGTCGGCGGCCAGGTGCTGCGCGGCATCGCGGTCGTGAACAGCGTCACCTACTACTCCGACCACAACCAGAGCTTCACGGTGGCGCTGAACCCGCGCGTGAGCGAAGGCATCGGCCGGCTCGCGATCGAGCTGCCGCCCGGCACCGCGATCGGCGACATTCAGTCGTATGGCATGCAGGGCGTCGGCGTGATGTCGGGCACGCTGTTCACCTTGAACGCGTTCCTGCTCGAGGCCGACGCGCTGCCGGGCACGCCGCTCACGTTCAGCGGTAGCCAGGTGCAGAGCGGGACGAACCCGACCTGGACGGTGACGCCCTAGCGTCGGGCTAGCTGGCGCGGAGCTCGAGCACCGCGATCTCGCGCGGGCTGAAGAGCCGGATCTTCTGGCCGGTGAAGCCGATGCCGCGGTTCACGTAGAGCATCGCGTCGCCGCGGTGAAAGTCGCCGCGGTCGAAGCTGGTGATGAACTCGGCGAGATTGCGCGGCTTCCGCCCGCGCCGGTGCGGCAGCGCGAGCTGGCCGCCGTGGGTGTGACCGGAGAGCGTCAGCGCGGCACCGAGATCGGCGGCCTGTGGGAAGCAGTCGGGGCGGTGCGAGAGCACGATGAACGGCTCGTTGTCCGGCAGCGCGGCGACGAGCGGCGGCAGCGCCGGGTGCTCGGGGACGCCGCGCGCCCAGTCGAGGCCGAGGTCGTCGACGCCGACCACGTGAAGGCGTTCGCCGTCGACGGCGACCGTCGTGGTCTCGTTGCGCAGCACGGTGAAGGTGGTGTGCCGGCGGAGATCGCGCGTCACCTGATCGGCACCGGCGTAGAAGTCGTGGTTGCCGAGGATCACGATCACGCCGTAGCGCGCGCGCAGGCCCGCCAAGACGGGAAACCCGACCGGGCCGGTTTCGGCGCGATCGACGATGTCGCCGGTCACGCAGATCAGGTCGGGCGCGAGCTGGTTCACCCGCTCGACGTGGGCCGCGAGCTCGCGCGTGTCGCAGTAGGCGCCGATGTGGAGATCGGAGATCTGCACGATGCGCAGACCGTCGAGCGCGGGCGCGAGCCGCGGCACCAGCACGGTGAGCCGGCTCACCACGAGCGCGCGGTTCCCGCGCAGGTAGCCGTAGGCGAGGAGACCGGTGATCACGACGACGCAGAGGTCGGTGAAGCGGGCGTAGACGTGACCGATCGTCGCGAGCGTCGCCGTCGAGACGCCGAGCGCGGCCAGCACCGGGCGCACGACGACGCCCGCGATCAGGCCGACGCCGCCCGCCAGCAAGAGGAAGAGCCCGCCGAAGATGCAGGTGAACGCGACCGCGATGTAGACCCGCGTCAGGAACGCGAGAAGCGGGACGATCTGACGATTGTCGCGCGGCGGCGGCGCGGACCCGTCCCCCGGCGGCCTCGCCGCCTGTGCTCCGGGCCGCGGCCGCCGCAGGGCGAGCGCGTGGTTCAGCCCGTAGATCGCGAGCGGCGCGACGACGTGAGCGATCGGCGGCACGTCGAACCCGGCACGTGCCACGGCCCACGCGATGCACACCCACTCGGAGAGCGCGACGAAGAGGACGAGCAGGCGAAAGAACGACCGGAAGAACGCGACGCGCAACCGCTCGAAAAACTGTGTCACAGCGCTACGCGTACCATGGCGATGCCGAGGCCGGAATGCCGGAGCCGCCACGCTCGACGAGCCGGTGGCGCGCGGCGTTTCGCGTCGACCGTGCCGGGCGCGCCGAGTGCCAAACCGCGCCCACCGTGCCAGATCCGGCGCCGGTAGACCGCCTTCGTGCCGGATATGTCACGGCGGGCGCTGCGTTTCCTCGGAATTTCCGCTATGGCTTGTTCCCCGTTTCTTGCTAAACCCACGTGGGCCGTACCGATGAGCATCCTTCATATCCGTCATAGCGTCGTTCTCTCGCTCGTGCTGCTGGTCGCGGCGTCGCCCGCGCTTGCCGCCGATCAGAGCATGGCGCCGGCCGAGAGCCTCGACCGGGCCGCACCGCGGATCGTGAACGGCACGATGACGTCGCTCTATCCGTCGACGGGGGCACTGCTGACCCCCGGGAATCCCAGCTCCGCGAGCCTCGAGTGCAGCGGGACGCTGATCGGCTGCCAGACCTTCCTGACGGCCGCGCATTGCGTCTGCAGCACCATCGGCAGCAACTGTCAGGGCGGTAACTCTCCCAACCCGGCGAACTTCGTCGTCTTCTTGCAGCACGCCGGCTTCTTCAGCGTCGCCAGCATCACCGTCCGTCCCGACTTCAACTTTCCTGTCGGCGACGTTGCGGTGATCAAGCTCGCGAGCCCGGTGAACGGCATCGCCCCGAGCCCGATCAACGACACGAGCGCGCCGCCGCCCGGCAGCCTCGGGACGATCGTCGGCTTCGGCCGGACCGGCGGCGGCTTCGGCAACGCCGACTACGGACTGAAGCGAGTCGGCAAGATCGTCACCGCGACCTGCGAGATCGGGATCTCGAACACCACCTCGGTGTGCTGGGACTTCACCGACCCGCTAGGCCCCCCCGGTACCGACTCGAATACCTGCAACGGCGATTCCGGCGGTCCGCTCTTCATCGACTTCGGCACCGGCGACGAGGTCGCGGGGAGCACGTCGGGCGGCAACAGCACGACCTGCTTGGTGACCGATCACAGCTACGACTCGAACACCTTCAACTACGCAAGCTGGATCCAGACCCAAGGCGGCGCCGATCTCGCGAACACGACGTGCGGCGACCTGCCGCAGGTCGGAGGGCCCGGCGGCAATGTTCTCGCTGCGTCCGGATCGGTGAGCGCGGGCGTGCCGCAAGGGACGCACACGTTCGAGGTGGGCTCCGGCACCGACGTGCTCCGTGTCGCCATGAACGGCGTCGACGACGGCAGCGACTTCGACCTCTACGTGCGCGCGGGCTCGGCACCGACGACGCAGATCTACGACTGCGCCGCCGCGGGTCCTGGGCAGTTCGCCTTCTGCGAGTTTCCACACCCGACGCCGGGCACGTGGCACGTTCTCGTGAACCGCTTCAGCGGCGGCGGCGCGTATCAGCTCACGGTCACCAAGTTCGGCCTCGACTGCTCCGATCCCGACAACGACGGTCTGCCGTGCAACGACGGCAACGCCTGCACCGCGAGCGACGTCTGCCAGTCGGGGACCTGCGCCGGCACGCCGATGGAGGGCTTGCCGTGCGACGACGGCAACCTCTGCACCATCAACGACGTCTGCACCAACTCGGTCTGCGCCGGCGTCGCCATGCCCGATCCAACCTGCCTGGCGCCGATCGCGCCGAAGAAAGCGCTCTTCCAGCTCACCCAACGCCCCGTCGACTCGCAGGATCGCCTGGAATGGAAGTGGCGCCAGGGTGCGGTCACGCCGCGTGCGGACTTCGGCGATCCGCTCAGCGCCGGCGGAACGTCGTACGCACTCTGCGTCTACAACGGTGCGCCCGGTCTCATTCTGCACGCCGCGATGCCGGCGGGCGGATTCTGCGGCGCGGCGCATCCGCGCCCGTGCTGGCGGGCGACGTCGAAGGGCTTCCAGTACGCCGACAAGGACCTCACGCCGTCGGGCATCAGCTCGGTCACGTTGCGCGAGGGCCTGACGCCCGGGAAAGCGTCCGTCCTCATCAAGGGTCGCGGTCCGCTGCTCACGATGCCGGCGGTGCCGATCGTGTCGTTGCCGGTGACGGTGCAGCTGAAGAATACCGCCGGTCACTGTTGGCAGGCGACGCATGGCATACCGGTGACCGCGAACGACAGTCGCGGGTTCAAGGCGAAGAACAACTGAGCCCTTGGTGACCCGGCGCGCGCCGCGACGTGCCCGGCTCGCGACGGCGCTCGCCTGCGCGGCGGCGCTGATCACACAAGGCGTCCACGCGTATGCTGCCGGCCCGACGCCACGGGTCTTCACCAACGCCGACCTGCCACAGCCCGTGCGGCCGTCGCCGGCCGCTCCGGCGCGTGATGCCGGCGAAGTCGCGGTCCGCGGCACCGGTGAGGCCGCGCTGGCGCAGCCGATGGTCGGCTTCGAGCTCCGCGACGGTCGAACCGGCAAGGCGCTCGAGCACGACGCGAAGGCGCACGGCGGCGACGACGTCGACGGTCTCGTCGCGCTGATCGGCAGCGCCGGCCGTCCCGCGATCCTCGACACCGGCGCGAGCGCCCACTTGCTCTCGGGCGTGACCGCGAGCGCCTACGGCGTCACCCCGGACTCCGGCGCGCGCTACGTCGAGACCGGCATGACGGGCGAGCATGCGATGGGCGTCTCGCGCGAGCTCGGGCTCGCGTTGCTCGACGGCGCGCGGCGGCCGGTCCGCACCTTCACGGCCCAACGGTTTCTCCTGAACGACGCTCCCTCCGACATCGGCGCGCTGCTGCTCTCGCCGGGTGCCGTCGCCGACGTGATCGGCATGCCGGCGATCCGCGAGCTGGTGACGATCGTCGACACCGCCGCCCCCGGCGCGCCGCTCGTGGTGCGCCTCGCACCGTCGGCGCCGCCCGCCGACCTCTGGCTCGCGCTCACGATGGCCGATTTCAGCCAGCGCCGTCACGCCAAGAACCGCGGCGCGCTGCCGACGCTTGCCGCGAACCCGCTGGTCGAGAAGGTCGGCGTGCGGCTCGGTCCGAAGTCGGCGCGCGGTGATTGGCTGCTCGACAGCGGCGCCGCCGTCACCATGATCTCGACCCGCACCGCGACCGCGCTCGGCCTGGTCGCGGCGAACGGCCGCCGGATGAAGGAGCCGGCGTTCAGCGTGCCGGTCGGCGGGATCGGCGGCGGCCACGAGGCCCTCGACGGCTACCGCGTCGAGCGCGTCGAGATCCCCACCGACGGTGGTCGGACGCTCGTCTTCGAGGACGCCGCGGTCGTCGTCCACGACGTCACGATCGTCGGCGACGACGGCAGCAAGCGCACCCTCGACGGCGTCCTCGGGATGAATCTATTGTTACCGTCGGGCAGCGGCCTCGGACCGCTCGGCTTCACCAGCGAGCAGCCGGGACCGTTCACGCAGATCGTGATCGACGGCCCGCGCGCCCGTCTCGGGCTGACGACGCGGCGCTGACGCGCCGGTCAGAACACCCGGTAGCCGCCGTCGATGACGATGCTGTCGCCGGTGTGGTACGCGCTCGCGTCGCTCGCCAGATAGACCGCGATGCCGCCGAAGTCGTCGCGGGTGCCCCAGCGACGGATCGGGACGCGCGGCAGCACCTTCCGTTGCATCGGCTCGGAGGCGAAGGCGTGCTCGGTGAGCGGCGTGTCGATCCAGCCCGGTAGGACGGCGTTGGCGCGGATGCCGTGGCGAGCGAGCTCGACGGCGAGACCGCGCACGATCGCGTTCACGCCGCCTTTGGTGGCGGCGTAGTGCTGGCCGCGCGCCGTGCCCTCGACCGACGCGAGGCTGCTGACCACGACCAGCGAGCCGCCGCCCGGCCGGCCGACCATGTGGCGCGCGGCGGCGCGGAAG
>JBGPIT010000272.1:0-6957 GCA_041485125.1 Binatia bacterium | reverse complement strand
GTACTCCTTCTGCGTCTTCTCCATCTGCTTCTTGACCCGGGTACGAATGCGCTTTTCGACCTCGAGGATCTCGATCTCGGAGCGCATGTAGCCGAGCACCTTCTCCAGGCGCTCAGCGGGGTCGAGAAGCTCGAGCAGAGTCTGCTTGTCCTCGAGCTTGATGCCGAGATGCGCGACGATGGTGTCGGCGAGGCGTGCCGCGTCGTCGATCGACGCGACCGACATGATCATCTCGGGCGGAATCTTCTTGTTGAGCTTGACGTAGTTCTCGAACGTCGAGTTGACGCTGCGAATCAGCGCCTCGAGCTCGGTGCTCTTGTCGCTCGACTCCGCGATCTCGTCGACCTCGACGAGGAAGAAGTCGGGGTGATCGACGTACGAGGCGATGCGGGCGCGCTTCTTGCCCTCGATCAGCACCTTCACGGTGCCGTCCGGGAGCCGGAGCAGCTGCACCACGGTACCGAGCGTGCCGACCTTGTAGATGTCCTCCTCGGTCGGATCGTTGGTCTTCGCTTCCTTCTGCGCGGCGAGGAGGATGAACTTCTGCTTGTTCATCGCCTCTTCGAGCGCGCGGATCGAGCGCTGCCGGCCGACGAAGAGCGGCACCACCATGTGCGGAAACACGATGATGTCGCGCAGCGGCAACAGCGGAACGCGCAGCGCGCCCGGTCTGGGAGGTTCCTTCTTCTCGTTGCGAAACAACATGCCGTTCGTGTCCCTTCCTACGCGGTCTCAGCCGTCTTCTGGTACAGCATGATCGGCTGTTCCTTGCGCGTGACCACCTCTTCGGAGATCAACACCTCCTTGATGTTGGCCTGCGAGGGAATCTCGTACATCACGTCGAGCATGATGTTTTCCATGATCGCGCGGAGACCGCGGGCGCCGGACTTCCGGGTCAGCGCCTCGCGGGCGATCGCGGTGAGCGCGCCTTCGGTGAACTTGAGGTGCACGCTCTCCATGTCGAACAGCTTCTGATACTGGCGCGTGAGCGCGTTCTTCGGCTCTTTGAGGATGCGGACGAGCGACTGCTCGTTGAGCTCCTCGAGCGTCGCGATCACCGGCAGACGGCCGACGAACTCCGGGATCAGCCCGAACTTGAGTAGGTCCTCGGTCTGCACCTCGTGCAGGAGATCGCTGACGGTGCGCTCGTCACGCCGTCGGATGTCGGCGCCGAAGCCCATGCCCTTCATGCCGATGCGCCGGCGGATGATGTCTTCGAGCCCGACGAAGGCGCCGCCGCAGACGAACAGGATGTTCGTGGTGTCGACCTGGAGGAACTCCTGCTGCGGGTGCTTGCGACCGCCCTTCGGCGGCACGCTCGCGGTGGTGCCCTCGATGATCTTCAAGAGCGCCTGCTGCACGCCCTCACCGGAGACGTCGCGGGTGATCGACGGGTTGTCGCCCTTGCGCGCGATCTTGTCGATCTCGTCGATGTAGACGATGCCGCGCTGGCACTTCTCGACGTCGTAGTCGGCGTTCTGCAGCAGCGAGAGGATGATGTTCTCGACGTCCTCGCCGACGTAGCCGGCCTCGGTGAGGCTGGTCGCGTCGGCGATCGCGAACGGCACCTGGAGGAAGCGTGCGAGCGTCTGCGCAAGAAGCGTCTTGCCGGAGCCCGTCGGTCCGACGAGCAGGATGTTCGATTTCTGCAGCTCGACGTCGCCGGTCACCAGCTGCGAGTCGATGCGCTTGTAATGGTTGTGGACGGCGACGGCGAGGATCTTCTTCGCGCGCTCCTGTCCGATGACGTACTGATCGAGGACCTTCTTGATCTCGGCCGGCTTCGGCACCGCCGACGTCGAGGCCAGTCCCTCTTCCTGGTCGCACTCCTCCGCGATGATGTCGTTGCAGAGGTCGATGCACTCGTCGCAGATGTAGACGGTCGGTCCGGCGATCAGCTTCCGTACCTCGTCTTGGCTCTTTCCACAGAAAGAGCACACGAGGTTGCCGGTCCGCTCGTCTCCGTGCTTGGCCATGACGATCCCCCTATGGACGCTGCTTGTTGGTTCGGCTGACGATGACCTCGTCGACGAGCCCGTACTCGACCGCCTGCTTGCCGGTCATGAACATGTCGCGGTCGGTATCCTTCTCGATCTTCTTGATGCTCTGCCCGGTGTGCTTCACGAGTATGTTGTTGAGCTGCTCCCGGATACGGAGGATCTCCCGCGCCTGGATGTCGATGTCGGTCGCCTGACCCTGCACGCCGCCGAGCGGCTGGTGGATCATGATGCGGGCGTGCGGCAGGGCAAAGCGTTTGCCCTTGGCGCCGGCCGCGAGCAGCCACGCCGCCATGCTGGCGGCCTGTCCGAGGCACAGCGTCGACACCTCGGCGCGGATGTATTGCATGGTGTCGTAGATCGCGAGACCCGCGGTCACCGAGCCACCAGGCGAGTTGACGTAGAAGTGGATGTCCTTCTCGGGATCCTCGGATTCGAGGAAGAGAAACTGGGCCGTGATGAGGTTGGCGACGTCGTCGTCGACCGCGGAGCCCAGAAAGACGATCCGGTCCTTGAGCAGGCGGGAGTAGATGTCGTAGGCGCGCTCGCCCCTCCCCGTCTGCTCGACCACCATGGGGATGAGATTTGCTGTTGCCATTGCTTCGACGACCTTAACTTTTTTTCCGCCTCCGAGCAATCAAGAATGCTCCGCGCGAGCGGCGATTCGCGCGTGCTCTACCAGCCATTCGAGCGCTTTCTGCTCCGCGACGTGCTCGCGTACCTCGCGACGCGCCTCGGCTGACCCATAGAGGTCGGCAAGGCGCTCGCGCTCACGCGGTGCGGCGCGGACGATCTGCGCGATGCGCTCGTCGATCTCGGTGTCGGCGACCTCGAGATGCTCCTGCGTCGCGATCCGCTCGAGCAGCAGCGCCGCGTGCACCGACTCGTGCGCGCGCGCGCGCAGCTCGCCGCGGATGCGATCGAGCTCTGCCTGCAGCTCCGGTGTTCCCGCCGCGCCGTCGGCCGGGATGCCGAGCTCGCGCAGCATGCTCGCGAAGCGATGCGCCACCAGCGCGTCCGGCACGTCGATCGGATTGATCTCGATGAGGCGCTTCACGAGATTCGCGCGCACTTGCTCGTCCGCCTCGCGCTCGGCGCGGCTCGCGAGCGAGGCGCGGATCTTGTCGCGCAACTCGCCGAGCGACGCGCACTCACCGTGGTCCTTGGCGAGGTCGTCGTCGAGCGCCGGCAGCACCTTCTCGCCGATCTCCTTCACCTCGACGCGGAAGGTGATCGTCTTGCCCGCGATCTCGGAACTGCGGTGATGCTCGGGGTAGGCGACATCGATGTGGACGCTCTCGCCCCGGCGCACACCAATCAAGTGCTCCTCGAACGGCGGCGGAAACGTCTGCGAGCCGATCTCGATGACGCGGTTCTCCGCCGACGCACCTTTCAAGACGCGCCCTTCGACGACGCCAGTGTAGGCGATCTCGACGAGGTCGCCGTTCTCGATCGTGTCGCGGTCTTCGCGCCGCACCATCTGCGCGAAGGATTGACGCAAGCGCTCGATCTGCGCCTCGACCTCCGCATCCTCGACCGGCGTGACGCTGCGCTCGACCTCGAGGCCGCTGTAGTCGCGCACCTCGACCTCGGGCTTGATCTCGATCGTGGCGGAGTAGCGCAAACCCGCATCGGGCCGCACCTCTTCCGCGACGATCTCGGGACGCGCGACGGCGTGGAGATGGTGCTCCTCGAGCGCGCGCGCGTAGCTGTCTTGGATGAGCTTGCCGATCACCTCGCTCTGGACTTGCTCGCCGTAGTAGCGCTCGAGGATGGGCCGCGGCACCTTGCCGGGGCGGAACCCCTTGATGCGCGCGCGGCGCTGGAGCCCGCGATAGGCCTCGTCGAGCTGGGCGCGCACCTCCTCGGGCGGGAGCGCGACGCCGATCTTCTTCTTGATGGGACTCAGGCTCTCGACGGTGCTTTCCACGCGGCAACCTTATGCAGTCCGTCCCACTCTGACAAGCAAAGGACCGCGGTGCGCGCGCGCCCAACGAGGACGCACGGCGTGTGGAAGCGGCGATTCGGCGAGTGCGAGAGGGGGGACTCGAACCCCCATCCGACTGAGCGGGCTAGATCCTAAGTCTAGTGCGTCTACCAGTTCCGCCACTCTCGCATGCGGTGCGGTCGGACGCGCTCCATCAGTCGCGCGAGGCGATCTGTTCCGGTGCTACACCAAGCCCGCGCCACCGCGCAACGCCAAGACGATGCGCACACCCACGACTTCCTTCCTTATATATGGCCGCGGCACAGTGCCGGGGCGGCGCGCTACGCAGCGGCGAAGAGACGGCGCGGATTGTCGACGAGGATCGTGTCGATGTCGTCGCCGGACAGGCCGCCGGCGCGGAGCTGCGGGACGATCTTGGTGAGGATCGTCGTCGGCCGCCAATCGGGCATGAGCGCCAGCGCGTCCTCGTAGCGGTTCGCGTGCGGCACCGGACGGCCCATCCAGCACACGATCGAGTCGTGCGAGAGCAAAATGTTGCGGACGTGCCCCGACTGCGCGAGCTTCAGGACGTTCTTCACCCGCACCTCGTCGGGCAGGATCGAGGTGATGCCGAAGCGGTCGAAGCCGACGAAGGCACCGCGCTCGGCGAGCGAGCGATGGTAGTCGTGGTCGTCGGCGCCGTCGGAGTGGCCGACGACGAGGCGCTCGGACGCAACGCCTTCGCCGGTCACGATGTCGATCTGCTCGTGCCCGCAGGTCGCCTCTTGGGTGTGCGAGATGAGCGGCACACCGGTCTCGCGCGCCGCGCGCGCGCCGGCCGTCACCAGCTTGCGCTCGTAGTCGGAGACCTGGTGCGCGCCGGTCGCGATCTTCACCGCGCCCGCCTTGATGCCGGTGTCGCCGATGCCCTCGGTGATCTCCTTCACGTAGATCGCGGTGATCTCTTCGACCGGCAGATGGCGAAACGTATAGGTGATGCCCTCGGCCTCGAAGTAGGCCCCGGTCGTGCAGACGATCCGCATGCCGCTCCGCCGCGACAGCTCGGCGAGGAACTCGACGTCGCGACCGAGGTCCATCGGGCACGGATCGACGAAGGTGCCGACGCCGAGATCGCGGAGCTGGTGCATCTGGTCGATGCCGCGGTCCATCGCCTCGGCGCGGCGGAAGGGCGGCGCATTCGCGTCGAGCTGCCAGCCGGGGAAGCCGACGAGCACGTGCTCGTGAATGAGCGTCCTGCCGAGCTCGTCGGTGCTCGCGAGCCCGGTCACGGTCTGAACGCGCTGCCCATCGCTGCTCATGACGGCCTCCTCGGCGCGCACGGTGCGCCCGCTGCCCGAGTACCAAGCGCCATCCGCAGGAACAAGCCAGGTCGCGTCGCCGTCGCCGCGCGTGGCGCCGCGGTGCGACGATCGCTATGGTGCCGTCGACCGTCGCCTGTAGATGGCGCCCGCGACGGGGACGTCACTCGAGCTCCACCGCCGGCGAGGGAGGCTGCGATGGCAATGACCCCGTCCACGATGCTGCCGCTCGGCACCGCAGCGCCGCGCTTCCGCCTGCCGGATACCGCGGGTGCGCTCGTCGCGCTCGACGACTTCGCCGCCGCACCGGCGCTCGTCGTCGTCTTCATGTGCAATCACTGTCCGTTCGTGAAGCACATCCGAGACGGACTCGCGCAGTTCGCCCGCGACGCCCAAGGTCGCGGCGCGGCGATGGTCGGCATCAGCGCCAACGACGTCGCGAGCTATCCTGCCGACAGCCCGGCGGCGATGGCGCGCGAGGTCGCGTCGGCGGGCTACACCTTCCCGTACCTCTACGACGAGTCGCAGGCCGTCGCGAAGGCGTACCGGTCGGCGTGCACGCCGGACTTCTTCCTCTTCGACCGCGAGCGCCGGCTGGCCTACCGTGGCCAATTCGACGACAGCCGCCCCGGCAACACGCGCCCGGTGACCGGCGCCGACCTGCGTGCCGCCCTCGACGCCGTCCTCGCCGGCCGTCTCGTCTCGCCCGAGCAGACGCCGAGCATCGGCTGCAACATCAAATGGAAGCCCGGCAACGCACCCGAGTACGCTGCCGAATGACCGAGGAGGAACGCATGCCCAACGCGATCTCGAAAGCCGTGCTGATCTCCGGATGCTCGACCGGAATCGGTCGCGCCACCGCCGAACGTCTCGCCGCCAACGGCTGGACCGTCTACGCGACGGCCCGCAACGTCGACAGCATCGCCGACCTGCGCGAGGCGGGATGTCGCGTCCTCGCGCTCGACGTCTGCAGCGAGGACTCGATGCGCGCCGCGGTCCGCACCGTGGAAGACGCCGAGGGCGCCGTCGGCGTCCTCATCAACGCCGGCTACGGTCAGGAAGGCGCGGTCGAGGAGGTGCCGATGGAGGTGATCCGCCGGCAGTTCGAGACCAACGTCTTCGGTCTGGTGCGCCTGACGCAACTCGCACTGCCGGGCATGCGTCGGCAACGCTGGGGCAAGATCGTCAACCTGAGCTCGATGGGCGGACGGCTCACCTTCCCGGGCGGCGGCTTCTACCACGCCACGAAGCATGCGGTGGAAGCGCTGAGCGACGCGCTCCGCTTCGAGGTGCGACCCTTCGGCATCGACGTGGTCGTGATCGAGCCCGGCCCGATCAAGACGCGCTTCGGCGACACGGCGACGGGAAGCCTGGACCGCGTCGGCGCCGGTGACTCTCCGTACCGCGCCTTCAACGCGCTGGTCGCGCAGCGCATCCACGAAGCGTACGACGGGCCGCTCGCGGCGTTCGCGAAGGGACCGGAGGCGGTCGCGTCGGTGATCGAACGCGCGATCACGTCGCAGCGGCCGCGGTCGCGGTACTCGATCACGGTTGCGGCCAAGGGTCTCATGGCTCTGCGACGCTGGCTGCCGGATCGAGCGTTCGACGCGTTCTTGCGAACGCAGTTCACTCCGCGCGCTAGCTCCTGAGCGGCGGGGCATAGGCCCGGGCGGCGGTGGGCGTGCGAGGCGTTTTCCGGCGCGGCGGAAACGCG
>JBGPIT010000271.1:0-7027 GCA_041485125.1 Binatia bacterium | reverse complement strand
TCGAGCGCGCTCCCCGGTCACCCGGCCGAGAGCATCTTCGACGCCTCGCCGACGGCGAGCTGGCGGAGTGAGACGACCGCCGCGCCGCAGTGGCTGCTCGTCGACTTCCGGGAGATGCGCGAGTGGGGCGGCCTCGTCGTCCAGTGGGAGCGATCCGGACGCGCGCGCGCTTTCGTCCTGCGCACCTCCGCCGACGGGAACGCCTGGCAAACGGTGCACACGACGCGCGCGGCCGAGAGCGAGCGCAGCTTTCTCTATTTGCCGGGGACGGTGTCGCGCTACCTCCGCCTCGACCTCGAGACCAGCGTCGAGGGCCGGGGATTCGGCATCGTCGAGATCGACGTCAAGCCGCGCGCGTTCTCGTCCTCGGTGCACGCCTTCTTCGAGAGCGTCGCGGCGCGGGCGCCACGCGGCACCTATCCGAAATACCTGTCGGCCGAACAGACCTACTGGTCTCCCGTCGGCGTGCCGGACGGCGACAGCTGCGCGCTCCTGAACGAGGAGGGGATGGTCGAGATCGACCGAGGAGCATTCTCGATCGAGCCGTTTCTCTTCGCCGAAGACCGGTTGATCACGTGGGCGGACGCGCGAATCACCCAAGAGCTCGAGCGCGGATACCTTCCGGTTCCGTCCTCGGTGTGGCGCGTGGACGACGTCATCCTGCGGACGACGGCTTTCGCGAGTCGCGGCGCGCACGGGCCGGTGCTCCACGTCCGCTATCGCGTCGAGAACGGCGCCGCTCGACCACGACGGGTACGGCTGTTCGCCGCCGTCCGGCCGTTCCAAGTGACGCCGCCCTGGCAGGCGTTTGCCGATCTCGGTGGCGTGAGCTCCATCACCGAGCTGGACTATTCGTCCGGGGTGGTCTGGATCAATCGCAAACGGGCCGTGATCGCCCTCACCACACCCCGCCGGTTCGGCGCCGTGCCGTTCGAGCAGGGACCGATCACGGAGCAGCTGCGCGCCGGCGACGTGCCGGCACGATCGTGCGTCACCGACTCCCAGGGCTGGGCGTCGGGAGCGCTGCGCTTCGATCTCGACCTCGGACCCTCGTCGACGGGGGACGTGCATCTCGCGATCCCGTTCGCGACCGTCGACCGCGGTGCCGGCGAGTCGGCCGCCGCGCTCGTCGCCGGCATCTCGCCGGCACCGGAGCTCGACGAGGCCGCGCGGCAGTGGGCGTCGAAGCTGGGATCGGTCGACATCCGGCTTCCGGACGCCGCGCGCGCGTACGTCGACACGATGCGGACGGTGACGGCGCACATTCTCGTCCAGCGCGACGGGCCGGCCCTGCAACCCGGCCCGCGGCGCTATGCGAGGTCGTGGATCCGGGACGGCGCGGTCATGGCAGCCGCGCTCCTTCGCATGGGCTGCTCCGAGGAGGCGCGCGCGTTCGTTCGCTGGTACGCGCGACACCAGGCGGCGGACGGCACGGTGCCGTGCTGCGTCGACCGCAACGGCGCCGACTGGCTGGTCGAGCACGACAGCCACGGCCAGCTGGTGTTCGCAGTGGCGGAGTGCTTCCGCTTCACGCGCGATCAGGCCTTCCTCGCCGAGCTCTGGCCCGCGGTCGCGAAGGCCGTCGGCCATCTCGAGGCACTGCGCCGCACCAGGCTCGGCCCCGAGTTCGAGCCGCCCGAGCAGCGCGCCCGCTACGGCCTCCTGCCGGAGTCGGTCAGCCACGAGGGTTACCTCGCACACCCGGTCCACGCCTACTGGGACGACTTCTGGGCGTTGCGCGCGCTCGCCGACGCCGCCGCCATGGCCGAGGTGGTCGGCGACGCCGCCGAAGCCGGGCGACTGCGGACCTTGCGCGACGACTTCCGGGAGACCCTGTGTGCGTCGCTCGCGACCACCATGGCCGAGCGCGGGACCGCATACCTTCCGGCCTCGGTCGAGTGGGCCGACTTCGATCCGACCGCGACGGCGAATGCCGTCTCCCTGCTGGGTACGCTGCCGCACCTCCCACGCACCGTCCTCGAGCGCACCTTCGCCCAGTACCTCGAGGGCTTCCGGCGGCGCCGGCGGGGCGAGATCGAGTGGGCGAACTACACGCCGTACGAGATCCGCATCGTCGGTGCATTGGTGCGTCTGGGCGATCGCGCGAGCGCGAACGAGCTGCTCGAGTTCTTCCTGGGCGACCGCCGGCCGCCGTCCTGGAACCAGTGGCCCGAGATCGCCTGGCGCGACCCGAAGAGCCCGGGACACATTGGAGACATGCCGCACACGTGGGTGGGCGCCGAGTACGTCCTCGCGTTTCGCAGCATGCTCGCGTACGAGCGCGAGGACGATGCGCTGGTGGTCGCCGCGGGAGTTCCGCAGACGTGGCTCGACGAGGGCGTCGTCGTCCGTGACCTGCCGACGTACTTCGGCAGCCTCGGCTTCACGCTACGCCGTGTCGCGAATGACGTGCTGGCGCTCACGCTCGCCGGTGATCTCACCGTTCCGGACGGCAAGATCGTCGTGCGACCGCCGCTTCCGCGCCCCCTCCTCGCCGCCGAGGTCGACGGCCGGAGCGTGCGCACGTTCGACGCCGAGTCGGTCACGATCGACCGCTGCCCGGCGACCGTCCTCTTGAGGTACTGAGCGGCGGGGCGGTCATCGGTCATCGACAGCGCGCGGCGCGACCGTTCGCCGAATGGGACGGGCGCTCCGTCCCAACCGTGGGATTCCCGGGCGTGCCTTTCCGATTTTTGGAAAGTCAGCGGACCATCGCGCCGAGCGACCACGTGACGCGCCGGTTTTCGATGGCACGACATCTGCACTTCAAACCTCGCGCCTCGACGGGCGCGGTCTGACGTTGCGCGCGCGATCCATAGGAAATCATCAACAATCCGTCAGGACGCGCGCGCGCGGAAAGTCGTACCATCTTTCGTGACTCGAGAAAGGCGATGAGCACCAGGGAGGAGTCGTGCTGACGCGCATCGCGCGGCGGAATCTGCTCTACGACCGGCGCCGGTTCGCTGCGATCGCGGCGGGCGTCTGCTTCTCGGTTGCCCTCGTCCTCGTCCAGCTCGGGCTCTTCGTCGGGCTCGCCGAAAACGCCTCGCAGGTGGTCGATCACACGCCGGGCGACGTGTGGGTGATGGCGCGCAACACGGGCAACTTCCAATGGGGTCAGATCATGCCGCGGCGCACGTTGAGCATCGTGCGCAGCACACGCGGCATCGCGTGGGCGAGCGAGCTGGTCGTCGGGTGGACGCAGCTCCGCCACCCCGACGGCGGCATGCAACAGCTCGAGGTGATCGGCTTCGACACCGCGACGCGGGTCGGCGCGCCGTGGCGCATCGTCGCCGGCACGCTCGACGAGATCGCGATCCCGGCGCGCGTCGCGTTCGACCGCTCGGCGATCGAGAAGCTCGGCGCGTTCCAGGTCGGCGACTATCGCGAGATTCGCGATCAGCGCGTCCGCATCGCGGCGATCAGCGAGGGGATCACCTCGTTCACCACCGTCCCGTTCGCGTTTACCTCGCTCGCGACCGCGCGCGCGCTGAGCGGCTACATCGGTCCCGATGACACCATCTACGTCGTGGCGGGGCTTGCGCCGGGCGCGTCGAGCACGGCGACGATCGCCGCGCTCCGCACGCGCTTGCGCCATCTCGACGTGCTCTCGCGCGCGGGCTTCAGCACCCGCACGCGCCGCTACTGGATGTTCGAGACCGGGATGGGGATCGGCTTCCTGCTGACGTCGTCGCTCGCGATCGCCGTCGGCACCGTGATCGTGAGCCAGGCGATCTACGCCGCGACGACCGAGCACTTCGCCGAGTACGGCACGCTGAAGGCGATGGGGATGAGCAACGCATCCCTCGCCGGCGTCGTCGTGGCGCAGGGCCTGATCGCGGGCGCGGTGGGGGCGCTGCCGGGCTGTCTGCTCGGGGCTCTCGTCGTAGCGCTCGCGCGAGCGCGCGGCCTCGAGGCGATCTTCGCGCCGCGTCTCGCCGGCGTGACCATCCTGGTGGCGTGGCTCGCGTGCGCGCTCGCCGCCACGACCTCCGTGCGCCGGGTGTGGAAGCTCGAGCCGGCGATGGTCTTCCGGACATGAGCACCGCCTTCCGCATCGTACGCCCGGCCGCATCCACGCCGACTGCCGACGAGACACGGCGAGCGCCGGCGTCGCCGGTACTCGCGTTGACGGCGGTACGGCGACGCTTCGGCGGCGGCGCCACCGCCGTGCAGGCGGTCGAGCACGCGACGCTCGCCGTCGGCGCAGGCGAGGTGGTCGCGATCATGGGGCCGTCGGGGAGCGGCAAGTCGACGCTGCTGTCGATGATGGGGGGCCTCCTCGAGCCCGACAGCGGCACGGTGGTGTTGGCGGGAGAGGATATCCGCGCGCTCTCCGCGGGTGCGCTCGCGCAACTCCGGCGCACGCGTCTCGGCTTCGTGTTCCAGAGGTTCAATCTCTTGAAGGCGCTGACGGCGCTCGAGAACGTGGAGCTCGGCCTCCTGCTCGGCGGCGTCGCGCCCGCGACGGCGCGTGTGCGGGCGGGCGAAGCGCTCGCGGCGGTAGGCCTGACGCCGCGCTCGCATGCCCTGCCACGTGATCTCAGCGGCGGCGAGCAGCAGCGCGTCGCGATCGCGCGCGCGCTCGCCCCCATGCCTGCGCTCGTTCTCGCCGACGAGCCGACCGGTGCCCTCGACTCCGCGAGCGGCCGCGTCGTCGTCGATCTCATCACCACGCACGTCCACGAGCGCGGCGCGGCCGCGGTGATCGTCACCCATGACCAGCGCGTCGCCTCCGCCGTCGACCGCGTCCTCTGGATGGAGGACGGCGTGCTCAGCGAGCAAGCCCATGCGGACGCATCCGAGCCTCGGCCTCTTGCTCTGTAGCGTCGCGTTGCTGGCGAGCGCATGCGCGCGCGACGGCGGCGACATACCCGGCGCCGTGGTGGCAAGCACCCACCTCGAGCCGACGCGGCACGTCGTCGCGACCGGCCGGGTCGAGGGATGGCGCGAGGCCGACGTGATCTCGAAGATCCCGGGGCGCATCCTGCGGATCGAGTACGAGGAAGGCGATGCGATCGACGCCGATGCGCCGGTCGTGCGTCTCGAGAACCGCGACCTCGACGCGAAGGTGCGCGAGTTGGCCGCGCGCGCCACCAACGCCGAGCGCGCGCTCACCCGCGTGCGCGCGCTTCACGGCGAGGGGATCGTCTCGGCGAGCGACCTCGACGCCGCCGAGGCCGAGGCGCGGAGCGCGGCCGCGGCGCTCGAGCTCGCACGCGTGACCCTCGACTACGCGATCATCAAAGCTCCGTTCCGCGGCACGATGGTGCGGAAGTTCAAGGAGATCGGCGAGGGCGTCCTGGTGAGCGGCCTGCCGGAGCCGCTCTTCCGCATTGCCGATCTCTCACGGCTCAAGGTCCGCGCCGAGGTTCCGGAGACGGACGTCGCCGGCGTGCACGCCGGTCAACCCGCCGATGTGACGCTCGAGGCCTATCCCGGCGAGCGCTTCGCCGCGACCGTCACCCGCATCGGCTTCGCCGTCGGCCGCAAGCGGCTCCACTCCGACGATCCTCGCGAGCGGCGCGATGAAAAGGTGATCGAGGTGGAGCTCGCGCTCGCCGCCGACGACCGGCTCAAGAGCGGGATGACCGTGGACGTCGCGTTCCGGGACGACGGGGCGAACTGAGCCCGCAGTCCCGTATGGTATGTCATGTGGATGCCGCCTACGCGCCTGCCCCTCCAAACCAGCATTCTCCTGCTCCTGCTGTGCATCGCCCCAGTCGCCGGCGCCACTGAGATTTACGTGAGCTCCGCGGGGTCGGACGCCAACGACGGCAGCTCGCCCGCGCAGGCGTTCCGCACCGTTCAGCGTGCCGCCGACGCGGCCGGCGCCGGTGACACCGTGCGCATCATGGCCGGCACCTACGTCGAGCGCGTACGAGTCTTCAACTCGGGTCTGCCCGGCGCACCGATCGTCTTCTCGCCATACGGTGACGGCCCCGTCGTCATGGATGGCCAGAGGGTCGGGTGCCCCGGAGGCGTGAAGCCGCGCCCCGACGGCCACCACATCGCGTTCTGGGTTGGCGGCGGCGCGCACGACGTGGTGATCGAAGGCGTCGAGGTCACCCGATACTGCTACGTCGGAATCGCGCTCGCATTGGCGAGTCGCGTCACCGTGCGCGATTGTTTCGTGCACCACAACGGCCTCGACCTGCCCGACTCGATCGCGGGCGGCGCCGGGATCGTCGCCGATGGTCCCGCGACGGACGTCGTGATCGAGCGGAACGTCGTCACCGACAACGTGCCGCAGAACAACTTCAGCGGCAGCGGCATCGCCGTCAACACTCTCGACCGCGTGACGGTCCGCGACAACACCTCCGACCGCAACAACGGCAACGGCATCCTCGTCGAGGACTGCACCAACGCCCTCGTCGAGGGGAACGTCGCGCGGTTCAACGTGGGTGATTTCGGGCACTGGGGCACGGCGGGTCTCTGGCTCGACGGCGGCCACGAGGTCACCGTCCGCAACAACTGGTTCGAGGGAAACGTGTGGGCGGGGATGGAGATCAGCGACGAGACACCGGCCGATCCCTACGGCTATGTGATCTACGACAACGTCGCGGTCCGGAACCGCTTCGGATTGTGGCTCGATGGGATCGGGCGCGACGGTGTGCCGGCGAACCTCGTCTACAACAACACGATCGTCGACAGCACCGAGATCGGGATCTGGATCAGCCGGTTCGCCGGCTTCGGCCCCGGAAGCGCGTCGCCGCTCCGTAACACCCGCGTCTACAACAACGTGTCCGCGCAGATCGCGGAGGACGGGGCGCCGCTCCAGGTCGATAGCGGAACGTACGCCGACGTCGTCCTCGACCACAACGTCTACTACCGAGCCGCTAGCTCGACACCGATCACGTGGGCCGGAGCGAGCCTCACCTTCGGTGACTACCAGACGGCGAGCGGTTGGGACGGCTCGGGCCTGTCGAGCGATCCGCGTTTCGAGGATGCCGCAGTCGCGAACTACCACCTGCTCGCCGACAGCCCAGCCGTCGACGCGGGCTCGGCGGTATTCGTGCCCGCTGCG
>JBGPIT010000270.1:0-7098 GCA_041485125.1 Binatia bacterium | reverse complement strand
TGGCGGGCTCTTTGCGGGCGCGGCCGTCTACATCACGCTGGTCGAGCATCCGGCGCGGGTCGGCTGCGGCATGGGGGTCGCGCTCGCGGAGTTTCGGCCGAGCTATCAGCGCGCGACGGTGATGCAGGCGTCGCTGGCCGTGATCGGCGCGCTCGCGGCGCTCGCGCGTTGGGCGGCGGCGGGCGGTCTCGGCTGGCTCGTGGGAGGTCTGCTGCTCGGCTCGGTCGTGCCGTTCACGCTGATCGTCATCCTGCCGACGAACGCACGCCTGCTCGATGCGAGCCTCGACGCCGGCGGCCCGGAGGCCGCCGCGCTGCTCGCGCGCTGGGGACGCCTGCACGCGGTGCGGAGCGTGGTCAGTCTCGCCGCGTTCCTCCTCTTCGTCGCGTCGCTCGCGGGCTGATCGCGGCGCGCGCGGCGACCGGCTCGACTCGTCGCGGCACTATCGTGTCGACCGCAATTTCTGCGCCCGGAGTCCTCTGCTAAGTTCAGTCCGGTGCCGTCTCCGTTCAGAGCTCGCGTGAGCGTTCCTCGTCTGTTCGCAATCGTCCTCGTCGTGGCGGCGGCGTTCTCGCTGGCGCGTGACCAGGCGGCCGCGCCGCGCCCGGTACGCAACGGAGCGCGCGAGGCGGCGTCACGAAACGGCGCTCAGGTCGCGGCGGGCGGCGCTGCATCGCTCGCCGCGCGGAACGGCGGACCGGTTGCCGCACGCCCCGACGCCGCGCTCGCGGCCGCCCGGCAAGACGGCCAACCCGCCCTGCCGGGGCGGTTTCACGCGGTCTTGGTGAACGGCGGCAGCAAGCGCGAGGTCAACTACCACTCGCACCTGCAGCACGTGCGCGAGATCCTCGCCGTGCTGCGCCAGAGCGGCGTGCCTGCGGCGGAGATCACCGTGTTCAGCGGCGACGGCGACAACCCCGAAGCGGACCTCGCGACGCGTGAGCCGACGCCGGAAGCGGGGTTCTGGCTCTTGCCCGAGGACGGCCTCGGCCGCACGCTGCGGCCGCAAATCGTCTACGAGAACTCGACCCTCGACGGCATGCCGCTGCGCGCGGCGCGCAAGGATCTGATCCGCGCCTGGTTCGAGGAGGCGGGGTCGCGCCTCGGCGCTGGCGACACGCTGCTCTTCTACGTCACCGATCACGGCGACCTGAACCAGGCCGAGCACGCGAACAACACCATCACGCTCTGGGGCGACTCGCTGAGTGTCGGCGAGCTGCGGTCGCTCTTCGCCGGCCTCAGGCCCGAGGTGCGGGTGGTGATGCTGATGTCGCAGTGCTACGGCGGCGCGTTCGCGCACGCGATCTTGCCGGTCGTCGGCGACGTTCCGGTCGGCGACGTCCTTCCCGACGGCAACGTCTGCGGCTACTTCGCGTCGACCGCCGACCGGCGCGCGTACGGTTGCTATCCGGAGAACCGCGGCAAGGACGGGATCGGCCACTCGCATCACTTCATCGAGGCGCTCGGCGCGCTCGGCAGCTTTCCGTCGGCGGAGCAGCGCGTTCTCGTCACCGACGACAGCCCCGACGTGCCGCACGCGAGCTCCGACTTCTTCCTCGCGCACCTGCTCGAGCACCAGGCGGCGACCGAAGGGCGTGAGCTGCGCCCGGTGGTCGACGAGCTGCTCGCCGAGGCGTGGCGCGATCGCGGCGCGTGGGAGCCCGAGATCCGGCTCCTCGATCGCATCGGTCACACCTTCGGCTCGTTCAGCCCGCGCTCGCTCGCCGAGCTCGACGAGCAGGCGAAGGTGTTGCCGGAGTTCAGCCAACGCCTCTCGACCTACGCCGATCGCTGGAAGGACGCGCTCGAGTCCTTGAAGCGCGAGAATCTGAGGCTCTTCCTCGAGAAGCATCCCGATTGGAAAGCGCGCGTCAAGGCCGACGTGGTGAACGCCCTCGATTCCGACGCCCGTCGCGTGACGACCGCCGAGCTCCTCGGCGCCCTGGTGCCCTTCACCGCCGAGGATGCGGATCGGAACGCGCGCCTGCTGGCGCTGCGGCGCAAAGCCGACGAGGCCGCGGCCGCGAGCTATCGCGCCGAGGTGCGGCTCGGGGTGGTGCTGCGCATGCGCGCGATCCTCACCAGCATTGCGGGGCGCGTCTTCGTCACGCAGCACGGTGCCGAGCCGGCGCGCGCCGCGTATGAGCGCCTGGCGCAGTGCGAGGATCTTCGCCTGGTCGACGAGCCCCGGGTCGAGCCCGCCGCGCTCGACCTGCCGCAGGCCTTTCCCCCGCTCGCGGAGGAGCAGCGCCTGGTCGAGGACCTGATGCCGGCGTACATGGGTATCCGCTTCCGGCCGGTCTCGGAGCTCCAGCAGAAGAAGCAAGGCGTGAAAGTCGGCGCGGTCTCGATCCTGAACGTCGAGAAGGATTCACCTGCGGCGGCCGCGGGCATCGTGGTCGGCGACATCGTCGTCGGCCCGCCGGGCGTGCCGTTCCGCGAGCCCGACCAAGTCCGCGAGTGGACGATGCGCAGCGAGATCGGCGTCGACGCGCCGCTCGAGCTGCTGCGCGACGGCGCGACCGTACAGGTGACGTTGCGCCCCGGGCCGTTCCCGCTCGAGCTGCCGAAGCTGCCGGGGCCGCCGAAGGTCGGCAGCGCGGCGCCGCCGCTCGATCTCGAGGTCGTCAAGCGCGACGACGGCGACGACGAGGCGCGCGAGCACGCCGTCGCGGCGAAGCACCGTCCCAAGCTGCTCTATTTCTGGGCGACCTGGTGCACGATCTGCAAGGAGGCGCTGCCGGAGCTGCACGCCTTCGGGCTCGCCCGCACGGTCGACATCGTCGCGATCACCGACGAGGAGCCGGAGATCGTGCGCGAGTTCCTGCGCACCCACGAGGGCTGGTTCCCGTCGGTCGTCGCCGTCGATCCTTACCGCAATACGTTCCAGGCGTACGGCGTGAGCGGCACGCCGACCTTCGTCCTCGTCGACGCCGGTGGCGTCGTGCGCCAGTATCAAAGCGGCTATCGGCCGGAGCTCGGCCTGCGCATCGACGGCTGGAAGTCGACGAGCGCGTCCGAGTCGGCGCACCGGCACGAGCGTGCGCCCGAGGAGTCGCACCAGCACGAGTGATCACGCGCGCGGCGCCGTCAGGATCTGCAGTGTCGGTGAGAGTGAAGAAGACGCGCCAGTGCGGTGCCTAGGTTCGGCAACGCACCGGCGCGTCCCCGTGCGGACTGCCCGGATCCACACGAGTCGGTGACGGCGGCAAAAGAGCGCGAGGGGCGTGGCGGGAGATGGGGTGCCGGGGGTGTGGCGCCGCCGGTACGGCTGACGGCGTCGGCGTGGGGCATGGGGTCAGCATCCGTTCACGGTCGACCGCACCAGCGACTGTAGCCGCTCGATGGGGAACGGCTTGTCGAGGACGGCGAGCGCACCGAGCTCGCCGGCGCGCGCGTGGGTCTCCTCGCTCCCGAAGGCGGTGATGAGAATGAAAGGTGTCGAGCACTGCGCGGACCGCAACGAGGCCAGCAGCTCGAGGCCGGTCGTGCCCGGCATGCGGAGGTCGGAGATGATGATCGCGATGGACTCACGGGCCGCCTCGTCCGTGAGGACGCGGAGGCCATCGATGGTGGGCGCCTCGATCACGTCGTAGCCGTCCTGCCGGAGCACCGACGCGATCAGATCCCGCATCGCATCGTCGTCCTCCGCGACGACGACACGCGCCGGCCGGCGCCTCGGCTTGACGCCGGCCGACGACGCATCTCCGGGCGATGCGGCGCCGACCCATCCGGCCCGGCCGTCCGGAGTCGTCGATCTGTTCAACGTCATGACGAGCGGCAGATGCTTGCAGGACGCATGCCGCCGAAAACTTCAATACTTACGGAGCCGCCGCGCGGCCGACTTCGCGGCGTGACGCCCCGGTGTGGGACACACGCGAGTCGTTCCGCTGCGTGGGCCGGGGAAAGAAGGTGGGCGCGGAATTCTGCCGCGCCGGCGCGTAATGCAACAGTGTCGCGGGCGCTCAGGAGCGCGAGGCCGCCGCCTCCGGCTCGGCCGGGTAGCGCTCGAGCTTGCGATAGAGCGTCTTCCGATCGAAGCCGAGCACGCGCGCCGCGAGCGTCTTGTTGCCGCCGACGGCCTCCATGACGCGAAGGATGTAGCGGCGCTCGACCTCCTCCATCGAGACCAGCTCGGCGGGATCGTCGCTCGCGACCAGCACGTGCGACCGCCGGTGGCTGCGGATCCGCTCGGGGAGGTCGTCGACGCCGATACGGTCGTACTGCGTCAGGGCGACCGCGCGCTCGATGCAGTTCTGCAGCTCGCGGACGTTGCCGGGCCAGGGATAGGCGAGCAGCCGCTCGGCCGCCGCCGAGGAGAGGCCGGTGACGCGCTTGCCGGTGCGCGACGCTTGGTGATCGAGGAAGTGCTGGGCCAGCAGCAGCACGTCGGCGCCGCGCGCCCGCAGCGACGGCAGCTCGACGTGCACCACGTCGATGCGGAAGTAGAGGTCCTGGCGGAAGCGCTTTTCCTCGATCGCCGACTCGAGGTCGCGGTTGGTGGCGGCGGTCAGGCGGACGTCGAAGCCGAGCTCCTCGCTGCCGCCGACCGGGCGTACCACGCGCTCCTGCAGCGCCCGCAGCAGCTTCGGCTGCAGCTCCAGCGGCAGGTCGCCGATCTCGTCCAGGAAGAGCGTGCCGCCGCTCGCCTGCACGAAGAGGCCGATGCGGGCGGCGCGCGCGTCCGTGAAGGCGCCGCGCACGTGACCGAAGAGCTCGCTCTCGAGGAGCGGCGCCGGCATCGCGGCGCAGCTCACCGCGACGAACGGGCCGTCGCGGCGCGGCCCGCGGTGGTGGAGCGCGCGCGCGACCAGCTCCTTGCCGGTGCCGGTCTCGCCGGTGATGAGCACCGAGGCGTCGGCGTCGACGATCTGTTCGAGCAGGTCGCGCACCTTCTTCATCGGCGGGCTCTCGCCGAGCAGCTCGGGGAACTCGCGGCGGTCGGCGGCGACGCGCAGGCGTTTCACCTCCTCGCGCAGGAAGCGGTGCTGCGCGGCGCGATCGAGCGCAAGCGCGAGCGCGTCGACGTCGAAGGGCTTGGTGATGAAATCGTAGGCGCCGGCACGGATGGCGCCGATCGCGGTCTCGAGGTTGCCGAAGGCGGTGATCACGATCACCGGCACGTCGGGACGGTTCGCCAGGATGCGCTCGCACAGCTCGATGCCGTTCATGCCGCGCATGTTGAGGTCGGTGACGATCGACTCGTAGTCGCCGGTGTGCAGCATCTCGAGCGCCGCGCTGCCCGAGGTCGCCGACGTCACGTCGAAGCCGTGGGGTTGCAGCCCGCTTTCGAGCAGCTCGCACATGCTCGCGTCATCATCGACTACCAGGACTGATCGCATCAGGTTCTCCTCGTCGGCGTCTCGTGCGACGCCTCTGCCGCGGACCGTAAGAACACGGTGAATCGCGCGCCTTTGCCGGGCTCGGTCTGGACGTCGATCCAGCCGCCATGATCCTCGACGATGCCGTAGGCGACCGAGAGCCCGAGCCCGGTACCCTCGCCGACGCCCTTGGTGGTGAAGAACGGCTCGAAGATGTGTGGCAGCGCGTCCGCCGCGACACCCGCGCCTTCGTCCTCGATGCTGACGCACGCGAACTCCGCCTCCGGTGCGCTGTGCAGACGGCCGTTGAGGCTGGGCGGGATCGCGTGCACGGCCGACGTGCGCACGGTGAGCGCGCCGCCGCGTGGCATCGCCTGAATGCCGTTCAGGATCAGGTTGGTGATCGCTTGCAGAATCTGGTGCTCGTCGACCTCGACCACGGTGTCGGGCGCGTGCGCCTCGAAGCGGATCTCGACGCGCCGCTCTTGCGCGAGCGGTGCCATCATCTCGAGGGCGCGCCCGGTGATGCGCTGGATCTCGCTGACGCCGACGCGCGGCTGGCGGCGGCGCGAGAAGTCGAGCAGCTGGCGGATGATCGTCGCCATGCGGTCGCTCTGCTCGATAATGATGCGGGTGCTCTTGGCGAGATCGGGGGTGTCGAGGCCGCCGCTGCCGATCATCTTGGCGCGCCCCGAGATGACGTTGAGCGGTGTGCCGAGCTCGTGCGCGACGCCCGACGCGAGCTGGCCGACCGTCTTCAAGCGGTCGGCGTGACGCAGCTGATCGAGCGCGAGGAGGCGCGCGTCGGTTTCGAGCGCCGCGCGCCGGTTGGCCTCGGCGAGCCGATCGCACATGGCGTCGATCTCGCGCGCCAGCTGGCCGACCTCGTCGCGCTGCGGGAAATCGAGCCGGCCCGAGAAGTCGCCTTCGCCGACGCGCCGCGCCTTGTCGCAGAGCCGTCGCATCGGGCGGCCGACGAGCCACGAGCCGAGGCCGGTCACGAAGGCGCTGCAGATGGCGATGATCAGGAGCGTCGCGAGCAGGTTTTGTAGAACGCTGCTGCGGAGCACCCAGCGTGGCGGGCTGAGCGGCTCCGAGAGCTCGAGCGCCGCCGGACGCGAGCCCGGCAGCGCGAGCGGCACGTAGAGGTAGCGGCGGGCCTCCCCGTCGCCGTCGTGTCCGACGGAGGTGACCTCGTCGCCGCGCTCGAGCGCGGCGACGCTCGTCGCGGTCAGCCGCTCGCGCAGCGCGGGATCGCCGTCGTCGTCCAGCCAGACCCACACGAGCTGCGAGTCGGCGCCAGTTGCCTGCGACTCCTCGGTGACGAGCGTCTGCGCCGCCGCCGCGCCGTCGCTCGCCCACACGCGGCGTACGGCGGCAGAGACGAGCCGCGCCTGGTCGTGCTGGTCGCTTGCCTGGTCGTCCTCGAAAACCGCGATCTCGCGCGCGACCCGTACGTACGCGTCCGCGATCATCACGGTGCTGATACCGACGATCAGCGCGATCGCGAGCTTCTGAGAAACGGTCACGGCTGTGGGGCGCATACCGCCGTGGGGCGGCGAATACCACATAGGTTCCCGCCGGCACGCCCCGCCGTGCCGCTGAACGACGGTGTCCGCCGCAAGGCGTCGCGTTCGACACGCGGAGCGTACGGGTGTGAGAATCCGCGCGGATGAAGGTCGATTCGCGGTGGCGGGTGAAGAGCGTCGGCGCCCTGGTCGCAGGCGCCGCCGAGGAGCGCTTCGCCTTGCGGCGCTCGCTCGGCGCGCTCGACGTC
>JBGPIT010000269.1:0-7110 GCA_041485125.1 Binatia bacterium | reverse complement strand
CGCGTTTCCGTTGTCGCGGCCGGTCCATCCCGGTGCGGTCCCGCGCACCGACGTCGTGGCGCCGGCAGCGCGGTTCGCGGTCGGTAGCGCCGTCGTCGTGCGGAACCTGCATCCCTTCGGGCACACGCGCTGCCCGCGCTACGTACGCGGTAGGCGCGGCACGGTGGTGCGCGTGGATAAGACCCACACGCTTCCCGACGTTGCCGCGCATGGTGGCGAGCGCCGCCGGGAGTGCACGTACAGCGTCCGCTTCGAGGCGCGTGAGCTGTGGGGCGAGACGGCCGGTGCCGGTGAAGCGCTCCACGTCGATCTCTGGGACTCGTATCTCGAGGCACCATGAGCGAGCACGACCACGATCACGACGACGACGGTCATCACCACCCGCGGCCGGTCTCGCCGGTCGAGGTGCGCGCGCGGGCGCTCGAGGAGCTCCTGACCGAGAAGGGCCTCGTCCAGCCGGACGTCATCGACGCCGTGGTGAGCGTGTACGAGAAGGACATCGGCCCGATGAACGGTGCGCGCGTGGTGGCGCGAGCCTGGGTCGATCCGGCGTACAAGGCGCGTCTCCTCGCCGACGGCACCGCGGCGATCGCCGAGCTCGGCTTCGGCGGGCCCGAGGGCGAGCACCTCGTCGTCGTCGAGAACACGCCGGCCGTCCACAACGTCGTCGTGTGCACGCTCTGCTCCTGCTACCCGTGGCCGGTCCTCGGTTTGCCGCCCAATTGGTACAAGACCCCCGCGTATCGTGCCCGTATGGTGCGCGAGCCGCGGGTCTTACTGCGGGAGATGGGCCTCGACCTGCCGGCCGCCGTCGAGATCCGCGTCTGGGACTCGAGCGCCGAGGTCCGCTACATGGTCCTACCGGAGCGCCCGCCAGGCACGGAGAGCCTCAGCGAAGAGCTGCTGGCGGCGCTCGTCGGCCGCGACACGATGATCGGGACCGCCACCGCGGCGGCGACGGCCGCGACGTGAAGCCCGTCATCGATCCGGCCGTCAACGACATGAGCGGTGCCGCGGCGTTGCCGCGGCGAAACGGCGAGCTCGTCTTCGAGGCGCCGTGGCAAGGCCGGATCTTCGGCATCGCGCTCGCGATCGTCCGCCGGCTCGGCGTCGACTGGAGCGAGTTCCAGCGCCGTCTCATCGACGCGATCGCCGCCGCTCCCGACGCGCCGTACTACGACTGTTGGCTGGTCGCGCTCGAGCGTCTGGTCATCGAACACGGCCTCGTGCTCGAAGATGAGCTCGACCGCGCGGCGAGCGACGTTGGTGGTGCCGAGTAGTCGTTGACGGTGACAAGAGCCGCGCCTAGGCTGCCGACGTATGGGGATCACCGTGCTCACGATCGAGGTTGCGAACCCCGCGGCCCTGGAGCGACGCGCGGAGGTCGAGTTTCTCGTCGACTCCGGCGCCGTCTACTCGTTCGTGCCGCGCACGGTGCTGGAGCGCATCGGTATCGAGCCGCATAGTCGCGAGCGCTTCCGCCTCGCGGACGGCTCGGCGATCGAGCGCGACCGGGGCGATGCGGTGTTCGTGTACGGTGCACGTCGAGGCGCGGCGCCCGTGATCTTCGGTGAGCCGGGCGACGCTGCGCTGCTCGGCGCCGTCACGCTCGAATCGCTCGGGCTGGTGCTCGACGCGATCCGGCGTGATCTGAAGCCGCTCCCGATGGTCGTCGGCGGCAGCCCACTCGGTTGATCCGTCGTTCGCCTGGGAAGACGTCCAGCGGGGAACGTGGCCGGCGCCGCGGAGGCGTGGCTGCCGGAGGACGGGCCGCTGGCGCAGCGCAAGTGCCGCCATTCTATCGACTCGTCTACCGCGTCGTGCGCCGCGTGCCGCGCGGGAAGATCGTCACCTACGGACAAGTCGCGGCGATCCTCGGCCAGCCGCGTGGCGCGCGCGCCGTCGGTATGGCGCTCGGTTCGCTGCGCGACGTCGAGGCCGTGACGGTGCCGTGGCACCGGGTGATCAATGCCGCCGGCAGACCGAGCCACCGCGATGGCTTCTGGGCGGGCATCCAGCGCGAGATGCTGGAAGAAGAGGGCGTCGTCTTCGACCGTCGTGGCCACATCGACATGAAACGCTTCCGCTGGGCCGGCCCGCGCCGCGAGTGGCGCACCGGCCTGCGCCACGAGATCTGATCCGTCTCAGGTAATGCGCCGCGTGCGCCGTCGATTGACGCGACGGCCCGGGGCGCGGGATACGTCTCCCCCGCCGAGCCCGTTCGGCCACGACATCCTTTGGAGGCGGCGCCGATGATCCTCGACCGGTTTCGCATGACGGACCAAGTCGCCATCGTCACCGGCGCGAGCGCCGGCATCGGCCGCGCCAGCGCCGGCGCGTTCGCCGAGCTCGGTGCCAGCGTGGTCCTGGCGGCGCGCTCGCCCGACCGTCTCGAGGAGGCGGCGTCCGAGATTCGTGCCGCCGGTGGCCGGGCGCTCGCCGTGCCGACCGACGTCAACGACGCCGAGCAGGTCCAGCGCCTCGTCGATACGACCGTGCGCGAGCTCGGTCGGATCGACGTGCTCGTCAACAACGCCGGCGGTACGATGCCGGGCGCGGCGCTGCACCTCAGCCAGAAGGACTTCGAGGCGGCGTTCCACTTCAACGTCGGCGCCGCGTTCCTCCTCACGCGTCTGGCCGTCCCGCACATGGCGGCGCGTGACGGTGGCGTGGTGGTGAACATCTCGAGCGCGATGTCTCACCTCGTCGACCCGGGCTTCGTCGCCTACGGCACTGCGAAGGCGGCCCTCTCCCACATGACGCGCCTGCTCGCCTGCGAGTTCGCGCCGCGCATCCGCGTGAACGCGCTCGCGGTCGGCGCGACCGAGACCGAGGCGCTCGGGATGTTTCTCGACGCCGCCCCCGAGGTGCGCACGAAGATGGTCGAGATGACGCCGATGGCGCGGCTCGGCACACCCGAGGACATCGCGCTCGCGGTCCTCTATCTCGCTTCGCCCGCGTCGAGCTGGGTGACGGGCAAGGTCTTCGAGGTCGACGGTGGGACCGTTGCATCGAACTGGCCTCTCAAGATGCCGAGCGGGCTCTGAGGAGGAGAAGCGGCATGGCCTATCGCGTGATCCAGTGGAGCACCGGCAACGTCGGCAAGCACGCGCTGCGCGCGATCATCGACCATCCCGACCTCGAGCTCGTCGGGCTCTGGGTCCACAGCGCGGAGAAGGCGGGCCGCGACGCCGGCGAGCTCTGCGGCGTCGGCCCGGTCGGCGTGAAAGCGACGAACGACGCCGAGGCGCTGCTTGCGCTCGGCGCGGACTGCGTCTCGTACACCGCCACCGGTGACCTGCGGCCGTTCGAGGCCGTCAGCGACATGTGCCGCATTCTGAAGGCCGGCACCAACGTCGTCGCGACGTCGGTGGTGCCGCTCGTCTATCCGCCGGCCGCCGATTCGACGACCGTCGAGAAGCTCGAGGCCGCGTGCCGCGCCGGCGGCACGTCGTGCTTCACGTCGGGCATCGATCCGGGCTTCGCGAACGACACCCTGCCGCTGGTGCTGAGTGGCCTCTGCGCGCGCATCGACTCGGTCCGGGTGATGGAGATCGTCAACTACGACACCTACGACCAGGCCGAGGTGCTTTTCGGGACGATGGGCTTCGCGCAACCGCTCGATCACACGCCGCTCCTCCTGATCCCCGGTGTGCTCTCGCTCGCGTGGGGTCCCGTCGTGCGGCAGATCGCCGCCGGCCTCGGTGTCGAGGTCGAGGAGGTGCGCGAGACCCACGAGAAGCGTGCCGCCGACACGAGCTTCGTGATCCCGTCGGGTCCGGTGCCGGCAGGCTCGATGGCCGCGCTCCGCTTCGAGGTGCAAGCGATCGTGAACGGCCGGCCGGCGATCATCCTCGAGCACGTCACGCGTCTGCGCGACGACCTCGCGCCCGAGTGGCCGCAGCCGACCGGCTCGGGCTGCTACCGGGTCTGTATCGAAGGGTCCCCTTCAGTGACCTGCGAGCTCACGCTCGGCGATGCGCACGGTGACCACAACAGCGCGGCCCTGATCGCGACGGCGCTGCGCATCCTGAACGCCATTCCCGCGGTGTGCGAGGCGAAGCCCGGGCTACTCTCCGCGCTCGACTTGCCGTTGGTCATGGGCCGGCACCTGCTGCGCTGACGCTCGGTCACGAGCCGGTGAGCGGCGGCGGCCGGAGACGCAGCCGCGAGAACGGCACGCGACCGATCGGATGGCGCGCCAGCGCGCGCTCGAAGCCGTCGATGAACTGCGCCACGAACGCCGTCCGGAGGCGCCATTCGGCGGGCGTGTCGAAGCGCGCGCGCCAACGGCTGAGCCCGACGCGACTCACGACCGCACGCGCGCGGTCGGGGGTCTCCCAGTCGAGACCGTCGCAGTCGACGTAGACGAGCTCCGGCGCGAGGCCGGCGAGCAAGCCGACGAGCTCGCCGTAGATCCTGGCGCCGCGCGCGCGTGAGCGGGCGACGAGCAGTCGAGTCGTCGCGCGATCGGCGATGAACGAGGGCGCGAGGAAGTCGACGCGACCGGCGATGCCGAGTCGGCTGGCGAAGTGCGCGTTCACGCGCGTTTCCGTGATCCAGAGCGGCCGCTGGTGCGAGCGATGCGCGTGCGGCGTGCGCCCGACGATGAGGATGCGACGGTCGGTCGGGATGCGCAGGACTGCGGCGAGCTCGCGCGGGACCCTCGGTCGCGCGGTCGGTCTGCCGCGCGGCGTCCGCAGCAGCCAGTGCAGCGCGCGGTCGAAGTCGAGGTAGTGGACGCGGGCCGTGCCGCCGGCGAGGGCGCGACGGAGCGCGAGACGGTAGAGCGGGCCACGCGTGTCGCTCGCCGGCGTGCCGGCGTGCGCGTCCGCCGCGGCGAGGGCGGTGACGGCACGTGCCGACGTCGTCGGGCTCGTGGTCACGGCGATGTGACGATAGAGCCGGCGCAGCAGCGGCACTCCGCGCCGGATGTCGCCCGCGAGGGCCCCTGTCGGGTCGTGGAGCGTCGCCGCGAGGGCGACGTCGGGAGCGGGCAGCGCCGGGCTCAGGAGCCGGTCGCGATGTAGCGGAAGATCATCGCGTAGTGGGCGGCGCTGCCGCCGACGACGAAGAGATGAAAGACCTCGTGGTAGGAGAACACGCGCGGCCAGAGACGCGGCCGCCGCGTGACGAAGAGGACGAGTCCGATCGTGTAGAGGACACCGCCGAGGACGGTGAGCGCGAGCGCCGGCCAGGAGAGCGCCTGCGCGAGCGGGCCGAGCAGCGGTAACGCGAGCCAGCCCTGCACCGTCTGCATCGTGATCGAGAACCAGTCACCGACGTTCGGCCGATACACTTTCTGATAGATGCCGACCGCGGCGACACCCCACACTGCGATGAGCGCGATCCACTTCGGCCAGCCGTCGAGCGCGACGACCGCGATCGGCGTGTACGTCCCCGCGACCAGCACGTAGATCATCGAGTGGTCGATGCGCTGCATGCGCTGCTTCCACACTCCTCCCCACGGAACCGAGTGGTAGAGGCTGCTCACCGAGTAGAGCGCGATCAGGCTCATGGTGAAGACGAGGAGCGCGCACTGCCGGCCGACGTCGCCCGCGCCGCGCGACCAGAGCAGCGCCGCGCCGACGATCGAGAGCAGTGCCGCGGTGCCGTGCAGAACGCCGCGGATGGGGTTGTGCATTCCGAGAAAGGTAATCCGATCGTAGTGCGGCGTCACTCACAGCTTCGTATACGAGAACGGCGAGAGCGGAAAGGCGGAAATGCCCTCGGGTGGTTCGACGACCGCGCGACGATGTGCAAAGCACACGCCCCGGATGCGCTGCTCACCGGTCGTCGCCTTCCGTACCGTCATTATCGTGACGATCGCGATAGCGAACGCTCCGGCACCGGCGCGCGCCGCGTCGTCGGGCGCCGTCCAGTTCGCGCCGCGAGGGATCGTGAAGGGCGTCCGTCAGGCGACCGCGCGTTTTCCGGAGCCGATGATCCGTCTCGGCGACCCGCGGCCGCCGGCGCGCCCCTTCGACGTCGACTGCGGCGAAAAGGGCACCGGGCGGTGGATCGATAGCCGCACCTGGGCCTACGACTTCGCCCGCGACCTGCCGGCCGGCGTCCGCTGCACGTTCCGTCTGCGCCCCGACGTGCGCACGCTCGCCGGCGATCCGGTCGGCGCGGCGGGGCCGTTCGAGCTCTCGACCGGCGGTCCGGCGGTGGTGCGAACCGTGCCGTTCGAGGGCGCGACCGACCTCAGCGAGGACCAGGCCTTCGTCCTCGTCCTCGACGCCGAGGCCGACCCGGCGTCGATCCTCGACCACGTGTCGTTCGCCGTCGACGGCGTGCGCGAGCAAGTCGGCGTCCGCCTGATCGAGGGCGAGGAGCGCGACGCGATCCTGCACGAGTATCGTTGGGTCGCGAAGCCTCCCGTGGTGATCGTGCAGGGGACGCAGCGCTTCCCGAACGGCGCGCGCGTGACGCTGGTGTGGGGGCAGGGCGTGGCGACCGCGGGCGGCGTCGCGTCGGCGGCGGACCAGCGATTCGACTTTCGCACCCGACCACCCTTCACCGTCACCTTCCGCTGCGATCGCGAGCGCCGCGGCGCCGCCTGCATCCCGGTGACGGCGATGCGGGTCGAGCTCTCGACCGCGATTCCCGCCGCGCGTGCGGCGGGTGTGAAGCTGCTCGAGGCGGACGGCAGCGCGCGCCCGCGCGCGCCGACGCCGAATGACGACGAGACCATGTCGGCGATCGTCTTTCCCGGACCGTTCGCCGAGAGCGCGAGCTTCACCGTCGTCCTGCCGCCCGACCTCGCCGACGAGAGCGGCCGCACGCCGGCGAACGCCGCGCGCTATCCGCTCACGGTGAAAACCGGTCCGGCGCCGCCGCTCGCGAAGTTCGCGGCGCGCTTCGGCATCGTCGAGTCGAAGGCCGACGCGACCTTGCCGGTGACGCTCCGGAACCTCGAGCCCCAGGCGCGGGCGCGCGTTCTCGACCTCGGCGTGAAAGGCAGTATCTACCGCCTGCCCGCCGACCGCGACGAGGAGATCCTGCCGTGGCTCCGTCGGGTCGGCTTCGCGCGGCGGGCGCGGTCGGTCTTCGAGACCGCGGATCCGGCGCGCGCCGGTCCCGCCGGTGCGCCGGCGAGTCCGCCGT
>JBGPIT010000268.1:0-7143 GCA_041485125.1 Binatia bacterium | reverse complement strand
GATTTCCTGCTCGCGTTCGTGAACCAGCTCGGGATGAACCTGCACGTCCGCATGCTCGCGGGCCGGAACCCGCACCACATCATCGAGGCGTCCTTCAAAGGGCTGGCGCGCGCGCTCGACGTCGCGAGCCAGCGCGATCCGCGCGTGGTCGGCGTGCTCTCGACCAAGGGCGCCCTGTGAGACGCGCGTGCGCGGCGCCGTGAACGGCTGGCCGATCGTCGGCTGGGCGACGGTCGCGATCGCGGTGATGATCGCGGCGTGCCTCGCCGCGGCCGGCACCGACGAGCCCGCCATCCGGATGGTGATCCGCGCCACCGCGCGGAGCTCGGTCGTCCTCTTCACGCTCGCCTTCGCGGCGTCGTCGCTGCGACGGGCGTGGCCGAACGCGACCACGCGCTGGCTGCTCGCGAACCGCCGCCAGCTCGGCGTCTCGTTCGCGGTGTCGCACTACGCGCACCTCGCCGCGCTCCTCGCGCTCGCCGGCTGGTCGACGGCGGGCCTGTACGAAACGGCCGGGCCCGTCCTGTTGATCTTCGGCGGTGTGGGGTACGTGTTCCTGACCCTGATGACGCTCACCTCGTTCGACCGCACGGCGGCATGGCTCGGACCGCAGGCGTGGTGCCGCCTGCACACGATCGGCGCGTACTACATCTGGTTCATCTTCGCGCTCAGCTACGTGCCCCGCACGTTCGAGTCGGCGCTGTACTGGCCGCTCGGGCTCCTGGTGATCGCGGCGCTGGTGCTGCGGCTCTGGAGCCCGGCGCTTGCGCGCCGTCGTGCGACCGCAGAGACTCCAGCGCAGGCGGTGTAGGCGTGATCGCGGTCATCGACTACGGCATGGGGAACCTGCGCAGCGTGCAGAAGGCGCTCGAGCACGTCGGCGCGCGCGCGGTCGTCACGCGCGACCCGGCGGTGATCGCTCGAGCCGACGCCGCCGTGCTGCCCGGGGTCGGCGCGTTCGGCATGTGCATGGAGAACCTCGGCAGGCACGGCCTCACCGCGACGGTGAAAGACTTCGTCGCGACCGGGCGGCCGTTCCTCGGCATCTGCCTCGGCATGCAGCTCCTCTTCGACTCGAGCGAGGAGTTCGGCCCGGTCGCGGGACTCGGCATCCTTCCCGGCAGGGTCGTGCGCTTCGCGCCCGATCCGGTCGGGCTGCGGAAGATCCCGCACATGGGGTGGAACGCGCTGCGCGTGATCCGCCGGCCGCCGCACCTCACCGGCATCGACGACGGCACGCCGGTCTACTTCGTTCACTCCTACTACCCGGTGCCGGACGACGAGCGCGTGATCGCGACCACGACGGAGTACGGCGGCGAGTTCGTCTCGTCGGTGTGGCTGGAGAACGTCTACGCCTGCCAGTTCCACCCGGAGAAGAGCCAAGCGGCCGGCCTGCGCCTGCTCGCGAACTTTGCGGCGCTCGCCGGCGAGACCGACGGCGTCGCCAGCGAGCGCGCGGTTTGACGTCGGCCGCGACGCCGTTCGGCTGCAGATAAGAGTCCCGATGCTGGTGATTCCCGCGATCGATCTGAAGGGCGGCCGCTGCGTGCGCCTGGTGCAAGGCGACATGACGCGCGAGACCGTCTACGCCGACGATCCGGTCGCGGTGGCGCGCGGCTTCGCCGAGGCCGGCGCCGAGTGGATCCACGTCGTCGACCTCGACGGCGCCGTGCGCGGCACGCCGATGAATGCCGCCGTGATCGCGGCGATCTGCCGCGGTGTCGACGTGCCGGTCGAGCTCGGCGGCGGCATTCGCGACCGCGACACGCTGGCGCGCGCCTTCGACGCCGGCGTCGGTCGGGTCGTCCTTGGCACCGCCGCGTTGGAAGACCCCGCGTTCTTCGCGGACGCGTGCCGGGACCATCCGGGCGCGATCCTCGCCGGCATCGACGCGCGGCGCGGGATGGTCTCGGTCGCGGGTTGGACGAAGGACAGCGCGACGACGGTCTCGACGCTCGCCGCGCGGGTGCGCGACGCCGGCGCGGCGGCGATCGTCTTCACCGACATCGCTCGCGACGGCACCGGCGACGGCGTCAACGTTGCCGCGGTCGCGGCGCTCGCTGCCGAGGTCGACCTGCCCGTGATCGCGTCGGGCGGCGTGGCGTCGCTCGACGACGTGCGCGCGCTCGCCGCGCTCGAGCAGCCGAACCTCGCCGGCGTGATCGTCGGCCGTGCGCTCTACCCCGGCGCCGTCGATCTCCGCGCGGCGATCCGGATCGCGCGCGACGGCCGCGCCTGAGACCATGCTCACGAAGCGCATCATTCCCTGCCTCGACGTGAAGGACGGCCGGGTCGTGAAGGGCGTCAACTTCGTCGGCCTGCGCGACGCCGGCGATCCGGTCGAGATCGCGGCGCGCTACGACCGCGAGGAGGCCGACGAGCTCACCTTCCTCGACATCACCGCGTCGCACGAGGCGCGCCGGACCATGCTCGACGTCGTCGCGCGCACCGCCGACCGCGTCTTCATGCCGCTCACGGTCGGCGGCGGCGTGCGCGAGATCGAGGACGTCCGCGCGCTGCTCAATGCCGGTGCCGACAAGGTCTCGATCAACACCTCGGCGGTCGAGCGTCCTGCCCTGGTCGCGGAGGCCGCGGAGCGCTTCGGGAGCCAGTGCGTGGTGGTGGCGATCGACGCCAAGCGCGTGGTCGCCGATCCCGGTCAGGCGCCGCGCTTCGAGGTCTTCACGCACGGCGGCCGCCGGCCGACCGGGATCGACGCGGTCGCGTGGGCCGAGCGCATGGAACGCGCCGGCGCGGGCGAGATCCTGCTCACCAGCATGGACCGCGACGGCACCCAGGCCGGCTACGATCTCGAGCTGACCCGCGCGGTGAGCCGCCGGGTGCAGATCCCGGTGGTCGCGTCGGGCGGCGTCGGCACGCTCGAGCATCTCTACGACGGTCTCGCGATCGGTGGCGCCAGCGCGGTGCTCGCCGCGTCGATCTTCCACTACGGCACGTACACGGTGCGCGCCTGCAAGGAGTACCTGCTGGCGCGCGGCGTGCCGGTCCGCATCTGAGCCGTGGCCGATCTCGACCGCGCGCGGCTGCTGCGCCTCATGGACCTCAACATGTGGGAGATGGTGCGAGAGTTCACCCGCACCGGCCGCAACACCGAGATCCTCGAGACCGGCGAGCTCACCATGGTCGCGCATCCCGAGGGCGCCTTCTTCAACAACGTGGCGTTTCCCCGCGCCGAGGTCGATGCCGACACCGTCCTCGAGACGATTGGCGCCTTCTACGTGCAGCGCAGCTTCCCGTTCGCGATCGCGCTGCGGGCGCACGCCGACCAGGCGCTCGAGACCGCGTTGCTCGCGCGCGGTCTCATCAACCCGGTGCACGAGCCCGGCATGGTCTTGCTCGCCGATCCGGGCAGCGTCGCCGATTGTCCGGGTCTGGTGATCTGCCCTGCCGTCGATGACGCGGGACGCGACGCCTACCGCCACGTCAGCGCCGAGGCGTACGCCACCTACGATCAGTCACGGGCCTACACCGCCGACATCTTCGCCCAGCTCGACAGCGTCTGCGCGCCGACGGTGCAGGGCTTCGTCGGCTACGCCGGCAGCGAGCCCGCCGCGGCGGCTGCCCTCTACGTCTCGTACGGCGTCGCCGGAATCGGCTGGGTCGGTACCGTGCCCGCGCATCGCGGGCGCGGCTACGGCGAGGCGGTGACGTGGGCGGTCGTGCGCGAGGGGTTTCGGCGCGGCGCCGCGTTCGTGAACCTGCAAGCGTCGCCGATGGGCGCGCCGGTCTACGCGCGCATGGGCTTTACTACGCCGACCGCGTATCACTTGCTCGTCGCACCCGCCTGAGCGCGTGGCCGCGATCGAGGAGGGGCGATGGAGACGATTCCCGCGATCGACATGTGGGCACCCGTCCTGCCGACGCCGGCGATCCTGCGTCATTCGGCGGAGCACTTTCCGCGCGAGATGCTCGGGTATCTCCGGGTCTTCTACAAGCAGGAGCCGAGCCTCGACGCGTTCAAGCGGCGCGCCATCGAGATCCAGCTCTCCGAGGAGCAGGTCATCGCCGCCCTCGACGCCGCGCACGTCACGCAGTCGCTCATCACCGGCTTCGACGAGCACTCGAGCGTCGGCGAGACCTGGATCCCGAACGAGCTGATCGCCGAGGTCGCCGCGCGCTACCCGACGCGCTTCATTCCATACGCCGGCGCCGACGTGTTGAAGGGGACGCCGGCGGTGCGCGAGCTCGAGCATTGGATCGTCGAGCGCGGCTTTCGCGGCTTGAGCCTGCGGCCGTTCATGATCGGCGTGCCGGCGGACGACCGCCGCTACTATCCCTTCTACGCCAAGTGCGTCGAGCTCGGGGTGCCGCTCAGCATCCACACCTCGGCGAACTGGACGACGATGCGGATCAACGACCTCGGCCATCCGCGCCACATCGACGCCGTCGCGGCCGACTTCCCCGAGCTCACGATCATCATGAGCCACGGCGGCTATCCGTGGGTGCTCGAAGCCTGCCTGCTGGCGTGGAAGCATCCGCGCGTCTACCTCGAGCTCGGCGCGCACCGGCCACGCTACTTCACGGAGCCCGGCACCGGCTGGGAGCCGCTGTTGCGCTACGGGCAGACGACGATCGCCGACAAGGTGCTTTTCGGCTCCGGCTGGTTCCTGATCGGCCGGCCGCCGGCCGAGCTCCTGACCGAGTTCCGTGCGTTGCCGGTGAAGCCGGCGGTGATGGAACGGTGGCTCCACGGCAACGCCGAAGCGCTCCTCGCGAGCCATCGGCCCGCCGAACGCCCGCCTTCCGTGTAGCGGTCGCCGAACACGCGGATACGATTCGGTTGCCCGGCCCACCGGAGCCGTTGACATCTCTGCCCGGTGCCGACAGCGTCCGCGCGATGCCGTTACTGGCTGCGCTCGCGCTGACCGCGATCTCGGGCACGCTCTACGGTCTCGCGTTCCCGACCGCGAGCTGGCACCTCGTCGCGTGGGTCGTGCTGGTGCCGTTCTTTCTCGCGCTCCGCCGCGCGACGCTCGGTCGCGCGCTCATCCTCGGGTGGCTCTGGACGATGACGGCGGCATACGCGGTCGGCAACTGGTTTCCCCACTCGGTCGCGAATTACTACGAGCAGCCGCTGCTCGTCGGTATCGGGTTCTTCGTCTTCGTCGCGTCGTTCATGGCGGCGCCGGCGTTCATGGCGTTTGCGGCGGTCTATCGGCTGCTCGTGCGCCGCCCGGGGCGCTTGCTGCCGTTCGCGGTCGCGGCGACCTGGGTCGCCGTCGAGTTGGCGCGCGCGCGCCTGGTCGGAAATCCCTGGGCGCTCTTCGGCTACTCGCAGATGGGGCGTGAGCGCTTGATGCAGATCGCCGACGCGACGAGCGTCTACGGCGTGAGCTTCCTCTTGGTTGCGGTCAACGCGGCACTGGCGGAGCTCGTCGCCGCGGTGTCGACGCGATCACCGCGCGACCGCGCCGTCGCTCCATCTTCACGGCGAGCGGTGTCGCAGCCGCTCGCCGGCGTCGCGCTCGCGTTCGCGCTGGTCGTCGCCGCGCTCGCCTACGGGCAGTACCGGCTCGTTACGACGGAGATCACGCCGGCGAGCGTGCGACCGATCCGCGTCGCGATGGTGCAGGCGAATCTCGACGTCGGGACGCAGTGGCGCGAGGAGTTCTACGGCCGCAACGTCGACGAATATCTGCGGCTCACGCACGCCGCCCTCCGCGACAGCCGTGCGGAGATCGTCTTCTGGCCGGAGAACGCGCTCACCTTCTTCCTCGAGGACGAGCCGCTCTACCGGACCGCGATCGCACGCGTTCTCGAGCCTGCGGGCGCGCAGCTCGTGACCGGCGGGCCGCGGGTCGAGCACGGCGCCGCGCCGGTCTACTACAACTCGGTCTTCCTGCTCGCGGACGACGGGTCGATCGTGGCCTCCTACGACAAGCAACGTCTGGTGCCGTTCGCCGAGTACTTCCCGGTCCACGCGCTCGACTTCCTGCGCCGCGAGTTCGCGCACGCGCGCGAGCTCACGCCGGGATCGGAGCGGCCGCCGCTGCCGACGTCGGCGGGTCCGGCGGGCGTCACGATCTGCAACGAGGCGATGTTTCCGGAAATCGCCGCGGCGCGCGTCCGCGCCGGCGCGGTCTTCTTCGTCGACCCGGCACACGACACCTGGCTGACGCCGAAGTTCTCGGCGCAGCAGTTCGACATCGTCCGGCTGCGGACGGTCGAGGAGCGGCGCTACCTCGTCCGCGCCTCGACGTCGGGGCCGTCGGCGATCGTCGATCCGCTCGGACGTGTCGTCGCGCACACCGACTTCTTCGTGCGCGACACGCTCGGCGGCACGATCTGGCCGAGCACCGTCGTGACGCCGTACGCGCGGATCGGCGACGCGTTCGCCTACGCCTGCGTGCTCGCGAGCGTCGCGAGCACGATCGTCCGGCTGCGCTGAGGACGGGGGCCATGCGCGTCGGTATTCTCGAGCTGCTCTCGACCCCGGCGCGCACCTGGAGCGACGCCGCCTATCACCTGGTCATGACCAAGCAGTACGCGAGCGTCATGCCGCAGGCGATCGCGGCGTGGTGCCGGCGGCGCGGCCACCAAGTGTTCTACGCGACCTACTACGGCGTCGGCGACCCGCGCCGGCTGCTGCCGGACGACCTCGACGTGGTCTTCGTCGCGACCTACACGCAGGCGAGCGCGCTCGCCTACGCGCTCGCCAAGCTCTACCGCCGCGCCGGCGTGACGACCGTGATCGGCGGGCCGCACGCGAAAGCGTTCCCGGACGATTGCCTGCGCTTCTTCGATCTCGCCGTCGGCAGCTGTGACGAGGAGACGATCGCCGACATCCTCGCCGGCTCGTACGCCCCGGGCGCGTTCGTCGCGACCGAGCGGCCGCTCGGCGATCTACCGTCGATCGCCGAGCGCCTTCCCGAGGTGCGCGCGTCGGCCTTCGCCTACGGCCGCGCGGTGCCGTCGACGACGATCCCGCTCCTCGCGAGCACCGGATGCCCCTACCGCTGCGAGTTCTGCATCGACAGGGACGCGCCGGACCGGTTGCTCTCGCTCGATCGTCTCGCCGCCGACCTGCGCTTCGCCGCCACGCGCTTCCCCGGCACGATGGTCGGCTTTCACGATCCGAATTTCGCGGTCAAGTTCGACGCGGTCCTCGACGTCATGGAGACG
>JBGPIT010000267.1:0-7154 GCA_041485125.1 Binatia bacterium | reverse complement strand
GGCGAGGGGTTCCGCTTGCGGAGGGCGAAGGTCTACGGGCGCGTGATCGAGACCTACCTCTACGTCCGCCACGGCCGGCGTCTCGCCGCCGCGGTCACCGGACAGACGCGCTGACGCGCGCTCAGCGCGAGCCCGACTTGTCGAGCTCGGCCTGCACGACGTGGACCGGCCTCCCGTACCAGCGGGCGTGCCGCGCCAGGATCGCGTCCTTCTCGGCTCCGCTGACGCCGTGCTTCGCGAGGATGCGGCCGAGGGTGCGAGTCGCCTGCTCGGGGCTGCGCAAGGTCAGGCGGTCGCCGCTGTGATCGCGGTAGTTGTAGAGGTGGCGCTCGACGATCGCGACCGTCGCGCCGCGCTCGAGCAGCGTCCAGATCAGGTCGAGGTCGTCGATGCCGGGATAGTCGCCGAGCGACTCGTCGAGACCGCCGATCTCGAGGAGCTTCGCGCGCCGGAAGAGGAAGAAGTGCGTCAGGTACTCGGCCTTGGCGGCGAGCGTCGGTAGGCGCAGGTAGTACGCCATGCGCTTTGGGTAGCTGATCGCGGCCAGCCGGGTGATCCCGTCCTCGAGGAACGCGGTCTTTGCCGACGACACGATGTCCGCGTCGTGCGCGAGCGTCTGCTCGACGGCATCGAGCTCGAGCCAATCGTCGGAGAAGAGGAGGCCGACGCGCGCGCCGCGGGCGCGCGCGATGCCGAGGTTGATCGCGCCCGGGAAGCCGCAGCCCGCCGGCCGCTCGACGACGACGAGCCGATCACCGCCGGCGCCGAGGCGCGCCAGCACCTCGAGGTTCGACTGCCGTGTGCGCGGCGAGTGGACGACGATCACCTCGCACGCGACCGTCTGCTCGAGCGCGGACCGCACCGCGTGCTCGAGCCAGGCGTCGACCTGGTCGAAGAGCGGCACGACGATGCTCGCGAGCCAGGGTGGGGCGGGGGCGGAAGTCACGTAGAGCGTTCCCTATAGCCGTGCGCGTCGTTCGGCGCCGTCGCAGAAGAGCACCGACCCGCCTCGCGGCGCAAGAACGCTTGACGACCGGCGAAGGTCCTCCCTAAAGGTAACGCCCGAGGCTCGAACCAGACATGCTTAGAAATCGAGGCGCGTGGCAGACGTCCTGACGTCGCCGTCGCGGACCGACGCCGCCGCCAGCTACGATTTCTACGGCGTCGGCCTGATGATCATGACGTCTTCCGCGGCGCTCGCGACGAGTCTCGCGCGCGACTTCGAGTATTTCGCCGCCGCCGCGACGCCGGTCGTCGCGGCGGGAGCGGCGGCCGCGCCGATCGTCATCCATGCCCACTTCGAAGAGCCGCCGTGGCAACGCATTCCGGCGCGGCTGGCGTCGATGCTGACACCGAACGCGGTCACCTACGACGAGGGCCGCGTCCGCACCAACGACTACAACGGCCGCGCGCTCGCCATCTACGACTTCGAGCGCGAGCACGGCGAGGTGTGGTCGACCGACTTCGATGTGCTCTACGAGATCGTCTATCTGATGGCGCTGTCGCGCGTGGGCGAGCGCCACGACCTGCTCGGCATCCATCGGCTCCACGCTCTCGGCGTCAGCGTGCGCGGCCGCGCCGCGCTCGTCGTCCTGCCGGAGGGCGGCGGCAAGAGCACGCTCGCGCTCGAGCTCTTGCGCCGGCCCGAGGTCGATCTCCTCTCCGACGACACGCCGCTGCTCGCGGGCGGCCGAGTCCTCGCCTTCCCGACGCGCATCGGCGTGCGCGGCGCGGTCGAGGGCGTCGGCGCGGAGCACGTGCGCACGGTGCGGCGGCGCGACCGCGGCGCGAAGATGGTGATCGACTACAGCGCCTTCCGCGACCGGGTGGTGCGCGAGGCGTCGCCCGCGGTGCTGATCGTCGGGGTGCGCCACGGCGGGACGCGCTCGTGGATCGAGCCCTTGCCGGCGCGCCGCGCGTTCGCGCCGCTCGCGGTGAATCTCATGTTCGGCCTCGGTTTGCCGCAGGTGGTCGAGTACTTTCTCCGCGGCGGCGCGATCGAGGTGGTGCGGAAGGCCGCGATCATGCGCTCGCGCTTCGTCGCGACGGTGCGCTTGCTGCGCGCCGCGCGCGGCTATCGCCTGGTGCTCGGCCGCGACGATCGTGCCGCCGCCGCGGACGCCGTCGCGTCGGTGCTGGCACCGTGACGATGCCGCTAGGGCTGCGGGCGCTGCCGTGTCGGACTCGCCAGGCGCGCCTCGACGAAGTCGCGGATGCGGAGCGCGTTCGACTCGTTGCTGAAGCGGTCGCGGTGGGTGAGACAGCGCGCCGTCGCGTCGGCGATCGCGGCGCGATCGGCCGTGACGCGGGCGAGATCCTGCCAGTCGTCGAGGACGAAGCCGATGCCGAGCTCCTCGATCCACTCGACGAGGCCGCCGTAGTGACGAAAGCACACCGTCGGAATCGCGCCGTGCAGCCAGCCGCAGACCGCCTTGGTCGGCATGCAGACGGCGAGCGTCGCCGACTCGTTGTTGCGGCGGGCGTCGAGCTCGTGGAAGACGCCCATCAGGTCGTAGCGCGAGATCAGCGCCGAGAGCGCCGTGCCGTCGCGGAACGAGACCGTCGGGTGCAGGCGGTAGTCGGCGAGCTCGTCCGCGAGCGCGCGATACGGTGCGAGCGAGGCGTCGTCGATCTCGTGGAAGTGCGAGTGCACGACGAGCCCGAGGCCGACCAGTCGGCGGATGATGCCGCCGTACCAGCGGCCGCTCTCGGGATCGGCGCTGACGGTGCCGACGAGCGCGATGTGCAGGCGGCCGTCGGCGGCCGAGAGCTTCGGCGCCGGCGGCCCGGCGACACGGCGCGGGAACGCGTGCGGCACGACGAGCGAGGTCGGCGCGAGGTCGAGGCCGTGCGCGCGCTCGAGGTAACGGCGCAGCGCCCGGCTCACGAGGATCTGCGCGTCGCTCGCGTCGAGCGCGGCGTGCTCGCGCTGCCAGAACGCCGAGCCCGGCAGGGCGCCTTCGAGCGTGGTCAGCGGATCGCGGCACTCGAGCACGACGAGGGCGCGATCGCCGGCGAGCTCGCGCGCGAGCAGCGCGAGCCGCTCGTGGCGGTAGTACATCACATGGACGACCTCCGGCTCCCACGCCGCGATCGCGTCCCGCAAACCCGAACGGACCGCCGCGATGCCGACCGCGTCGATGCCGCCGATGTCCGACCCGCGCATGCCCTCCTTGAGCGCGTGTGCCGTGGCGCCCTCGTGGCCCTCGTCGGACCACACCACGCGGACGTCGAAGTGGGCGGCGAGCGCGGCGAGATAGTCGATGTGCTGCCACTTGAAGCGTGAGACGACCGCGAGCATCCTGCGCGGGCGGCGCTCGGCCGGCAGGAAACCGGTAGCCGGAGACGTCGTGCCGTCGGCGGCGGTCATCTCGTCCGCCCGCATGCCGAGAACCCCGCGCCGATGACGACCATCACCCCCCAGCTGCGTGGACGCCTCGACCTGCTCCGCAATCTCGTCCGCGCCGAGCTCACGGCGCGCTACAAGACCACCACGCTCGGGGTGCTGTGGTTCGTCCTGAACCCGATCCTCACGATGCTGATCATGGTGGTCGTCTTCAAGAAGCTGATCCGACTCGACATCCCGAACTATCCCGTCTTCGTGCTGTCGGCGCTGCTGCCGTGGACCTTCTTCCAAATGGGGCTCGTCAATGCCAGCTCGTCGATCCCGCGCTCGTCGGGTCTGGTGAAGCGGGTGCGCATCCCGCGCATGCTCATCCCGCTCTCGGCCGTGCTCGCGAGCCTGGCGCATTTTCTGATCTCGCTCACGGTGCTCTTCCTCCTGATGATCGTCACCGGGGTGCCGGTGACGATGACGGTCCTCTGGCTGCCGGTGCTGATCATCGTCGAGCTCGCCTTCATCATCGGCGCCGGGCTGCTGACCGCGAGCCTCAACGTCTTCTATCGCGACGTCGAGTACCTCCTCGATCCGTTGCTGCGGGTGGGCTTCTATCTCACCCCGAGCTTCTACCCGCTGTCCTACGTGCCGGCGGCATGGCTGCATTGGTATCTACTCAATCCGATGGCGGGAATCGTAGAATCGTACCGCGAGACCTTGGTATCCGGGGTGTTGCCGGGGCCCCGGGTGGTGGGCTCGGCGGTCATCACGTCGCTGGTCACGCTCGTCGTCGGGATCGTGGTATTCCGGCGTGCAGAGCCCTACTTCGACGATTACGTCTAGACGCCGCGCCCGCGCGACGCGCACGAGAGAGATCGACGTGACTCCGCTACCCCCGCACCCCCCGCCGCTCACGGAGCGCACCGATCGTGCCGCCAAAGTCGCGGTCACCGGCGACTTCCGTATCGTGCTCTTGAGCCCCGGTCTCGACGGGAGCGAGGGCGCGGTCTGGGGCGAGCGGGTCGTCGTCGAGCGCGAGGCGGCGTACCTCCGGAGCGAGTTCCCCGGCGCCGAGGTTGTCGCGCTCGACCAGAGCGCGCTCGGCACGATCGCGACCATGCGGGTCGATCTGCTGATCTCGTACTACACCGGGCCGCGGCCGCCGTGGCGCGTCGACGACGTCGCCGATCACGTCGACGGCGTCACGATCTTGCGCGTCCTGAACCACGGCGATCTGCTCGCGGACTTCGCGTGCGTGCCGGTCGACGGCTTTCTCACCAACGGCGTGCCCGCCGCCGACTTCCTCGGTCGGCATCGCCCCGCCGCCTACCTGCCGCTCGCCGTCGAGGACGACTACGGTCCGGTCGCGCCCGACGATCGCTACCGCGCCGACGTCGCTTACATCGGGAGCGGCGGTCGCGGGAACAAGCGTCCGGCGACGACGCGGCGCTATCTCGATCCCGCCAAGCGCTGCGATTTCGCGCTCTGGGGCGCCTACTGGGAGCGTGACTACTGGGCGCCGGTGTACGCCGGTGACCGCGACGCCAACGATTGGCACCGCTTCTGGCGCGGTCCGCTGCCGCTCGCGGACATCCCTCGGCTCTACAGCTCGGCGAAGATCGTCCTCGGCTACCACGAGGATTCGCAGCGCGAGTGGGGGATGTGGAACAACCGCGTGTTCGAGGCGCTCGGCTGCGGCGCGCTGCTGATCTCCGACGACGCCGCGGGTCTGCGGGACGCGCTCGGCGACGGCCTCGTGATCACCTCCGGTGGCGAGGAGACCGCGCGGCTGATCGCCCACTACCTCGCGCGACCCGACGAGCGCCGGCGGATCGGCGCGATCGGCCGGCGTCTCGTACAGGAGCGATACACGCAGCGCTGCTTCGCGGGCGTGGTGCGGGACCTCTACGGGCGCCTGCGCGACCCAGGGTCCGGCCGGGAGGCACGGCGGCATGCTTGAGCCCGTGATCGTCGCCGAGGGCATCTCCAAACGTTACCGGCTCCGGCAGGGCAAGGAGGCGCTGATGGAGGAGATCTATCGGCGCTTCACCGGCACCCGTGCGCCCGGGCGGGAGAATTGGGCGCTGCGTGACGTGTCGCTCACGGTCGCGCGTGGCGAGTCGCTCGCGATCATCGGCGCCAATGGCGCCGGCAAGAGCACGCTGCTCAAGATCCTGGCCGGCATCACCACGCCGACGTCGGGACGAGTCGAGGTGAGCGTGCGCCTCGCGACGCAGCTCGCGCTCGGCGCCGGCTTTCATCCGTATCTCAGCGGCCGCGACAACATCTTCCTGCAGGGCACGATCCTCGGCATGACCAACACCGACGTGCGGCGGCTGCTGCCGCGCATCGTCGACTTCGCCGGCCTCGACGGCGCGATCGAGCGGCCGCTCTGGACCTACTCGAGCGGCATGATCACGCGCCTCGGCTTCGCGGTCGCGGCGCACGTCGAGTTCGAGTGCCTGCTGCTCGACGAGGCCTTGAGCGCCGGCGACCTCGGCTTTCGCGAGCGCTGCGAGAACACGCTGCGGCGCGCCCGCGACAGCCGCGCGACCCTGGTGATCGTGTCGCACGGCAGCGAGAACGTCCGGAAGCTCTGCGACCGCGCGCTCTGGCTCGACGGCGGCCGCGTGCGCGCGTCCGGCGCGGTCGAGGAGGTCGTCACGGCGTACGAGGAGTGGTCGGGCGCGAAGAAGCGGCCGGCGAAACAGCCGGCGAAGGACGCGGCATCGTGATCCGCGTCGGCGTCGTGTGCGACACCTTCGAGGTCGGCGGCCAGGAGCGCGGCTGTCTCGACGTGCTCCGCCGCCTCGACCGCCGCCGCTTCGCGCCGCACCTCTATCTCTTTCGCCCCGGCGACTTGCTCGCCGAAGCGCGCCAGCTCGGCATCCCGATCGTCGTCGGCCACGACAAGCCGGGCGCCGACGCCGGGTGGACGCCGGCGGACGACGCTGCGCGCGATGCGTGGCGTGTGCGGCTCGCCGAGAGCCTCCGCCGCGATCGCATCGACGTGTGCCTGGTCTACGCCTGGCGCGACGCGATTCCGGCGGCGCAGGAGGCCGGGGTGCGCGCGCTGGTGGAGCGCCTCGACGGGCCGGCGCTCACCGGCCGCATCCGCGACAAGTCGGCGTGCCAGCGCATCGTCTGCGAGTCGCGCCACAGCCGCGACGTGTTGCTGGCGCAGCGCGAGGTGCTGCGCTGCCGCCGCGATCAGGTGGTCGTCATCCCGAACGGCATCGACCTCGCGCGTTTCGATCCGGCGCGCTACGACCGCGATGCCTGTCGCGCCGCTCTCGGCTTCACGCCGGACGACCTCGTGATCGGCGCGGTCGGCCGGCTCGCGCCCGAGAAGGATCTCGCCCATCTGCTGCGCGCGGTCGCGTACGTGATGACGCGGAGCCACGCGGCGGCGCGCATCCAAGTGGTGCTCGCCGGGCCCGACGGCGGCGCCGCAATGGAGCTCCGCGAGGAAGCGCGGCGCACCGGGCTCGCCGAGCGGGTGCGCTTCCTCGGCGCGCGCTCCGACGTGCCCGAGGTGCTGCGCGCGCTCGACGTCTACGTCCTCACCTCGCTCTACGAGGGCAGCCCGTTCTCGCTCCTCGAGGCGATCGCGATGGGGCTGCCGGTGGTGGCGACCCACGTCGGCGCGGTTCCCGAGATGGTGCGCGGGAACGGCTATCTGGTCGCGCCGCTGCGGCAATTCGAGACCGGCCGCGCGCTGGTCGAGCTGCTCGCGGAGCCGGAGCTGCGGGCGCGCCTCGGCCGTCGCAGCCGCGCGCTCGCGCTCCGCCGCCACGACCTCGGAGAGATGATCCGG
>JBGPIT010000266.1:0-7157 GCA_041485125.1 Binatia bacterium | reverse complement strand
GTACTCGCACGCCGAAGCGGCCCGACGAGGGAGGACTCACATGGCCGACAGCCCAGTTCTCTATGAGCGCCGCGGGACGGCGGTGCTCCTGACCATCAATCGACCCGAGGCGCGAAACGCGGTGAACGGTACCGTCGCGTCGGCGCTGCTCGACGGCTATCGCCGCTTCGAGGCCGACGCGGACGCGAGGGTGCTGGTGCTCACCGGCGCCGGCGACCAGGCGTTCTGCGCCGGCGCGGACCTGAAGGCGATCGACACCGTGCGCGATCGGCACGAGGGTCCGCTCGGCTTCACGCGGACGACCGCCACCAAGCCGACGATCGCGGCGGTCTCCGGCTGGTGCGTCGCCGGCGGCATCGAGCTCGCGCTCTGGTGCGATCTCCGCATCGCCACACCGAGCGCGACCTTCGGCTGCTTCGAGCGCCGCTTCGGCGTGCCGCTCATCGACGGCGGCACCCAACGCTTGCCGCGCATCGTCGGTCTCGGTCGCGCTCTCGAGCTCATCATGACCGGTCGCGCCGTCTCCGCCGACGAAGCGCTCCGCATCGGCCTGGTGAACGAGATCGTCGAGCCGGGCCAACACCTGGCGCGCGCCCTCGCCCTCGCCGAGACGCTCGCCGGCTTTCCATGGCCGACGTTGCTCGCCGACCGCGCCGCGACCATCGCCGGCACCGGCCTGCCGCTCGAGCACGGCCTGGCGCTCGAGGCGCGGCTCGGCCGCGCCGTGCTCACCGAGGCGCGGCGGGGCGCCGCGCGCTTTGCCGGTGGCGAAGGCCGCAGCGCCGCCGGCATCGTCAAGTCCTGAGCCGACGGCTCAGGCGCGCGGCTCGACCATGCCCCACGCGAGGGTCGCGAGCATCGCCGCGATCGCGCCGTACATCATCGCTTGGTCGGAGCTGGCGTTGCCGTCGAGGCCGCGCTTGTAGACACCTTGGGTGATCGACGCGAGCCGGAAGAGCGCGAAGGCGAGGTAGAACTCCCAGTGCGTGATGCTCCGTCCGGTGCGGCGGCAGTAGGCTGCCACGTAGTCGTGCTCGCTCGGGATGCCGGTCGCGGCGAAGTCGACGCCGACCAGCGAGCCGGTCGGGATCTGCATGTGGTAGGGCAGGCAATTGTAGGCGAGGTCGGCGAGCGGATGGCCGAGGGTCGAGAGCTCCCAGTCGAGCACCGCGACGATGCGCGGCTCGGTCGGGTGGCAGATGGTGTTCTCGAGGCGGTAGTCGCCGTGTGCGATGCAGGTCTCGTCACCCGGCGGGATGTTGCGCGGCAGCCACGTGATCAGGTTCTCCATCGGCTCGACCAGGTCGGTCTTGGCGGCCTCGTACTGCTTGGTCCAGCGTCCGATCTGGCGCTCGAAATAGTTCCCCGGCTTGCCGAAGTCCTCGAGGCCGACCGCGCGATAGTCGACCTGGTGCAGGCGGGCGAGCACCCGGCTCATGTCCTCGTAGATCAAGCTGCGCTCGGCGGGCTGAAGATCGGGGAGCTGCGGGTCGCGGAAGATGCGGCCGGCGACGTATTCCATCACGTAGAAGGCGCTGCCGATCACCGCGTCGTCCTCGCAGAGGACGTGCATGCGCGGCACGGGCACGCCGGTGCCGGCGAGGGCGCGCATCACGCGGTACTCGCGGTCGACCTGGTGCGCGGACGCGAGCAGCTTCCCCGGCGGCTTCTTCCGCAGCACGTACTGCCGGCCGCCGGCGGCGAGCAGGAAGGTCGGGTTCGACTGCCCGCCTTTGAACTGTCGGATCGCGAGCGTGCCGGAGAATCCATCGACGTGCTCGCTCAGAAAACGTGCGAGCGGGGCGGGGTCGAACGCGTGCGCGGCGCGGACCTCGGTGGTCTCCGCGAGCGCCGGTGCGCCGCCCGCCTGACTCGTCGTTTCCGAAGACCCGGACACTACGGCGCCGGCGGATGGTGGAGCGTCACGCGGTCGCAGCGCATGCGGCGAGACTTACGTCGCCGCTGCGCGCGTCGTCAAACCGGACGATTCAGGAAGCGGTCGGCGCGGACGCGACGCTGTCGAGATACCCTTCGATCAACGTCCGCAGCCGGATGAGCTCGAGCTCGGCGTGCGAGATCAGCGCGCGGCCGCGACCAAGACGGCCGCGCTGCGCATCGTTCTCGAGCTCGGCGAAGACGCGTCCGAGGGCGTTCGCCCCGAGCATGAGACAGTGACCCTTGAGGGCGTGGGCGCTGGCCTCGACCGCGGCGGCATCGCCCGCGGCGATCAGCGACGAGATGCGCGCGATGGTTTGCGGCACGAGCGCGAGCAGCTCGCCGAGGAACTTCCGCTCGATCTCGACCTCGTGCATGCAGACGTCGTCCAGCCGCGCGAACTCGAAGGTCATCGTCGCGGCGTCGGCCCCGTCCGCTGCGGGCGGTGCGGTGCCGAGCCGCATGACGGCATCGACAGCCGATGAGTCGGTCGTATCGTTGATCTCGGCGTTCGCCATGCGGCGTTGGGGGAGCACGATCCGTACCGGCACGCGCCGTCGCATCGTGCTCCGCGGACCCGCCGGCACCCGTCGCGAATCGTCTTTCGACGCGGAGGCTTGGGCGCGCACGCGTGGCGGTGGCGAGCGGCCTCGTCGTCCCGAGGCGCGCAAGCGCCGTGCGGAACGCCGCCTGCCGCATAGCGCTCGACGACACTGCGCCGTCGAGCGCTACGACGTCGTCGCGAAGATGGCATGCCAAGCCGCGCTGCGAACGTCAGGCCAAGCGCACCCGGATCGCGCCGTCCTCGCCGCGGCTGTCCGGTTCCGGCGTTGCGCTCGCCACCCACCGCCGTCCACCGGTCGCGAGCCAGCGCGGGATCACCTCGCGCAGGACACCGCGGCCGCCGGGGCTGCCGCGGCCTTTGCCGTAGATGATGCGTACCTCTTTGATGCCCGCGGCGGAGGTTTCGTCGAGGAAGCGCTCGGTCGCGGCGATCGCGTCCTTCACGCCGTAGCCGTGGAGATCGAGGACCGGCACCGCCGGCGACCTGCCGGTCGCGCCGCGCAGCAAGCGCAGCAAGAGGCGGTCGAGGATGCCGCCGGCGCCCGACCGCTTCACCGCGAGCGCCGCTCGAGCACGGCGAGCACGCCGGTCGACTTCACTCCCAGCGCAGCGCCTCGATCGGATCGAGACGCGAGGCCTTGTACGCCGGGTAGTAGCCGAAGAAGACGCCGACGGCGCCGGAGAAGAGGAACGCCGCCGCGATCGATGCCGGCGAGAGCACGGTCGGCCACTGCGCGAGCCGGCCGATCAGGTAGGTCACGAGCAAGCCGAGCGCGACGCCGATCAGTCCGCCGGTCATGCTGAGAACCGCGGCCTCGGAGAGAAACTGGAGCAGGATGTGGCGCGCCTTCGCGCCGACCGCCATGCGGAGACCGATCTCGCGCGTCCGCTCCGTCACCGACACGAGCAGGATGTTCATGATGCCGATGCCGCCGACCACCAGCGAGATCGAGGCGATCGCGAGCAAGAGGTTTCCCATCACCTGGCTCGCGGCGGCGCTCGCGCCCGCCATGTCCTCGAGCGTGCGGACGGTGAAGTCGTCGTCCTGCCCGCGTCCGATGTGGTGCTGCTGGCGGAGCGCGGTGGTGATCTCCTCGACCGCGACCGGGAGCTCGGCGGTGCTGTTCGTGGTGGCGTAGATCATCTCGACGCTGCCGAGGATCTCGGTGCCGAGGACGCGGCGCTCCGCGGTCGAGAAGGGGATCATCGCCACGTCGTCCTGGTCCTGTCCCCACGACGACTGGCCTTTCGGCGACAGCACGCCGATCACGCGAAACGGCACGTTCTTGATGCGGATCTCGCTGCCGACCGGATCCTGTCCGGGCGCGAACAGGTTGCGCACCACGGTCACGCCGAGAACCGCGACCTTGGCCGCGCTCTTCTCGTGACGGTCGTTGAAGAAGCTCCCGGACTCGACCGGCCAATCGCGCACGTCCTCGAACTCGGGCGAGACGCCTTGGATCACCGTCGACCAGTTGAGGTTGCCGTAGATCACCTGCTGGATGGCGCGGCGCGAGTGGGTGACGGCCGCGACGGCGGGCGCGGCGCGGCGGATCGCCTCGGTGTCGGCGGTCGTCAAGGTCGAGGCGCCGCCCCAGCCGGAGCGCGCGCCGCCCGAGGTCACCGCGCCCGGGATCACCATGATCAGGTTCGTTCCCAGGCTCGCGATCTGCTGCTGCACGAACAGGTCGGCGCCCTTGCCGACGCTCACCATCGCGATCACCGCGGCGACGCCGATGATCATCCCGAGCATCGTCAGCGACGAGCGCAGCCGGTTCCGCCAGAGCGCGCGGGCGGCGACCCGCGCCGTCATCACGATCAGCTTCTCGGGCGGGACGCGCGTCGCGACCGAGCGCCACGCGCCGGTGACACGCGGGATGACGGAAGCGGCAGTCGGCGCCGCGGCCGCGCCCGGAGACTCCGTCGGCAGGTCGGCGCGTCGTGCCGGCTCGCTCACGAGAGCCTCGCCTCGGGCCCGCCGCCGCGCGCGCCGCCATCGGCCGGCGCCGCCGAGTCCGTGGTGATCCGTCCGTCGCGCATGGTGATCACCCGATCGACCGCCGCCGCGATCTCGGGGTCGTGAGTGACGATGACGATCGTCAGGCCGTCGTCGCGGTTCAGTGCGCGCAGCATCGCGATGATGTCGGCGCTGGTGTGCGAGTCGAGGTTACCGGTCGGCTCGTCGGCGAGGAGCAGCTCCGGCTCGCCGACGAGCGCGCGCGCGATCGCGACCCGCTGCTGCTGGCCGCCGGAGAGCTGGCTCGGGACGTGACCGGCACGATCGGCGAGACCGACCTTGGCGAGCGCGCGGCGGGCGCGCTCGTGCTGCTCGCGGAGCGGCAGCGGTCCGTAGAAGAGCGGCAGCTCGACGTTCTCGAGGGCAGTCGTCCGCGCCAGCCAGTTGAAGCTCTGGAAGACGAAGCCGATGCGCCGATTGCGGAGCTCGGCGCGCTCGTCGCCGTCGAGCGTGCCGACCTCGACGCCGGCGAGGCGGTAGCTCCCGCTCGTCGGCCGATCGAGACAGCCGAGGATGTTCATGAGCGTCGACTTGCCGGAGCCGGACGTTCCGGTGATCGCGACGAACTCGCCGCGCCTGATCGTCAACGAGGTGCCGTCGAGCGCCGCGACCTGACCGTCGCCGATCGCGTAGACGCGGCTGAGGTCGCGCACCTCGATGAGAGGCACCTCCTCATGCGCACGCCCGCTCCGGCCACCGTCGCCGCGGCTCTGAGAGTCCGACTCGACGCCCGTCACCGCCGCCGGCCTCCTCCCGGACGCGCGACGAAGCCGGGCGGCTGCGCGGCGGTCGTGGCGGCGCGCTCTTGCGGCCGGTCGACGGCGACGATCACGGGATCGCCCGCCTTCACCGGGCCGTCGACGACCTCGGTATATTGATCGTCGCTCAGGCCGGTCGTGATCCGCACCGGCTGCGGATCGCCGTTGTCGAGCACCCACACGCGGCCGCTGTGATCGGTCTTGTCTCCGGCGGAGGCCCGGTCCGCGCGTCGCACGTGCGCGCCCGGCGACGCGCCGGGGTGCGGCGTGCCTCCGTCTCCGCCCGCGGCGCCCTCGCGTGCCGACTCTTTGGCGCCGGTGTTGCCGTCGCGCGTGTCCGCGGGCGGCCGAAAGCGCAGCGCCGCCGTGGGGACGCGCAGGGCCTCGTCGCGCCGCCCGGTCTCGAGGACGATGTTCGCCGTCATGCCGGGGCGGAGCGCGAGATCCTCGTTGTCGGCGCCGATCACGACGTCGTAGGTGATGACGTTCTGGACGTTCTGCGGCGCGTTCCGCGTCTGTACGACGGTACCCTCGAACGTGCGCTCGGGGAAGGCGTCGACGGTGAAGGTAGCGCGCTGGCCGTCGGCGACCGTGCCGATGTCCGCCTCGCTGACGTTGGCGTTGACCTGCATCTTGGTGAGGTCCTCGGCGATCAGGAAGAGCGTCGGCGTCTGGAAGCTCGCCGCGACCGTCTGCCCGACGTCGATGTTGCGCGACACGATGACGCCGTCGACCGGCGAGACGATGTCGGTGTAGCTGAGGTTGACGCGCGCCTCCTCGAGCTGCGCCGCCGACTGCTTGAGCGCGGCCTCCTGCAACGCCACCTCGGCACGCGCTTGATCGACGTCGCTCGCGGTGGTGTCGAGCGTGTCCTTCGACACGATGCCCTCTGCCGCGAGCGCGCGGGTGCGCCCGAGGTTCGTCTGCTTGTAGCGGAGGTCGGCGCGCGCCTTGTCGACGTGGGCACGCGCGTTCGTGAGCGCCGCCTCCGCCTGATCGACGCGCAGCTGGAACGGCCGGGGATCGATCTTCGCGACCCGCTGGCCTTGCTTCACCGGCGAGTTGAAATCGACGTCGATCGCCTGCACCGGGCCCGAGACGTAGGTGCCGACCTGCACCGTCTTCACCGGGTTGACGGTTCCCGTCGCGGTGACGCTCGAGACCAGCGACCCGCGCGACACCGGCTCGGTGCGAAACTTCACGTCGTCGGCGCCCTTGGAGAGAAACGCCCGCGACGCGAGCGCGACGACCACGACGAGCGCGATTCCCAGCACCAAGATCCAACGGCGCGACCGCATCACGTCAGTATAAACCCGCGCAGCGCCCGCGCGTAGCGGGGCGCTTCCATGCGCGCCACGCCCGCGGGGAACGGTAGTTGGAGCTCCGCGAATTCACTTCGCGGAGCGACGCCCATCGGAGCACGGCGCCGAAGGCGCCGCGCGCACGGGGGCTAATGTGATCAATGCTCTCGGAGGCGGCCGTTGCCGTTCGTGGGGGCGAAGCGGCCGCGGACCCAATCGCGGGCGCCGGTCCAACCGGCGCGGACGCGCGACGCGACCCGCATGCGGCCGGCGTCGTCGAACAGCGAGTACGCGACCGGCGTCACCAGGAGACTCAACAGCAGGCAGAGGGTCTGGCCGCCGATGATGACCTTCGCCATCGACGCGCGCGAGCCGGCGCCGGGGCCACGACCGAGGGCCATCGGCAGCATGCCGAGGACGAGCATCACGCTCGTCATCAGAATCGGACGCAGGCGGGCGTGGTTCGCCGCGATGATCGCGGCGTCGCGCTCCATGCCCTGAGCGCGCAAGGTGTTGGTGTAGTCGACCTGGAGGATGCCGTTCTTCTTCACGATGCCGAAGAGCATGAAGAGGCCGAAGATC
>JBGPIT010000265.1:0-7180 GCA_041485125.1 Binatia bacterium | reverse complement strand
CTCTGCGCGCCGGCGAACAAGAACAATGAAGGCATCCTCGACCTCTCGACGCACCTGATGTGCTACCGGGTCCGGCGCGTGAGCGCGTTCATCGAGACCCACAAGGCGTTCGTGAACAACCAGTTCAACGCCAACGACGTCTTCGACACGTTCCGGCCGACAGAGCTGTGCGTGCCGTCGAGCAAGCAGCTGCCGGGCGCGACCGCGACGCCCACGGGCACCGCGACGCCGACCGCCGTGGCGACGCCCACGCCGTCGCCGTCGCCGACGCCCACGCCGACGCCGACGCCCACGCCGTCGTCGACGCCCACGCCGTCGTCGACGCCCACGCCATCGAGCACCACGACCGCGACGGCGACCGCCACCGACACCCCCACACCAACCGCCACCGACACCGCCACCGCAACGGCGACTACCACCGACACCCCGACACCAACCGACACCGCCACCGCAACGGCGACTACCACCGACACCCCGACACCAACCGCTACCGCCACCGCGACGGCGACCACCACCGACACCCCGACACCAATCGACACCGCCACCGCGACGCCGACTGCAACCGACACCCCGACACCAGTCGAGACCGCGACGGAAACGAGCACGCCCGGCCCAGCGATCACGCCGACCGCCACGCCCGACAACGGGACCCCCGAACCCACGCCGATGGCGACGCCCGTGTGCGGCAACGGCATCATCGAGCCGCCCGACGAGGATTGCGACGGCAGCGACACCCCGTGCGATCCCGGCTACGCGTGTCACGATTGCGTCTGCGGCTTCTGCGGCGACGGCTTCCTCGACCCGGCCGAGGAGTGCGAGAGCGATGCCGACTGCCCAACGAACAGCGCCTGCGAGCTCACCACCTGCACGTGCGGGGTGATCCATTGACCGTCGGCACCGACGATCGCGGCGCGCCGGCGCCGGGCTGAGCTAGCCTCGCCGGGACGCGCAGTCGACGCGCGCCCCGGCGAGCGTCGCGCGATGACGCCGCACCACGCCGCGCAGGATGGCGGCGTAGGCGTCGACCACCCGATCGATCGAGAACCGCGCCGCGCCCTCGCGAGCCCGGGCGCCGATCGTCCGCCGGAGATCGGGGTGTGCGGCGAGGCGCACCGTCTGCGTCGCCAGGGCCGCGACGTCGCCGCACGGAAACAACACCGCGTCGCGGCCATCGCGGACGATCTCGCGCGTGGCGGGAATGTCGCTCGCGAGGAGCACGCGCCCGCAGGCAAGCGTCTCGAGATACACCAGCGCCATCGCCTCGGTCTCGGACGGCATCACCACCACGTCGGCGAGATTGAGAAACCGCGGTATCGCCTCGTGCTCCACCCAAGGAACGAAGCGAAACGCGCCCGCGATGCCGCGGCGGCGACAGAGGCGCACCATGTCGGACCGCAGCGGCCCTTCACCGACGACCACGTACACGAGGCGCGGCTGCTGCCGGAGCGCGAGGCACGCCGACTCGACGAGATCGAGCGGCCGTTTGATGTCCTTCAAGTTCGACGCGTGCAGGACGACCACGTCGCCGCGCGCAATACGTAGCTCCGCGCGGAGCGCGCTGCTCCTCGCCGCCGGCCGGAACCGGCGCAGGTCGACGCCGTTTCGCACCACGCGAAGGCGGTGGAGGCCCCAGCTGCGATAGAGCGCGTGCAGGTGGCGCGCGACCAGGACGACCACGTCCGGGCGGCGGAGCTGCGCGAGCAGGAGGCGGGCCATCAGCGGCGGGATCGACCCCGCGCGCATGCCGGCCGTCGTTGCACCTTGCGCCAGCAACACGCTTGGCAGCCCGTGGCGTGCGGCCACGTCCGGGACGTGCCACGCGAAGGTCTCGCGCCCGATGACGAGCACGTCCGGCCGTTGCGCGGCGATGCGCGCGGCGAGCGCCGCACGCACCAGCTTTCCTTCGCGCCGGCGATAGTCACGCCCCGCGGGGTTGTTGGGAGAGCTCTCGAAGTACGGAACCGGAAACCGGGTGACACGCACGTCGCGAGTGGCACGGGCGAAGCCGTCGCCGCGCCGCGCCGCCGCAACGGTGATGGGCGCGATCGCCTCGACCCTGTGGCCGAGCCGCGCCCATCCCGAGACCAGCTGGGCACCGACGATCGCCGAGCCACCGGGATGCGGCGGCAGCGTGCCGACGTAGAGCACGGCGAGCGGTGCACCACGGGGCGAGGCCCTCACTCGACCTCACCGCCACGTTCTCGCACGCGGACCGGACGCGGCGGCTGCGCGGCACCCCGCATGAGTCCGTGCAGACGGCGCGCCCGCACCGGCGCCGCGCCGCTCACTCCTCGAAGAAGAGTGCGGTGTCGGTGTTCTCGGTGTCGATCTTGCCGGTGATCATCCGCCGCCCGGCGATCGAGCCGCGCAGCTTCGCCTCGAGGAACGCGAGCGAGGCGGCCTTGGCAAGGGTGTTCTGGCGCGCGTGGAGCATGAAGGACGCCGGCGGCAACGGACAGATCGGCTGGCACTGCGAGCCGCTCGGATCGATGAAGGCGGCGGGACCGCCGAGGAAGTCGGGCGGCAGCCCCGTATTGAGCGTGACCGGGCGCGGCGCGCCAGGTGGCACGAAGAGCGGGCAGCCGACCACCTCGTCACCGTCCTCCAACTTTCCGAACAGCAGCCGGTCGGCGAAGCCGAGATGCGTGCCGCCCGCGAACTCGACGAGGTACTTCGACGCGTTGGCGTAGCCGTAGGGGGCAAGGTGGTTGCTCGCGTACGGCGTGATCAGGTCGACGGTGCCGCCCTCGATCATGAGCGGCACGCTGGCGCTGTCGAAGAAGCCGTCGAGGATGAAGCAGCCGAGCGGCGACAGGGCGACGGTCGCGTCGATGCGCGGGTCGCGGAGGGTCGCGTGATAGGTCGCGAGCAACACGGTCGCGCCCCCGAGCGAGTGGCCGATCGCACCGATCGTGTCGGTGTCGATGTGGCCGAAAAAGGGGCTCGCCGAGTTCGCATTCGCGGTCGTCATGGTGTCGATCAAGAAGCGCAGATCGAGCGCCTGCTCGCCGACGTCGGCGATCGTCGGACCGCCGGGCGCTGCCAGGTTGGAGAGCGGGAAGTCGGGCGCGACCACGACGTAGCCGTGGCTCGCGAGGTGGCGGAGCAAGTACAGCGAGTCGTTGCGGAAGCCGGAGAAGCCATGGGCCCGGACGATGAGCGGCAAGGGACCGACACCGGCGGCGAAGGGCGCATTCGGGACCTGGAGAGTCGACATGTCGTCGGTCGGGTACCACACGTCGGTGACGAGCGTCCGCTGTGGCGCGCCGGGATAGGTGCCGTTCGCCGCCGTCGGCCGCGAGCTGTCGACGAAGGTGATCGTCCGCAGGCCGACGCCGTAGCGACCGCTCTCGGCGAACGCGGCGGTGCCGAGGTTCGCGATGTCGGCCTCGACCTCGCCGAACGTCCCACCGACGACGTCGCAGAGCGCCTCGGCGTCGGTCATCGTCGGGCACGCTCCCCCGGCACTCGCCTCCGCCTTGGCGAAGGCCGACGCGAGCTTCGCGTCGCACTTGGTGAAGTCGGGCACTGTGCCTTTCAGGGCCGCGACCGACTGCACCTGGTGCATGCAGGCGCATTTCTTGCCGGTCGCCTTGAGCTTCGCCGAGGCGCATTTCACCGCCGCCTCGCCGCTCGCGGATCCCGCCTGCAACGCCGTCGAGACGTCTGTGACCAGCGCCACGAGCCGTCCGTCGACGGTCGGCTCCTCGCCGCTGCTCGGGCACGCGCCGCCGCCCTTCACCTCGGCCTTGGTGAACGCGTCGGCGAGCTTGCTGGCGCACTTCGAGAAGTCCGGCGTGATGCCCTTGGAGAGCGCATTCGCGGCGACGCCCAGACGACACGCGCAGGCCTTGCCCGCCTCTTTGAGCTTCGCCGCCTCGCATTTGTCAGCGATCGACGGACCGGCATGCGCTGACGACGTCCAGGAAAGCATCGCCGCAGCGACGGCAACCGCGAGCTTCTGCGCTTGTGTCATCGATTCATCCTCGTCGGGACTCGGTTGGGGCCGCTGGTTACGGGCAGCACGACGGCACGGTTCGATCGCAACAGCAGCCCAGGTCGGTCGTGCCAGGGTGTCAAACCCGGCTCGTGGTGGCAAGGAAATTCCCCCGGCGGCGGTCTGGGACCGCCGCCGGGGATCGGACTCAGCTCACGGCCCGGGCACCAGATTGACGTAGAGCGAGAGGAACTCGCCGCTGCGCGAGACCTCGACACCGTTCAGATTCAGGCCGAGGAACGCCGGCAGCGGGAAGCTCGACAGCGAGCCGGCGAGATCCGGAATGAGCTCGGCGATGAGCGGCGGCAGGATCGCGTTCTCGAGCGTGAAGACGTTCACCCCGAGCGGGTTCTGGATCACCGCGATCGTGATGTCGGTCGGCGACGGCGTCGCCAGCTGGAACGCGAGCGAGCCGGCGGTGAAGGCGAGATTCAAGCCGATGTCGGCGTCGACCGCGCCCTGCAACGCGATCGCGTTGCTGCCGTCGTTCTGGACCACGGTGACGAGCAGGTGCGCCATCTTGAGGAGCGCCAGCTCGTTGTTCGGGCCGGGAGTGGCGACGATGATCGGCGCCAAGGTCGGCCGGATGTCGATCCGGAACGGCGTCGCCGGCGGGAAGATCCCGAACTCCGGCATCAGCAAGGTGAGCAGGCCGGCGGTGATCGGGATCGGACCGGTGCCGAGATCGAGGCTGCTCATGCTGGTGATCAGCAACCCGCACTCGGTCTGCGCGCGCAGCAGCTGATTGAAGCCCTCGGTGGAGATGCTGATCGCAAGGTCGTAGGGCTGGTGCAGGACCGGCGAGGTCGTGCCGAAGGTCGGCGTGCCCTCGTTCACCGCCAGCGAGGCGGTGAAGTTCGGCGCGCCCGGCGGCGGGACGCACTGTCCCGGCCCGTTGCCGACGACGACGGTGAAGCGGCCGTCAGACCCGAAGGTGATGCCGTTGTTGTCCTCGGCGACCTGCCAGAGCGGCGCGTCGAAGTTGACGCCGAGGCTGTCGCCGACCGGTCCAGCGATCTGCACGCCCTCGAGCGCGGTCTCGATCGCGGCCGCGGTCGGGCTGTCTTGCGGTCCGGCGCCGTCGGGATCGTCGAGGAAGTCTTTCATCGCGCCGACGGTGAGCGACTCCACGTCGGGGAGGAAGGCCTGGATGATGTCACCGATCACCGGCGCGTCGCAGATGCCGCCGTAGCTCGTGTTGAAGCCGGTGAAGCTCACGTCGAGCTGGCCGAGCTGATTGACGTCGATCTGCTCGTGGTCGGCCGCGTCCGGCTCGAGGGTGTAGTCGCCGTTGATGAAGGCCGCGTTCGCCGTGAGCGTGATCGGGCAGCTCGGCACCAGGCCGCTGCCCTGGAGATCGACGTCGACGCGGATGTTGTGCACGGTGATGTCGCCGGCGACGAAGTTCACCATCGAGTCGGCAGCGAGGCCGAAGCTCGTGAAGGACGGCGGCGGGTTCGAGACCTTGACCGTCGCGCGTCCGAGACAGCCGAGCGGCGAGTCGATGAAGCACTCGTTGTTGACGAGCACCGTCCCGACCGGGACCAGGTCGGCGAGGTTGAGGCCGGAGCCGGCGAGGTCCTCGACCAGCGGCTCGACCCGGTCGAGGCCGGCGTCGGTGAGCCGCAGGCCGACGCTCTTCGGCGAGAACGCGCCGTCGGCGACCGACAGGCCGCGGATCACGACCACGCGTGCGAACGCCGAGCTGCCGTGCACGAGATCGGTGAGCGTGGCACGGATCGGGTTGAAGATCTTCGCCGCGTTGAGCGACACGCTGGTGGAGAAGGTGCCGTTCGCCGCGACCGTCACCGCGGTGCCGTTGATGGTGAGGAACGCCGACGCGGTCGGCAGGTGACTGATGAAGCCGGTCACGCCGATCGTGCTCGCCTGCGTGAAGATGCCGTGCGCCGGCGACGTCAGGGTCACCGTGAAGGCCGTGCACACGCTCGGCTGGCCGGTGCAGGTGTAACCCGGCTCGACCACGCAGGCTGGGCCGCACCCGTCACCGATCGTGAGATTGTGGTCGTCGCACTGCTCGAGGTCCCGAATGAGGCCGTCGCCGCAGACGGTCGAGCACGTGCTCGGCTCGCCGTCGCAGACCCAGCCGCTCTCGACGTGGCACGTGGCGCTGCACCCATCACCCGAGGCGACGCTGCCGTCGTCGCAGGTCTCGTTGCCGAGGATCAGGCCGTCACCGCAGATGGGACCGCAAGCGCTTGGCTGGCCGACGCAGCTCCATCCGGTCTCGGTGTGGCAGCTGTCGTCGCAGCCATCGCCCGAGGTCAGGTCGCCGTCGTCGCACTGCTCGTCGCCACGGCGGAGGCCGTCACCGCAGACGGCGGAGCACGAGCTCGGCTCGCCGCCGCACGTCCAGCCCGGCTCGACCTGACAGGTGACGCTGCAACCGTCGGACGGCAGCACGGCGCCGTCGTCGCACGCCTCGTTGCCGCGGATCAGGCCGTCGCCGCAGACGCTGACGCACGTGCTCGGGGAGCCGGCACAGATCCATCCCGGTTCGGGCTGGCAGGTCGCGCTGCACCCGTCGCCGGAGGTGGTGCCGTGGTCGTCGCACTGCTCGCTGCCGCGCACGAGACCGTCGCCACAGACCGGCGCGCAGGTCGTCGGCTCGCCGCCGCAGCTCCACCCCGGCTCGAGTTGGCAGCTCGGACTGCACCCGTCGCCGGCCACGAGGCCGCCGTCGTCGCACGCCTCGGAGGCGCGGATGAGACCATCGCCGCACCCTGCCGTGCAGACGCTGGGCGCGCCGGCGCAGGAGTAGCCCGGCTCGACCTGACAGGTCGGGCTGCAGCCGTCGCCGGCCACGTTGTGCCCGTCGTCGCATTCCTCACCGCCGAGGAGGACGCCGTCGCCGCAGACGGGTGTGCAGGTGGTCGGCGCGCCGCTGCACGTCCAGCCGGGCTCGAAAGTGCAGGTCGCGCTGCAGCCGTCGCCGGGGAGGACGTTGCCGTCGTCACAGACCTCGGTACCGTCGATGAATCCGTCGCCGCAGGTGGTCGACTCGCCGCAGCTCTGGTTCGCGTCGTTGCCGTCGTCGAAGACGTCGCAGTCACGATGCATACCGTCGACAGTGTTCAAGAGGGTGCAGACGCGGCAGCGAATGTGCGTGTCGACGCAGGCGGCGAGGCCCGACGAGCTCTGCGTCGGGCAGCCCGGAAACGCCTG
>JBGPIT010000264.1:0-7233 GCA_041485125.1 Binatia bacterium | reverse complement strand
TGGACGGGGATCGCGAACGACTTCTCGATCCCGTCGTTGGTGCGGCTGACGCTCGCGGTCTCGGGTTGTGACAACGCCAACCATCCGTGCGGCGAGTGCGACTTGAACGGACCGATCGCCAACGCCGGCACCAACGCCGTCTTCGACAACCACCGGTGCGTGGACAAGACCTGGATCCAGTGCACGACCAACGCCGATTGCACCAACGCCGGCGCGACCGGACCGTGCTCCTTCTTCTTCGGCGCGCCGTTGCCGATCTCGGCAGGCGGCATCCCGACGTGCGTGACGAGCGAGGTCAAGGGTCCCATTACGGGCACCGTCAACATCGAGGACAGCAGCGGCGCGACGCACATCTCGTTGATCGCCAAGCCGTACGTCGGTGGCTACGGCGCTGAGGCGATCGCGCAGCCGTGCCCGCGCTGCGTGCCGGGCAACTGCGGGGGCGGCCGCTGCTGCGACGACGGCCCGCGCATCGGCCAGCCGTGCACCGTGAACGGTGCGCACACCGTGTTCGGTCCGGTCAGCTTGGACTGTCCGCCGTTCGCGGCGGCCCAGCAAGGCCAGCTGCCGATCACGTTGCCGATCACGACGGGAGTCACGACCGCGAGTCTCTCCGCCGCCAGCCCGACCTGCCGAGCGAGCCTGCTGACGCCCCGCAAGTGCTTCTGCGACACCTGCAACAATCCGAACGAGGATCCGTGCTTCTCGGACGCGGATTGTCCGGAGAGCCCCGTCGGCACGCCGGGAATCTGCGGCGGCACGCGCTGCCTCGGCGGTGCCAACGCCGGCGCAGCCTGCACGATCGGCAGCGAGTGTGACAGCTCGACCTGCAGCATCGACGGCGCCGACAGCGCGCCGAATGCGTGCACGAACAACATCTGTCGACTCAACCCTGCCGACACCGACTCGGCCGGCGAGGCGCAGTGCACGACCGGTCCGACCGACACCCTCTGCTCGATCGAACGGTACCGCACCTGCTCGATCAACAATGACTGCCGACCGCCGTCGCAGGGCGGCTCGTGCCCGCTCTGCGCACCGAGTCAGACCTGCATCAGCAAGCGGCGGGAGTGCTTCCCCGACAACGGCGTCATCGGCACGCACTGCTTCCGCGGCACCAACAACGAGGAGCCGTGCACCACGATTGCCGACTGCCCGGACCAGGTGACCGCCGGCGTCTTCTGCGGCGGCGGCAGCGCGACCGCGGCGGGCGCGGCGAGCGTGCCGTGCGGCAACCGGTCGACGCCGAAATTCGGCGCGTTGTTCTGCGTTCCGCACACCAGCCAGCCCGGGGTGAACACCACCGCCGGCCTGCCCGGTCTCGGACGCCTCACCTTGAGCGTGAAGTCCGTGTTGAATCCTTGACGGTGCTCGGTCGTCAGGGGTTCGGCATCGGGAGTGAGCCGGCCGCACCGCGTTCGGCTCACTCCGACGTTCCTCGCGCCGGAGGCTCGCGCCGCGGCGCGAGACGCGCATCGCGGCCGGAGGAGCGCGCCGTCGTCCGGGATCCCGCCGCGTGAGCGCGTTCACGCTGGCGGCGCTCAACGAGGCGATCGCCGACGCCATTCCGGAGCGCGAGGCGATCGTCAGCGCCGGCCGTCGTCTCAGCTGGCGCGATCTGCAGCTGCGGAGCCGGCGTCTCGCCCATCTATTGACGTCTGCGGGCCTGGGCTGCCGGCGCGAGCGTGACGCGCTGGCGCCCTGGGAGTCGGGCCAGGACCACCTCGCGCTCTATCTCTACAACGGCGTCGAGTATCTCGAGGCGATGATCGGCGCGACCAAGGCACGCGTCGCGCCGTTCAACGTCAACTACCGCTACGTCGAGGACGAGCTGGCGTTTCTCTTCAGCGACGCCAAGGCGCAGGCGATCGTCTACCACGCGAGCTTCGCGCCGCGCTTGGCGCGCGTGCTCGACAAGGTGCCGGCGCCGGCGCTCCTGCTGCAAGTCGACGACGGCAGCGGCGAGCCGTTGCTGCCGGGCGCGCGCGACTACGAGCAGGCGCTCGCCGCGTCGAGCGACGCGCCGGTCTCCGTGCGGGCCGACGAGGACGACCTCTACATCGTCTACACCGGCGGCACGACCGGCATGCCGAAGGGCGTCCTCTGGCGTCAGCGCGACATCTTCTTCGCCGCCATGGGCGGCCGCGTTCCCGGTCAGCTGCCGGTGACGACGCCGGCGGAGGTCGTGACGCGCGCCGGCTACGGCGAGATGATGCGGATGCTCGCCTCGCCGCCCTTCATGCACGGCGCCGGCCACTGGTCGGCGTTCATCACCTTGCACAACGGCGGCACCGTCGTGATTCAAGACGATCCGCGCCGCCTCGATCCCGACGACATCTGGCGCACGGTCGAGCGCGAGCGCGTGTTCTCGCTGGCGATCGTCGGCGACGCCTTCGCGACGCCGCTCCTCGAGCGCCTGCGCGGCGGCGGCTACGACCTCTCGAGCCTGCGCATCCTCGGCTCGGGCGGCGCGCTGCTCTCGCCCGGCAACAAGCAGGCGTTCCTCGAGCTGCTGCCGCACGTCATGGTCATCGACGGCTTCGGCGCCTCCGAGACCGGCGCGCAGGGCGCGAGCTTCAGCGCCGCCGGCAGCGCGCCCGCGACGCAGTTCCAGATGGACACCAACACGGTCGTCCTCGACGAGGGCCTGTCGCGCCGGCTCGAGCCCGGCGATCCGGCGCTCGGCTGGCTCGCCCGTACCGGGCACGTGCCGCTCGGCTATCTCGGTGACGAGGTGAAGACGCGCCGGTCCTATCCGGTGCTCGAAGGCACGCGCTATGCCGTCCCCGGCGATCGCGCGCGGCTTCTCGACGACGGTACGATCCAGGTGCTCGGCCGCGACGCCGTCTGCATCAACAGCGGCGGCGAGAAGATCTTCGCGGAAGAGGTCGAGCAAGCGCTGAAGCGCCACCCCGCGGTCGCCGACGTGGTCGTGACCGGCACGCCCGACCCGCGCTGGGGCGAGCAGGTGACCGCCATCGTCGCGCTGCGGCCCGGCACCGCGGCCGCGCCCGAGGAGCTTCGCGAGGCCGCCGGTCGCGAGCTCGCGCGCTACAAGCTGCCGCGCGCCTTCGTCTTCGTCGACGCCGTCGAGCGCGCGCCGACCGGCAAGCCCGACTATCGCTGGGCGAAGCAGACCGCGGTCGCCGCCCTCGCGCGCCGCGGCTGAGCGGCGACGTCGAGAGTCGCGCGCGGCAGTGCCCCAGGCATGGGCCGCGCCCCGAACGCGCCGCCGCGCCGAGGGTCAGGCCGCGGGCGGGAGACGGAGCACGCGCTCGGTGTTGCGTACCGTCACGGCGGCGATCTCCGCGAGCGGGCGGCCGGTGATGCGCGCCGCCTCTTCCGCGACGCGATGGACCAGCGCCGGCTCGTTCCGCCGGCCGCGATAGGGAATCGGCGCGAGAAACGGCGCGTCGGTCTCGATCAGCAGCCGGTCGAGCGGCGTCGCGCGCAGCACGTCGCGGAGCGCCGCCGCGTTCGCGAACGTCACGATGCCGGCGAAGGAGAGCGTGAAGCCCAAGGCGAGACACGCCTCCGCCTCCGCCATCGATCCGGTGAAACAATGAATGATGCCGCCGACCGCGGCCGCGTCCTCGTCCGCGAAGATCCGCAACAGATCGGGGAAGGCGTCGCGACAATGAATCACGAGCGGCAGCCCGACGCGGCCGGCTTCGCGGACGAAGCGGCGGAGATGTTCCTGCTGCGTCTCCACCGGTGAGTGGCCGTAGTAGTAGTCGAGCCCGGTCTCGCCGACGGCGACGACCTTCGGGTGCGCCCACAGCGCCCGCAGCTTGCCGTAGGTGCTCGCGTCGATCTCTTTCGCATCGTGCGGGTGCACGCCGACGACGGCGAACACGTCGGGATCGGCCTCGGCGAGCGCGACGGCGGCACGATTGCTGACCAGCGTGCCGCCGGCGCCGACGGTGACGAGCCGCCCGACGCCGGCGGCGCGCGCGCGCGCGATCACCGCGGCGCGATCGTCGTCGAAGGCGTCCTGGTCGAGGTGGCAGTGCGAGTCGATCAGCGGCACGACGGTCGCCGGCGGCACCGGGTCGGCGGGGCGCCAGCGACTCTTCTCGGCCGCACTCGTGGTCGCTGGCGTGTCAGTCATGCGTCACGTCGGTTGGCGCGCTGTGCAGTCGGATCGCGCTCGATCCCTAGTCTCGCGCACCGGCGGCCGGACGGCGAGCGGGCGTCTCAGGTGTCGATGCGCGGGAAGAGCGCGACCGGCGGCTCGACCCGGTGACCGGCCGGGAAGGCTTCACCCCACGGCGCTCCCGGCAGTGCCATCGCCTCCGGCGGGAGGTTCAGGAGCGCCAAGATGCGCGCCGCGCTGTCGGGGATGAACGGCGCCGCGAGCTGCGCCGTCACGCGCAGCGCCTCGAGCAGGTTGTGCAGGATCGTGCCGACACGCGGCATGGCGGCGGGGTCTTTCGCGAGCGTGAAGGGCGCGGTCTCGACGACGTACTTGTTGGCGTGGTCGGCGGCGCGCCAGATCGCCTCGAGCGCGCGCGACAGCATGAGGTCGCGCACCTGCTGCTCGACCTCGACGGCGGCCTGGGCGTACGCCCGCGCGAGCTCCTCGTCCTCGGGACGGCGGTCGCTCCGCGGCTGGACCGCGCCCGCGAAGTAGCGCTGCTGCATGGAGAGCGTGCGGCTCACGAGGTTGCCGACGTTGTTCGCGAGGTCGGCGTTGATGCGGGTGACGAGCGCGTCCTCGCGAAAGTCGGCGTCGAGGCCGAAGACGCTCTCGCGCAAGAGCACGTAGCGGAACGCGTCCATGCCGTAGCGCGCTTGCATGTCGAGCGGACGGACGACGTTGCCGAGGCTCTTCGACATCTTCTCGCCGGCGACCGTCCAGTAGCCGTGCACGTTCAGGTGCTGGTAGAGCGGCAGGCCCGCCGCCATCAGCATGGTCGGCCAGTAGACCGCGTGCGGCTTCAGGATGTCCTTGGCGATGAAGTGGTTCGCCACCGGCCAGAGCGCCGCGAAGCGCGCGGCGCCGAGCTCGCGCACGGCGGTCACGTAGTTGATGAGCGCGTCGAACCACACGTAGGTGACGAAGCGGTCGTCGAACGGCAGCTCGATGCCCCAGGTGAGGCGCGACTTCGGCCGCGAGATGCAGAGGTCCTCGAGCGGCTCGCGCAGCATCGCGAGCACCTCGTTGCGGTAGCGTTCCGGCCGGATCAGGTCGGGGTTCGCGTTGATCGCCGCCACGAGACGCTCTTGGTACGTTCCCATCCGAAAAAAATAGTTCTCCTCCTGGATGAACTGCGGCGTGGTGCGGTGATCGGGGCACTTACCGTCGACGAGCTCCTTCTCGGTGTAGAAGCGCTCGCAGCCGGTGCAGTAGAGGCCGCCGTAGCTGCCGAAGTAGATGTCGCCCGCCTCGTAGACTTGCTGCAGGATCTCGCGCACGGTGCGGACGTGGTCGGCGTCCGTGGTGCGGATGAAGCGGTCGTAGGTGAGCCCGCAGGCCTCCCAGGTGTCGCGGAAGACGGCGCTGATGCGGTCGGCGTACGCTTTCGGCGGCTCGCCCGCCGCCTCGGCCGCTTGCGCGATCTTGTCGCCGTGCTCGTCGGTGCCGGTGAGGAAGTAGGTCTCGTAGCCGCGCTGGCGGTGGAAGCGCGCGATCGTGTCGCAGATCAGGATGGTGTAGGCGGAGCCGAGATGCGGCTCGGCGTTCACGTAGTAGAGCGGGGTGGTGATGTAGATGCGCTTCGCCGTGTCCGCCGTCGCGGCCGGCGGCGCTGCGTCACTCGTCACGCTTCTCGACGAGGTCCTCGAGCGTGACCTCCACCTCGACGTGATCGTCGGCGCGGCGGACGATCGCGGTCTGCTTCAAGACGTTCTGCTTGATGACCTCGCCGTCGCCCTTGACCGAGCTGACCTGCGCTCCGACCCGCGGCAGGTCGCGGCGGAGCTCGAGGTAGGTCTGGTACTCGTAGCGCAGGCAGCACTTGAGCCGGCCGCACATGCCGGAGAGCTTCGACGGGTTGAGCGACAGCCCTTGCTCCTTCGCCATCTTCACCGAGACCGCCTGGAACTCGCGCAACCAGGTCGAGCAACAGAGCTCGCGCCCGCAGGGGCCGACGCCGCCCACGAGCTTCGACTCGTCGCGCGCGCCGATCTGCTTCATCTCGATCCGCGTGTGCAGACTCTGCGCCAGGTCGCGCACCAGCTCGCGGAAGTCGACGCGCCCGTCGGCGCAGAAGTAGAAGACCGCCTTGCTGGCGTCGAAGTAGTACTCGACGCGCACCAGCTTCATCGCGAGCCGGCGATCGCGGATGTGCCCGAGACAGAGGCGGCGCGCGTCGTGCTCGCGCTGCTTGTTGAGCTCGTCGCGTGCGACGTCACGGGAGTCGGCCTTCCGCAGCACCTTCTGCAGCCGCTCCGTCCCTCGGGTCGCGGCCCCGGGCGCGGGTGCAAGCGCGACGGTGCCGAGCGCCGGTCCGCGGTCGTTCTCGACCACGATCATGTCGCCGCGCTGCAAGATCAGGCCGCCGGCGTCGAAGTCGTACACCTTGCCCGCGGTGCGGTAGGTGACGGCGACGACGTTGGTCGTCGGTGCGGTCGTGGTCGGTGCGTCCATGGTGGTCGTCACGAGAGCTGCAACAGCATCTGGGTGAGCGTCAGATTGCGGTTCGCGTTCTGACGCAGAGCCGTCATCGTAGCATACGTGGTTTCGAGATTGCGAAGATCGCGCGCGAGATCGGGGTGCGTGTGCCGGTCGGCGAGATCGGCGTTCTGCAACGCCGCTTCGGCGCCGAGCACCGCGGAGCGGACGGCGTCGCGATACCACGACGCGATCACCGTCAGCGCGGGCGTGAGGTCCTTGTCCTCCGCCGCGAGCTCCTGCGCGAACGCGGCGAGGCGCTTGAAGTCGGCGCCGCGGAGCGCGGCGAGGCGGCCGAGCAGCTCCTGGCGCCGGCCGGTGAAGAAGGCGGGATCGAGCGCGAGCGCGCGGCCCGGGCTGCCTTCGGCGTACGCGGCGAGGGCGACGGCCTCGGCGCGGGGCCGGCCGTGGCGCTCGAGGATCGCGGCGACGTCCGCGTCGTCGAGCGGCGCGAAGGCGACGCGCTGGCAGCGCGACAGGATCGTCGGTGCGAGGCTCGCCGGGTTGACGCCGATCAGGATCAGGACGGTGTCGCCGGTCGGCTCCTCGAGCGTCTTCAAGAGCGCGTTTTGCGCTTGCTGGGTGAGAAGCTCGGCGTCGTTCACGATTCCGACCTTGGG
>JBGPIT010000263.1:0-7272 GCA_041485125.1 Binatia bacterium | reverse complement strand
TAGCACTCGACGCCCCACAGCCGACCGGTGCGCCCGAGACCCGTCTGCACCTCGTCGGCGACGTACAGCGCGCCGTGTCGCTCGCAGAGCGCCTTCACGTCCGCGAGGTAGCCGGGCGCCGGGAGCGGAAAGCCGCAGGTCGCAGGGATGGTCTCGAGGACGGCGGCCGCGACGTCGTTCCCGCGGAGCGCCGTCTCCATCGCGTCGAGGTCGTTGAACGGCACCTGCACGAACTCGTCGGGGGGGCCTTCGCTCAGGAACATCTTCGAGAAGCGCTCGTCGCCGGCGGCGAGCGCGAGACCGGTGTGACCGTGGTAGCCCTTCGCGATCGAGACGATCTTCCGGCGCTTGGTCGCGTGGCGCGCGCTCTTGAGCGCGACGTCGATCGCCTCGCCGCCACCGCTCGCGAAGACGGTGTAGCGGAGGTCGCCGGGCGTGAGCCGCGCGAGCATCTCGGCGAGCTCTGCGCGCGCGGCGCTCGGGAAGTGATGATTGCCGATGTCGAGGGTCTCGAGGGCGTCGCGGAGCGCGGCAAGCACCTCGGGGTTGCGGTGGCCGAGGCTGAAGACGCCGCCGTTCAGGTGATAGTCGAGAAGCTCGCGGCCGTCGACGTCCCAGAGGCGGTAGCCGTCGCGGCGGCCGATCACGAGGTCGACGCCGAGCGCCTCGAAGGTGCGGACGCGGTCCGGGCAGACATAGCGTGCCGCGAGGTCGAGGATGCGCCGCTTCTCGCCGGTCATCGGCGCGCTCCGCTCCGGTGCAGGATCACCGCGCCTCCTCGACGAAACGCGAGGCGTGCGCGCACGCGAGCTCGACGACCATGCTCGTGAACGTCTGCGCCATCGGCGTCTCGCGGCGCGTATGCAGCCAGCCGAGGCCGACGAGGAAGCGCGCCATGATGAATGTCGGGAGCTCGCGCCAGTCCTCGTCGGGAAGCGGCTCGACGGAGCGGTAGCCCTCGAGCCACGCGTCTCGGACGCGCTCGAACTCCGGATCGGCGGTGCTCCAGGCGAGCGTCGTCGCGGGATCGTAGAGGAACCAGCCGTAGCCGCTGTCGTCGAAGTCGATCACGTAGGGGACGCCGTCCTGCACGAGAACGTTCTCGGACATGAAGTCGGCGTGGATCAACCCGAAGCGATCGCGTCCTTTCCCGAACCTCCACAGCCGCTCGAGCACCAGATCACGCGCGCGCAGCATCAGGGTGCGGCGCTCCGCGCTCAAGGCCTCGAGGTCCGTGAAGCGGCCCCACAGCGGATCCGGCCCGAGCATCCCGTCCTCGTCCCACGCCTGGCGCGTGAATCCCGGCGGCAGCGTCCAGCGCTTCACCTGACGATGGATGCGCGCGTTCGTGTCACCGAGGAGACGGTACGTTTCCACACCGCTCGCGGTGCCGAGGTGCGCGCCCTCGACCCAGCTCAGCACGTCGCAGTGACGCGGCCGCGGCACGCGATCGACGGCGACGGTCTGCACCGTGTCGCCGTCGACACCCGCGAGCGACGCGGGCGTGTGGACGCCGGCCTCGCGGAGCGCGCGCATCCACGTGAGCTCCGATCGGATCGAGTCGCGGGTTTGGTAGCCGTCGCGATGGACGCGCATCACGTACGGGGTACCGCTCTCGGCGTGGTCGATGCGGAACACGGCGTTCTCGCGGAAGTTGAGGAGCGTCAGCCGCGAGCGCTGGGGGATCGCGAAGCGCGTGAGCGCTGCGCTCGCGAGCTCCGTCAGGCACTCGACCTGGCGCTCGGGCGGGAGATTGCGGAACTCAGGCACGTCGACGTTCTTTCATGCGAGCGGCGCGGGCGTCAGGAGCCCGCTCGAGGTGCGCGAGGACCTCGGCCGCCGCGTCGAGGTCGCGGTGGCAGCGGTCGACCCACGCTTCGCCCCGGAAGAAGTTGCAGCTCGTTTCGGCGCGCAGGATGCGATGGTACGCGGGCTCGAGCTCAGCGAGCGAGCGTCCGGTCGACGCGGCCGCGTGCAACCGCGCGCTCAGCTCTGCCACAGGGGGACGCCTGGCGCTGCGCTTCCGAGCGCGTCCACTGCAAGAAACCCTGGCCGTCATGCCAGCCAGTGTGCCACGCCGCCGTGCGCACCCGGACGCGGCCGTGCGCACCGAAGCGGTCGAGGTATTCCTGGATGAACGTCGACCGGTATCGCGCCCGCGCAGATCAGTGGTCGTAGGCATGAACGGCCTCTCTGGCCTCTCCGCTCAACGTAACGCGCCTTCTCGGACGTTCGCACTTCCCAAGCACAGGGCGGATGAAGGGCCTCTCGGGTGCTCCGCGACAGCAGCGCGAACCCTAGGGGCGCTCGCCGGGCGTCGTCAAGACGCGCCACAACGACGCCGGCGGTGCGTAGCCGGAAAGCCGGATGCGCAACCCGGCTTCAGGAGGGGAAGTCGAACGCGAAGGGGCGCCGCACCTGAGGAAGTCGCGGAACTCCTGCTCGACGACGGCGGGGAGACCACCCTCGTGATGCTCCGCGGCCCGTACGTTGCTTGATGACGTGATCCGGTTCGCCGCCGCCGAAAACCTCAACGACGCGATCACACGTGGCCTGCGCCGCGAGCGCCGACGGCGACGAGCGCCGGCACGAGCGCGGTGGAAAGGCCAGTGTAGTTCGAGTGACTTCAGAGTCTTAGCGCAACGTGTGGCTTCGCGGAGGTTCGCCGACTTTCGCCGCCGACCACCGCACATACGAGTCCCAGTACGATGAGCACGCGCCGCCACATGGGCGCGAAGGTCTCATGATGGGCGACCGGAAACCCGTCCTCGCCATCACGCGAGCGATGCCCGCAGCGCGCGCGCCGCGCGTAGGTCGGGCGCGTCGACATCGTCTGCGAATGCAGACACGATGGGCTCGAGGAGCTTGCGTGCGGCCGCGCGTTTCTTTTCCCGTCTCCACAGCGTCGCGAGACCAAGCGTCGCCCGCAACTCCCAGAGCTTCGCTCCTTGCGCGCGGGCGACGTCGATCGCGGCCTGAAAGCTCACCTCGGCCTTGCATGGATCCTCCGCCTGCACGATCTCGCCGCGCAGCCGGTACAGCTCGGGCTCGTACCAGCGCTCGCCGGTGTCACGCACGTGCGCCTCGGCGCGGGTGAGAATCTTCAAGGCGGTCTGTTTCTTACCGGCTCGTAGGTGCGCGCCGGCCGCCAGGCAAAGCAACGCGGAGAGGATCGCCCGCAATCCCATCTGCGTGTACTCCTCGATACGGACATCGAGGTCGCCCAGCGAACGGACGGTGCGCTTCTCGATGGCGCCGGCCCACGCCTTGGTGATGCGTCCAACGGCCAGCCACTGGCGGAATCCGTGCTCCTCAGCAACCGTCGCCGCTTCCTCGGCATGCACGGCAGCAGCCACCGGGTCGTCCATGAATGCGTAGAGCAAGCCGATGAGCGCGAGAGCTGTCGCCCGGTCGACAGGACGCGCGGTCTTGCGTGACCATGCGTCCGCCTGTTCCGCTCGCGCTCGCGCCGCGGTGATGTTGCCGAGTGCCATTTCGATGAACGCGGAGATGCCGAACATGTAGCTCACGACATCGAAGGTGGCCGGAAAGGAAATTGGCTCGGCCGTATGCGCAGCAATCGCCGCGATGGCACTCTCACGCGCCCTGGCAAGCTCTCCTTTGCTCCATTGCGACCAAGCGGCGCACGCGCATGCGATCAACCTGGCTTGCGGAATTGGTAGTTGCTCGGCCAGGTCGACCACGCGCGCGACAATGGCTTCGCTCTCGGCAAGCTGGGCGCGAGCAGCGTAGCACGCGTGCAACCCGCCGATAGCGGTCAGCAGCGGCGGCAGCGCCTGAGCTTCCTCGGCAAGCTGCCGGCAGGTCTGAAACACCGCCTGCACCGCCGGGTCCGCATAGTCTTCCGCAACCAGCAGCGATGCACCGAGTCGCAGATTCAGAAAAAGCATCCGATCAGTGCGCTCCGCGGTGTCGGGCAGCAGCGCGAGCACCTCGAGCGCACGACGGATGGCCGCAATGGCTTCGCGATGTGCGCCACGCTGCGTGCACTGCGACGCCGCCGTCTCCAGGTAGCGCACCGCGCGTGTCGCGTCACGGCTGCGCTCGAAGTGCCCCGCCAGTTCCGTCGCTACTTCGTCGGTGCGGGCGTCATACCCTTGCTCGAGGCGGCGACCGATGCGTTGGTGAAGCTGTCGCGCGTGGGCGGGCGACAGGCGCGCGTAGAGCGTGCTCCGGTAGAGCTCGTGGATGAACTCGTAGGCACCCGCCACGGTACCGTCCGGCCACTCCGTCGAGCCGGCGGCGCGAACGAAATGACCGTCACGCGCGAGCCGGTCGCAGCGGGCTTCGACGGAGATCAGATCCCGCTCGATGGCAGCGGCCACGCTGGCCGCCGAAAACGGTGTGCCGACTGCGCTCGCAGCCTCCAGGAGCTGCCGGTCGGTGTCGTCGAGATGCTCCGCCTGCCGGTCGATCATCAGGCGTAGGCTCTCCGGCACGCCGAACTCGGCGTAGCGGGGCTGCACGCTCCACTCACCGTGACTGCACGCGACCAGTCCTGCCCCGACCAGCGATTCGAAGAGCGTGCTCACGAACAACGGGTGCCCCTCGGTGCGCCGGTACAACCATTGGACCAGCGCCTCCGGTGGGGAAGCGCACAAGGCGTCGAGCCAGCGCTGAAGGGAATCCATCGTCAGACGGCCGAGCGGCAGTTGCACGCTGCATTGGTGGGCGCGCAGCTCCTGCTCGAGATCGCGCAGCGGGTGGCGGCGGAGAATTGCGTCGGTTGGTCGATACGTCGCGAGCACCATCAATCGACACGGCTCGGGACGTTGCGCGATGTAGGACAGCACGTCGAGCGTGGAGGGATCACTCCAGTGCAGATCCTCCAGGACGAGGACGAGCACCCGCTCGGCCGCGAGAGCTTCGACAGCACCGCCGAGCAGCCGCACCGCGCGCTCAGGCATGATCCCGGCCGCGGACGACATGGTCGAAGGCAATGCCTTCGGCGACAGGAGGGCATCCGGGAGGCATCGCGCGACGATCGAAGCCGCCCACGCATTGCTCGGTTGACGAGACAACCGCTCCATCGCGTCCAGGATTGGCAAGAACGGCTCGGCCGGACCGTAGTGCTCGACGCACTGCCCGCGAGCAACGACGGCTGCCCGTTCGCATCGGGTGGGATTCGGACCAACGAGCGCTCGGATGAAGCCCTCCACCAGGGCCGTCTTGCCGATCCCGGCCTCTCCGCTGACGAAGACCATTTGCCGCGTACCGCTTGCGGCGCCCTCGAACCACCGCTCGAGCTGCGCCAGGTCGGCTTCACGTCCGACGAAGATCGGTGCTGGCCGGGAGAGATCCACGATCGCATCGATCTGCTGCGGACCGCTGACCTCTGCTCGCTCGACGTCCGCGATCCAGCGATAGCCCCGGCGGTACACGGTCTCGACGAATCGCGCGGCCCCGCGCGTGTCGCCGAAGATCGTTCGCAATTCGCGCACGCAGCCGACCAGCACGTCCTCGGAGACGTGTACCTCCGGCCAGAGCTCTCTCAGCAGCTCGTCCTTGGTCACCAGCTGTCGGGGCCGGGCGGCCAGATACTCCAGGACCGCGAGCGTCTTGCCGCGCACGGCCACGACCTCGTCACCGCGGTAGAGACGCGCGTTCGCTGCGTCGAGCGCAAATGGTCCAAAGCGGATCCACTGATCTCGCTCCGACCCAGAGGACACGCGTCAGCCCTCGAGGACGATCTTGAAGCGACGCTTCCCGACGCGATGGCGGGGCGTGTACGCGAGCAATGTGTCGCAGCCCGTGCCGGCGAGCGCCCGATCGACGGCCACCCGCTCCTCGCGCGTCAACGCCCGGTACGCGTCGAGCGGACGCTGCACCATCCACGGTGTGTACGAGCTGGTAGCGCGTTGAACGGCGACGCCGCGGAGACGTGTCTCGTGGCCGCCCACGGCACGCGGCGGCTCATCCGCGACTCTGCCATCCGCCCAGGTCTCGAACGCGCGGATGCCGTCGAGAATGAGCGGCACCGCATCGTGACCGATGAGATCGAGCAGTGGGCGCAACGTCGGGGCCACAGCGTCGTCGGGGAGCCACTCACCGGGTGCTTCAGGGTCCGGGTGGTTCATGCGCTCGATCCAACGGCAGACGCGGGGCGCGCTGTCGCGCAGCAATCGGCCGGGTACCGCGTCGAGGTAGAGATGGGCGTAGAGGGGACCCATGAGCGCGCAGTCGGCGAGCGACATGCGCTCGCCGAGCACGTAGGGATGCGTCGCGAGATGCGCGTCGAGCGCCGCGAGCAGCTCCTGCGTGTGGGCTTCGATCGCCGGGACCGTCGCCGGCGTGACGCCGAGGAACGGTAGCGCGCCCTGCATGCGATCGGCGAAGCGGCTTGCCGTCTCCGGAGTCTCGGATGCGGCCACGAACTCCGCACGCGCCTTGCAAACGCTCTCGGGAAAGTCCCAGCGGTAATGCATCGCCGGAAGGATCAAAAACTCATCGGCATAGAGCTCGACGAGGTACGCGACCAGCCGTTGGAGGGGGGTCGTCGGGTAGAGCGGCGGAACCGGCACGCGGCGTTCGAGGACGTCGAGGATCTCGCTGGTGTCCTGCCAGGTCTCGTCGTCGGGCGTCACGACCACCGGAATGAAGGCGAGACCGGTGCGCGGCAGGATGACGTTACGGTAGTCCGGGAGCAGCTCGAGAAAATGCACGCCCTTGTAGCGCAACGCCGGGCGGACCTTCGCCGAGAAATACGACATCTCCGCCGCGTAGAAGCGATACGGACGCGCATGCATGGAACGGGGAAGCTACCACATTCAGACAATGAGCCGCGCGGAAATATCGGAATGATTGCGGAATGTCCTCAGGATGTCTGCCGACGCTCGCGTAAGGTCAGGCCCCGGTTCCATGGCAACGAACGTCTATCGCGTCCACGGCATGATGCAGTCGTACTTCACCCGCAAGATGACGGGCTACCTCGACTACAAGGGGATCCCGTGTCTGTTTCGCCGTTTCCCAGGCGTGAGCCCCGAGGCCTTGGCATCCGGCTTCCCGGGTGGTGTGCCGGTCGTGGAGACTCCCGCGCGCGAGTTCATGTGGGATTCGACGGCCATGATCCACCACCTCGAGGTGCGCTTTCCCGAGCCGGCCGTACTCCCCTCAGAACCGGTGCAGCGCTTCCTCTGCTACGTGATCGAGGATGCCGCCGACGAGTGGCTCTACCGACCCGCCGTCGGGAGCCGCTGGTACTTCGCGGAGAACAACGCCGTCGGTGGGTTCGAGCTCGCGCGTGACATCGCG
>JBGPIT010000262.1:0-7284 GCA_041485125.1 Binatia bacterium | reverse complement strand
CGTCCCGAGCGCCAAGAGCCTCGCGGCACCGCCGTTGCCGCTCGACCCGGGGTTGATCGATCATTTTCAGTGCTATCGGGTGTCGCACGCGCGCAAGCGGGTCAACGGCATCAGCATCGTCGATGAGCTCGGTGCGCTCGTCGTCGACGTGAAGCGGCCGCGGCGGCTGTGCGTGCCGGTCGATGTCAACGGCGGGAACCCTGCTGCCGCGCAGCACACGGGCGAGCTGCTGTGCTACGAAGCGCGTCTCGCGTCGTCGTCACGGCCCTTCGTGGGGCCGCGTCAGCTCTTCGTCGCCAACGAGTTCGGCTCGGTCGTTCTCGAGCGGTTGCGGCCGACCGAGCTCTGCGTTCCGTCCGTGCAACAATGACCCCGCGCGTCGTCCTCGAGCGCTGTCGCGATCTCCTGACGCGAACGTCGCGCCGGGTGAGATCCTCCTCGCGGCGGACGGCACCAAGACCGGCGTGCTGTACATCCTCGCGAGCGGCACCATCGAAGTGATGAAGGATGGCCTGCAGGTGCCGACGAGCAGCGCTCGCGACGACGCTGCCAACTTTGTAGAAATCTTCAACAAATGGCAACGGTCAATTTCAGCGTCCCGGACGATGTGAAGAAGGAATTCGATCGCACCTTCGCCGGAACCAACAAGAGCGCGGTGATCGCGCGGCTCATGCGCCACGCCGTCGAGGAGGAAGCGCTGACGCGCCGGCGCCGAGCGGCGGCGCGGGCTCTCCTACGCTTGCGCGAAGGGATACCGGCCGTCACGGCGCGGGCCGAGCGAGCAGCCCGCCGCGCCGGTCGTCGGTGATCCGCTGGGTTCTCGACGCGAGCGTCCTGGTCAAGTGGGTCCTGCCCGAGCGTCACGAAGCCGACACGGCACGGGCCGAGGCGTTCCTCGCGGGCTTCGTCGATCGATCCCTCACGCTCGTCGAGCCACCACACTGGCTGGCCGAAGTCGCCGCCGTCGTCTCCCGTCTGGCGCCCGAGAAGGCCGCCGAGGCGACGGCGCTGTTGTGTTCGATGGAGATCTCGGTCGACGCCAGCGTTGAAGCCTACGCTGCCGCCGTCGACCTCGCCGTGCGGCGGAAGCACCATCTCTTCGATACTCTCTACCACGGCGTGGCGCTCATCACGCCCGACACATTCTTGGTGACCGCCGACGATGCGTACTTCCGCCGAGCCCGCAGTGAAGGACGGATCGTGCGCCTGGCAGACGTGGCGGATCCGACGACGCGTTCGCCGCGGTCACGGATCCGCTGAGCGCGCGGCACGGATCATGTGCCTCGTAGTGGCACCCGACGGAGCGGACGATGGTGCGATACCGACCCTCGTCCCCACTGCAGAGAACCTCATCTGCTCTGGGGTGACGACATTGGTGATGCCGGCGCTCGTGCTCCCGGACGCGGGCGGTGCTTCGCGGCGCAGTTCCCCGGACCTCTGCGCGGCCTGGCCTGCGCTCCGACCAACGCTCGCGCCTGCTGCGCGAGCCGCGTCCGGTGCTTGCGGATGATCGCGCTCTCCTGAGAGTCGGTCTGCCGCAGCTGTTCGCGTTCTGCGAACTCCCGCACCGCGATTCGAAGGAGCGCGGAGCGACTTCGTGGCCGGGCGGAGGCGGGCCGCCAACTCATCGAGCCGCTTCAAGGTGGGCTCATCAGCCCGCGGGTCAATCTGCTCCTCGAGCGCTCGGTAGAGGCGCGCACGTCGTGAGGCGTGCCTGACAAGACTCGGGCGCTACTGCTGACTCCGAGCTCGAAAGCGCGCACCGAGCCATGCTCCGACCCAGAGTGGAATGAGCAGCGAGGCGGTACGGCGCACGTCCTGCCCAACGGCGAGTGCGAACACCAATCCGCCTGCCGCCGAAACGAGGCAGGCGAGCGTGGCGCGCTCTTCCACGCGCGAGCCGAGATGCCGACCGGCGGCGAGTGCTAGACCGACCGGTACGAGCACGAGCGAAAACGCGGGGGACAGGAGCGCGTTGGCGTTGGAGTGAGCGACTTCATTGTTCGTCATGGTCCAGAGGAACGAGAGCAGCGTTCCGACCAGCCCGCTCACGGTGCCGACCAACGTCAGAAGAAGCCCGCCGACAATCCGTCCTGCTCGCGACGAGCCGCGACCGAAGAGCGCCAGCATTCCACCGAGGAACGTTCCCAGGGCGGCGAGCCAAGGCGCGCGTGTGAGCGACGCTCCGAGCGAGGGATCGCGACGCGCCTCGAAAAGCATGCGCTCGTGCGCGACGAGCGGCACGTCGCCTACCGACCCCGAGACACGTACGCGACGTAGGCTCAGAGCAAGACGCTCCGGCAAGAAGGCCTCGTCCCACTCCGTGATCGGTCGGTCCACCGCGGGCCCGAGCCCGAGATCGAGCCCTAGATGGAGCAACCAGCCGTCCGCCACGAGCCGGAGGGCGTGGTCGCGATAGCTCTCGGTCGCGGGTCGGTTGAGCGCCAGGCGGATGGTGCCTCCGGTTGCTCGATCGAGCGCGTCGCGTATGCGCGTCGCGCAATTGTCCCGGAAGTGGTCGTAGAGGTAGTTGCGGTTTGCCGGGAGCGCGTTCTCCGCGAGCGCTCGTGAGAGATCGCGTGCGGCGTCGTCGGAAAGCTCGAGCTCTTGGAGCAAGACGCTCCGGTTGTGAGCTCGGTACCTCGCGATGGCTACGGCAAGAGGCTCCACCGAGAGCCAGTAGCGCAGCCGGCCTCGCAGGAAGTCCTGAAACAGTGTCGGCGACTCGAAGGAGAACGTCCCGAAGTTGTAGACGCGGGCCGGGAGCTCACCGTCCTCGACGACGATGGCGTCGTGCCCGAACTTCGAAAGCGCCTGGTCGCCCGGGCCCATCGTCAGCACCGAGATCGTCACGTCGCCCGATGCTGCGTTCGCCGGCGGCGATCCGGCGATGGCGGCGAGCGCCATTGCGGCAAGCGTCGTGATGCGAAGGAGACGGCCGCGAGGCGCGTTCACGAGCTCGTCCTTGCTTTGCTCAACGCAACAGCGCGGTGGTCCAGACTGCGGGGCCGAGTCGGAAGACCGCGTAGGCGGAAAGATACGCGGCGGCGGCGAGGCCCATCCACGCGGCGGGCCCCCGCCAGGTAAAGGAGGGGCTCGGGCTCGCGGGCAGATGCAGGGGCCGGATCACCAGGGCGTGAGCCGCGAACCCCAGACCCATCCCAGCCGCGACGTCGACGAGAAAGTGCTGTCGCACCAGGATGGCTGCCGCCGCGATGCCTCCGCCCACGACGAGAGCAGGCGCACCGTAGCCCGTACGCGCACGCAGCGCCGCGAGCCCAGCGAGCATCGCGATCGCGACGTGGAGCGAAGGGAAGAGGTTCGAAGGCGGATCGAGGGTGAACAGGAGCCTCACCCCCCACGTGTCGAAGCGCGTCACGTCGAGTGCTCCGACGCCGGAGCGAAGCTCGCTGGCGCTCACCGGGAACAGGATGAAGCAGCCGACCGCGACGACGATCACGATCCCGTACGCCAGGGCGGTTCGTCGGAGCAAGGCGCGGGAACGGACCACGAAGAGCGGATAGAGCGCGAGCGGGTAGACGATGACGTACACGAAGATCGCCTGCGGCACGAAAGGGATCGCGGCGTCGAGAGGGGTCAGGAGGGTGGTCGCCCGTGCCTCGTCGAACCGCGTGGCAATGCCGAAGTAGCTGAAGCCGAAGGCGAGCAGCAGCGCGAGCGCCCAGGCCGCGCGCTCGCATGGCGAGGAGCGCTCGAGCTCGTTCGGCGGCGTCCCGCTCACGGGAGCGCGCCGCGTCCGCGCAGTCTCCAGGCGAGCACGAGGCCGACACCCGCGAGCACGACGCAGGCGTACTGCGCGGTAGTCAGCCCCAGATAGCGCAAGTCGGGGCCGGGAAGGTCGGTGTGCCTCAGGAAGTCGCCGAAAAATCGAGGCAGCGCGTAGAGCAGCGAGATCACGCAGACCGTTGTGCCGGGCAAGCGACGCCGTCGGTTCAGGAGGAACACGACGGGTACGAGCACGCCAGCGCTATACAGAAACTCGTAGAAGCCGAGGTCGTGGCGAGGTCCATCCGGGAACCGGATGGCGAGCAGGAAGTCGGACGGTCTCCCGATGTGGTCGTGCACCAGGGTGCAACCGAGACGACCGAAGACCCAACCCACCACGAGCGCCTGCACCAGGATGTCGGCCTCCACGAGCCACGTCTTCCGACGGCGGCCGAAGTGGATGGCCAGTCCCAGGAACGCGCCGAAGAAGCCGGCGAACGCGCTCATACCCTTCCAATATGCGAAAAGACCCCATGGACCGTGGATCGAGCCGGGCTGGTAGAGCAGCACCTCCAGGTGGGAGGCCAGGAAGCCCGGAATCAACGCCCATGCGATCACGGCGTTGATCTCGCGTTCGGGAACCCCGAGCGCCCGCGCCCGCGATTGGGCGAAAAAGACGCCGACGGCGACTCCAGTGACAACCAGGATGCCGAATGCGGCAACGGAAAGACCGCCTCCGATCGGAATCTCGCGCAGCTCGAAATACGGGATCATCGGTGGCGAGTTGCTTCTGTGAAGCGGCTCCACGCGTCAAGGGAAGCGACACGACATGCGCGTCGCCGCGCTCCGCTCTTTTCGGGTTCCCCTCTTTTCGGCTTGACTCGCCATGCGCTAAACGCCTAGTTTCCGCGCCCTACGTTCGGCGCTGGGCGGAGCCAAGCGTGCGCCGCTGGACTCTCAGCAAGGAGGACCCAATGACCTCACCTCGCCTCTGGCTGCTTCTCTCGGTGCTGGCGGTTCCACTGTTTCTCTGGACGTCGACCGGCTGCGACCTCGTCTTCCAACTCGAGCGCCTTGGGGGCAGCAACGCCTACACGTGCGCGTGCTCGTGCAACCCCGGACCGCGCGATCGCACGAACCCGGTGGGCGCGCGCGCCGATGACGCGGTCGAACGGCGTTCAGACGGCGCGATCACACTCGGCGACAACGATCTCCCGATGACGGGGGCCTCCCTGATCGGCGTGCGATTCGCGACGCTCGGCATCCCGCCGGGCGCCAACATCCTGAGCGCATACGTGCAGTTCACCGCCGCCCAGAACGACCCCGCGGGCGCCAGCATCGACATCCGCATCGAGGCCTCCGACGATGCGCCGGCGTTCACGAACACCAACTTCAATCTCAGCAGCCGACCCACCGACGCGCTCACGGTGACCTGGAGCGCGCTCGCCTGGAGCGCCAACGACGCTGGACCGGCTGAACGAACGGATGACCTCGCGACGCTCATCCAGGCGGTCGTGAGCCTACCCGGTTGGACCGACGCCAGCTCGCTCGTCCTCCTCCTGGGCGCGACGAGCGGCGGCCGTAGCGCGGACAGCTTCGACCGATCCGCGACCAGGGCCCCGACGCTTCACGTCACGTACTACGATCCCAACGCCAACGTGACGGCGAACCTTCCGGTCTGCCTGCCCGAGGAGAGCAACCCCAACCTCAACGAGAGCGCCCCGAGTCCCGAAGCGAACAACAATGCCGTCCTGGTGAATGACTGCGAGAACCGCGTCGAGAACACCTACAAGGGATTGGTAGGCACCTGCGGTTACAATCCCGACCCGTCGACGAACTGCAATTGCGAGGTCGTGCCGACGAACTACCACGACAACAACTCGAACGGCATGCAGGATTCCGGCGAGGAGTATTTCGGCTTCGTGCGTGAGATTTGCGACCACCAGCCGTCGCCCGTATGCGCCGAGCACGTTCTGGCCGCCGATTGCTCCAACTTCGACCCGCAGCAGCTCGCGGCGTGTGTCGCGGAGCGTGTGGCGTTCTGCGACGCGCACGGCGTTTCGCGCGTCGATTGCGATACCGACGACTGTCTTGCCTTTGTGAACGCCACCAATGCGGCGGGGGACGATCCGGTCTGCATCGCTCACGCCAGCGCGGGACCGCAACCCCTGGCGTTCCAGATGTTCGGGCGGCGGAGCACCTGCGAGGTCGTCGGGCTGAGCCAGATCCAGGTCGGTGACGACGGCCGAGAGCCCAAGAAGGACCCGCTCACGCGCGGGACCCTGGAGCTCCTCGGCGGGCCGTGCCCGGGCGAGCCGTGCTCCGTCGGCGTGTCGATGCAGCTCGGCATGAACCCCATCACCTTCTCGGTGAAGTGGGCGAGCGATCCGACCTTCAGCGACCTGATCCAGGCGGGGAACACCGTCCTCGACGCCGCGTCGTTGGACGGCTCCGGCGTGGGAGCGCTGCCCGCGGACTCGACGGTCGGCGTCGGCCGCGGGCGACGCAGCTCGACCCGCAAGGCGGTCCTGGGGACCAACGCATCGCCAGTCGACCTGGCGGTCGACTGGGCAGGCTTCGCGTGCAGCCTGAACGGCAATCTTGCGTCGACGGTCGACGCCGAAGACCCCGAGGGTGTGTGCGCGGGCGATGGCGCGACGTTCTGCCGGGTGGACTCACCTGATTGTGATAGCGCCGGCGGCGGTCCATGCCAGCTGCCCGACGGGGACCAGGAGCCGTTCGTGGTGAACGTCGCGCTCGACGGGACGCTCATCAACCAGCCGCCCACTGCCAAGGCCGGCGACGATCAGGCCGTGGAGTGCACTTCTACGGGAGGGGCCGACTTCGTGCTCGACGGGTCGCAGAGCTTCGATCCCGACGGCGACATCCGCATCGTGAGCTGGCGGGCGGGAAGCCGGGTCGGTCCCGAGACGAGCTTCGATCTGATCACCTCCGCCGCGCTCGGGCTCGGTGAGAGTCAGACCTACGTGCTGCGCGTGATCGACGCGCACGCGCAGGCCGACGAGGATCCCGTCACCGTGCAGGTGGTCGACACCACGCCCCCCCAGATCTCGGCCGAGTGGGTACCGTTGATTCCCCAGCATCCCCGTGACGAGGAATTCCGGATCGAGTTTTCTGCGACCGACGTCTGCGATGCGGAGCCCGTGACGATCGGCGTCCTGGAGACTCCTTCCGTCGACGGCCTCCGTATCAGGCAGCTGAAGACGAGAACGCCGCCAAGGGTTCGCTTCGATCTGAGGCACAAGAAGCTGAGAATCCAAGGCACCGATCCCGCCGCCACCCTAAAGGAGTTGATGACGCTGGGCGGTCTGCGCGTGTTCTCCGGACTGCGTACCGAGGTAGAAGTGCTGGCACCCCACAAGGGAGTGTGGAAGTTCGAATTCAAGAAGGATGGGCACCTTGAGATCGAGGCCGTCAGCGTGGTCCTGCGCGTGACGAGTCGGGACGCGACAGGGAATACCGCAACGGTAGAGGTGAGCCCGTAGCCGCTCCCGGCTGGTGATTGACGGCGCGCGACGAAGTCGTGCGCCGTTCCGT
>JBGPIT010000261.1:0-7344 GCA_041485125.1 Binatia bacterium | reverse complement strand
AGACGATCTTGACGGCGTTCTTCGCGCCCCCGAACGCGACCGCGAAGAGAAAGCCCGCGAGCGGCAGGAGCGGAATCAGCCGCAGCAGCGCGGTGGTCGTGACGGTCGCGGTGGCGGTGTCGTGCATCAGGCGCTCACCACTTGAGCAGGTTCAGCTCGTCGACGTTCACCGTCGGCCGATTGCGGAAGGCGGCGATGATGATGGCGAGGCCGACCGCGGCCTCCGCGGCGGCGACGACCATGACGAAGAAGACGATCACCTGCCCGTCGACGGTGCCGAGCTGGCGCGCGAAGGCGACGAACGTCAGGTTCACGGCGTTCAGCATGATCTCGATCGACATGAAGATGACGATGACGTTGCGGCGCACCAGGACGCCGACCGTGCCGATCGCGAACAGCACGGCGGAGAGCGCGAGATACCAGCTGATCGGGACCATCAGCTCGGCCGTCGCTGCGCCAGCACCACCGCGCCGACGAGCGCCACCAGCAAGAGGATCGAGGTGAGCTCGAACGGAAAGAGGAAGTCGGTGAAGAGACTGCGCGCCACCGCCTCCACGCCGCCGTAGCCCGCCGGCGACTCGGCCGGCGCTCCGAGCTTCAGGTGGAGGAAGAGCCACACCAGCTCGCCCGCGAGGAGCGTGCCGCTCCCCCACGCCACGACGAGGAGCGTGCCGCGCGCGATGTTGACCGTGCCGAGGTGCTGCTCGTCCTGAAGATTCAGCAGCATGATGACGAAGAGGAAGAGCACCATGATCGCCCCGGCGTAGACGATCACCTGAAGCGCCGCGATCATGTGCGCGCCGAGGAACACGAAGACGACGGCAAGGAGAAAGAGCGTCACGACCAGGGCCATCGCGCTCTTCACCGGGTTCGGATGCATCACGACGGTGAACGCCGACAGCACGAGCAGGGTCGCGAGCAGGCCGAAGGTGACCGGTCCCATCGCTCAACCCACCAGGATGATCACGACCGCGGTGACGATGACGTTGGCGAGCGCGAGCGGTAGCAGCCTCTTCCAGCCGAGATTCATCAGCTGGTCGTAGCGGTAACGCGGCAGGCTCCAGCGCACCAGGATCTGGAACGCGCAGAGCAGGAACACCTTGAGCATGAAGCTCAGGAGCTGCAGCACGACCACCACGAGCTGCGGCACCGCGAGCGTCGCGCCGCCCGGAAAGTGGAAGCCGTCACGGGCGAGAAACGGCACCTGCCAGGCGCCGAAGAAGAGCGTGGTCGCGAGCCCGGAGACGACGACGATCTCGGCGAAGTCGCTCAGCATGTAGGTTGCCTGCTTGCTGCCGGAATACTCGGTGAAGTAGCCGCTGGTGAGCTCCGACTCGCCTTCCGGAAGATCGAAGGGCACGCGCTTCGACTCCGCGATGCCGGCGATCAGGAAGATCACGAACGCGAGCGGCTGGTAGAGGATGCCCCACGCCGGCACGACGCCCCAGAGGTGGTGGCCCTGCGCGCGCGCGATCGCCTGCAGATCGAGCGTGCCGTAGGTCATCACCACGCCGATCAGCGCCAGGCCCATGGCGGTCTCGTAGGAGATCATCTGCGCCGAGCCGCGGATCGCGCCGAGAAGCCCCCAGCGGCTGTTCGATCCCCAGCCGCCGAGCACCACGCCGTAGACCGCGAGCGACGACATCGCGAGGACGTAGAGGATGCCGATGTTCAGGTCGGCGACCTGGAGATTGATGGTGCGGTCGCCGATGACGAGGACGTCGCCGAACGGCACCGCGGCGAACGTCACCAGCACGGGAAAGACGGCGAGGAACGGTCCGAGCACGTGGAGCAGGCGGTCGGCGCCGAGCGGGATCACGTCCTCCTTGGTGAACATCTTGATCGGGTCGGCGATGAACGTGTTCACGATCCCGAGGTTGAAGGGCAGGACGCCGAAGATGTGGGCGCGGTTCGCACCGATGCGGTCCTGGATGAGGGCGCTGCCTTTGCGCTCGACCCAGAGCAGGATGACGCTCAGGTTGAGCACCATCAGGACGACGACGACGGACTTGACGGCGGCAATCGCCGCGTCAGCCATGAGCGCGCGCGCCTCGCGTCGATCCGGCGATCAGTCCCACGCCAACGCCCCCTTGCGCCACACGTATGCGAGCCCGCCCCCGAGCACCGCGACGAAGATCCCCATCTCGACGAGGCCGGCGATCCCGAGCGAGCGAAACACGATCGCCCATGGATACAGGAAGACGACCTCGACGTCGAAGACGATGAAGAGGATCGCGACCAGATAGAAGCTGACCGAGAAGCGCTTGTGCGCCGGACCGCTCGGCGGGTTGCCGCACTCGAAGACCTCGTCCTTCATCGCGTTGCGGCGCTTCGGCCCGAGCACCATGCTGCCGCACACCATCACGCCGACGATGATCGCCCCGAGTACGAAGGTGAATACGACTCCGATGTATTGGTCGAGCACGGGGAGCGCAGCGAGCGTCGGTGAAAAACCGCGGTTGAGTTATGCGACGGACCCCAGCAAGTCAAGGTGACGCGCCCGTGCGCGCGCGCGTATGCTCTTGTTTTGACACGTCACCGGCTCGCTGGTACGCGATCGCGATGGAGCGCGCAGGATCGTCGCGAGTCGACGCACGCGTCGGCGCGAGCGCGCGGACTCGGCCGCGATCGTGAGCGGTCGCACGAGCGATTCCACCGCGCCCGCGGTCGCGGCGCTCGTCGCGCGCCGTTGGCCCGGCGCCGCGCTCACCGATCTCGCCGCGCTCGCCGGCGACTTCTCCACACGACGGTATCTGCGCGCGCGCCTCGCCGGCGGCGGCGCGCCGCCGACGGTGGTCGTCATGGTCCTCGCCGGCTCGGGGCTGCCGCTCAGCTCGGAGGAGCTCGCCATCTTCGCGACCCCGCCCCGCGAGCTGCCCTTCATCGACGTGCACCGCCTGCTGCGCGCGATCGGCGCACCGGTGCCGGAGATCCATCTCTTCGACGAGGCGGCCGGCATTCTCCTGCTCGAGGACGGCGGCGAGACGCTCCTGTGGGAGGTCGCGAGCGCCGACCCGGCCAACGCCGAGGCGGTCTACCGGCGCGCGCTCGATGCCCTCCTCATCCTGCACACGCGCGGCACGCGGCACCCGGATCGCTCGAGCATCGCGTTCGCGCAGCGCTTCGACCGGCGGCTCTATGATTGGGAGCTCGAGCACTTTCTCGAGTACGGCGTCGAGCGCCGGCTCGGGGCGGCGCTGTCGGCCACGGATCGCGCGCGGTTCGCGCGCGGATTCAGCCGGCTCGTCGACGGCCTCGTCGCCGCGGAGCCGGTGCTCTCGCACCGCGACTTCCACAGCTGGAACATTCTCGTCCGTGACGGCGCGCCGTTGCTGATCGACTTCCAGGACGCGCTGCTCGCGCCCGCCGAGTACGACCTCGCGTCGCTCCTGACCGACCGGGTCACGCCGGGGCTGATAGCTCCGGCGCTCGAGGATCGCTTGCTGCGCTACTACTGGAGCGCGCGCGGCGGTACGCCGGACCGCGAGCGCTATCTGCTCTCGGTGCTGCAGCGGGCGCTCAAGGTGATCGGGCGTGTGCACTACGTCGCGATCGAGAAGGGCAAGCCGGCACCGCTCGCGTTCCTTCCCGATCTGGTCGCGACCGCGCGCCGCGCGCTCGCCGAGCTCGACCGGAGCGACGGCGTCGAGGAGCTCGCAGGCGCCTTCGAGGCGCTGCCCTGGCCGGAGCGGCCGTGAAGGCGATGGTTCTCGCCGCGGGTCTCGGCACGCGGCTTCGACCGCTCACGCTCGATCGACCGAAGCCGCTCGTCGAGCTCGCCGGCCGGCCGGTCATCGCCTACAATCTCGCGTTGCTCCGCCGGCACGGCATCCGCGAGGTCATCATCAACCTGCACCATCACGGCGAGGCGCTGCGTGCCGCGCTCGGGGACGGCGCGCGCTTCGGTCTCGACATCCACTACTCGCCGGAAGATCCGCTGCTCGATACCGGCGGTGCGATCAAGAACGCCGAGGCGCTCCTCGCGCCCGACGATTTCCTGGTGATGAACGGCGACACCGTGATCGACCTGCGGCTCGACCTACTGATCGCGGCGCACCGCGAGCGCGGCGCGACGGCGACCCTGGTCGTCCGTCACGATGCGGAACAGGCGCGCTACGGCCTGGTCGAGATCGACGGCGATGAGCGCGTGCGACGCTTCCTCGGCAAGCCCGCGGAATGGTCGTCGCCGCTCGAGTCCTACATGTTCGCGGGCGTGCACATGCTGTCGTCGCGCGTCTTCCAGTACATGCCCGATCTCCGGCCGGTCAGCATCACACGCGAGGTCTATCCGCGCATGCTCGCGGACGGCGAGCCGCTCTACGGGTTCCCGTACGCCGGCTTCTGGTGCGTCATCGATACCGCCGACGACCTCGCGCGCGCCGAGCGCGCCCTCGCGAGCGTGCCACCGCTCGCGTTTCTCCGCGACTGACTCGCTGGAATCGTCGCTCGTCGGGGCGCGTCCGCTATGGCGGAGTCCCTAGGTACACGAGCGGTCCCGCAATGCAGATCTTCCAGTTGCTGAGACATTCGATTGTCAATTCCGTTCGCTCGGGAATGCATCAGGTGTGCCGCGTACTTGACGCTTTACGTTAATTCTGTGTTAGAACTTCGACAAAGCTCGGCTTTCTCGATTGCATCGAAGCTGCGTTGGGTGGTGGGTGTGCGGGGACGCGGTGGCATATCGCTTGCTGCCGAAGGGGCGGGCGTGGAGCGGGGTGGCGGCGGACTGGGACGACCGGGACGGTACGCATCAAGAGCCGCTCGCCGGCATCCGAGCTCCGACGTCGCGCATTTGCTCCGGGTGAGGCAACGCTACCCGGATCTTGCGGAGGACATCGAACGGCTGATCGCTTTAGCCGGTGAACAGCGGAGGTTGCGGGGGAAGACGGCGACCGATGCGCAGGAGGCACGGCCGCTGCGCGTGGCATGGAAGGGCAACATGGGAATCACGATCGTCCAGAAGAGTGATCTCACCGTCCGCAAGCGCAATCCGCGCATTGCGCTCGTCCTCGCCGGCGGCGCCATCAGTGGCGGCGGGTTCAAGCTCGGCGGCCTGAAGGCCTTCGACGACTTCCTGGTCAATCGCAAGACGACCGACTTCGACATCTACGTCGGGCTCTCCGCCGGCGCGTTCTTGGCCGCGCCGCTCGCGAGCGGCGTGACGCCGCCGGAGATGATGCGGAGCCTGGAGGGCAGCTCCGAGGAGTTCACCCAGTTCAGCGCGCTCGACTTCTACCAGCTCAACTATCGCGAGTTCCTCGACAAGCCTCTCCGCTACGTCCTCGACCTCGCCGCGTATCTGCCGGGATCGCTGCTCGATCTGGTCGCGAAGAGCCCGGCGCTCGCCGACCGCATGGCGGAGCCGCTCCGCGACTACGTACGCGCGCCGAGCTTCGCGCACCTCCGCGAGGTGCTGATGCCGCTCGGCGAGGCGCTGCTCGCGACGCGGCCGTTTCCCTTCCCGCTCGACTATCTGCCGTCGGGGCTGTTCGACAACGCCTCGATCGAGCGCTACCTGCGCCACAATCTCGATCGCCGCCACATGCCGAACAACTTCAAGGCGCTTTTTCAGGCACGCAAGCGCGAGCTCTACATCGTCGCGATGAACCTCGACTCGGCCGAGCGCGTCGTCTTCGGCCACGACGAGGACAGCTCGCTCACGATCTCGGAGTCGGTGCAGGCGTCGACGGCGCTCCCCGGCTTCTACCGGCCGGCGCGCCTTCGCGGCATCGACTACGTCGACGGCGGCGTGCGCCGCACCGCCAACATCGACGTCGCAATCGACCACGGCGCCGATCTGGTGATTTGCTACAACCCGTTCCGGCCGTTCTCGAACCGCGTCGTCCGCAAGTATGACCCCCAAAAGGACGACTACGTCGCCGAGGGCCCGCAGCTCGCCGATCGCGGCATGCTGATCATCTTGAACCAGGTCCTGCGCACGCTGCTCCACTCGCGCCTGCAGCTCGGTCTGCGGCAATACCAGGACGATCCGAACTTCAAGGGCGACATCGTCCTGATCGAGCCGACCGAGAAGGACTCGGATTTCTTCAACATGACGCCGCTCGCTTTCTGGGAGCGGCGGCGCGCGGCGCAGCACGGCTACATGTCGGTCACGCAGTCGATCGACACCCACTACGACATGGTCCGCCGCATCATGGAGAGCTACGGCATCCTCATGACCCGCAAGACGGTCAGCGAGGGCATGCAGCGTATGCAGAGCGCCGATACGCCCGAGGAAGCGTCCGACTTCCTCATGCGCGACGTCCCGACGCGCGCGATCTCGGTCGCGAAGGCCTAGTGAGGCGACGCGCGTCGCTTGGTCGCGGCGCGCGTCTTCCCTCTTCCCGCGGCACGCGCCACAGGGGCCGCCAATACGGCGCCTATCGAAAGTAGCGCTCGCGCAGGCGCGCGGACGATCGCGCCGTCGGCGGTGCCGCGCCGCGCGCTTCCCGCCGGCTCGGGTCGTGGTGCACCGTGTGGCCGTGGCAGCCGACGAGCGCCGCGTCAACGCCGTCCGCCGAGGTGTGTCGTCCGCCGAGGTGCCGGATACCGACGACGCGCATCACCCTGCTCCGCGGACCGCGCCAAACGCGGATTTGCGTGCTCGAGCACTCGTGCAACGTTGCCGGGGTGGGGGGGCTATGTTAGAGCTCGGCCATGTTGCCGTCCCCGTCCGACGAGTCCGAGCTGAGCGCACTGTCACAGCGCTTCGAGGCCGCGGAGCCCGAGGAGATCCTGCGCTGGACCAGCGAAACGTACGCGCCGGACGCCGTCCTCACCTGCTCCTTCCAGCACGAAGGCGTCGTGCTCGCGCACATGCTGCAGGAGATCGCGCCGCGGACGCCGATCCTCTTCATCAATACTGGCTACCATTTCCCTGAGACCCTCGCGTATCGGGACCAGCTCGTCGAACGGTATGGCTGGAATCTCGTCGAGGTCGGTCCCTCGATGCCGCGGCCCGAGTTCATCCAGAAGCACGGCGACGATCTCTACCGGCGCAACCCCGACCTCTGCTGCGAGATCAACAAGATCGAGCCGCTGCGGCGCGCGATCAGCGGCGTGCGGGCCTGGATCAACGGCCGCCGGCGCGATCAGGCGCTCACCCGCCGCACTCTGCCGATCATCGAGGAGCTGCCGAGCGACCTGGTGAAGGTGAACCCGCTCTCGCGTTGGACGTCGAAAGACACCTACTACTACATGCAGCGGCACGACCTGCCGCTGCATCCGCTCTTCGAGCAGGGCTACACCAGCATCGGCTGCGCGCCCTGCACCCGGCCGGTGCTCGACGGCGAAGACGAGCGCGCCGGCCGCTGGGCCGGGACGAGCAAGGTCGAGTGCGGCATT
>JBGPIT010000260.1:0-7353 GCA_041485125.1 Binatia bacterium | reverse complement strand
CGGCGTCGCGCTCGCCGGCGTTGACGAAGAACCACAGGCCGCCGGCGGCGAGCAGCGACAGCAGCTTGAGGCCGGCGTTGCGCAGCAGCAGCCGGCGCAGCGACTCGCCGACGTCGCGCGGCCGCAGCGCTCGTATGCGTTCCTGCCAGGTCATCCCACCAGGAGCTTCTGCAGCGTGCTGCGCAGCGTGCCGGCGTCGAGGTCGCGGGTGATGCGCCCGTCGACCACCAGCGAGATGCCGCCGTCTTCTTCCGAGACGACGACGACCACGGCGTCGCTCTCCTCGGTGATCCCGATGGCGGCGCGGTGGCGGGTGCCGAGCGTTTTGCTGACGCTCGGGTTGCTGGTCAGCGGCAGAAAGCAGCCGGCGGCGGTGATGCGGCCCTTGCGCACGATCAGGGCGCCGTCGTGCAGCGGCGAGGCATTGACGAAGATGCTGAGAATCAGCTCCTTGGTGATCTGCGCGTCCAGGTTCGTACCGCCCTCGACGAACTCGTTCAGGCCGGTCTCGCGCTCGAAGACGATCAAGCCGCCGATGCGGCGGCTCGCCATCGTCGCCACGGCGCGGATGATCTCCTCGAGGTCCTGGCCGGCGAGCCGATGGTCGGAGCCGAAGAACGGCCGGCTGCCGACCTGCACCAACGCGCGGCGGATGTCGTGCTGGAAGATGATCACGATCACCAGCAGGACGGAGCTGAGGAAGTTGTCGAGGATCCAGTTGAGCGTGTAGAGGTCGAAGACCTGCGAGGAGAGGTAGATCAGGACGACGACGCCGAGCCCGACCAGCATGCGCGCGGCGCGGGTGCCGCGGATGAGCTCGATCAGGCTGTAGATGATGAAGGCGACGATGCCGATGTCGACGGCATCTTGCAGGCGGAAGTTGTCGAGCAGCTCCAACATCCCGGCACATCCCGCGCGGCGCCCACCTTGCGTCCGGGACACCGCTCGCGTCTGCCCGTGAGCTGCCCGTAACGCTACGCCCCGCCTGCCCCCCCTGCCCGTTCGTGCTGCCTGCCGTCCTCCGGTCGCCCTCAGGCGCGCTGGTCGTTCGCCGCGCTCAGCAGCTCCTGCTGGCTGGCGCGCTGCTCGCGATGCGAGCGCAGGATCTCCTCGATCTGCGCGGTGTCGAGCACTTCCTTTTCGAGCAGCTGCTCGGCCATGACGTGCAGCAGCTCGATGTTCTCCGACAGCAGCGACTTGGCGCGCTGATAGGCCTCGTTGAGAATGCGCCGCACCTCGTCGTCGATCTCGATCGCGGTGTTGTCCGAGTAGTCCTGCATCTGCGTGAAGTCGCGCCCGAGGAAGATCTGCTCCTCCTTCTTGCCGAGCGAGATCGGCCCGAGCTTGTCGCTCATGCCGTACTCGCACACCATGCGGCGCGCCAGCTCGGTGGCCTTCTCGATGTCGTCGCGCGCGCCGGTGGTGGTGTGTCCGAGCACCAGCTCCTCGGCCGCGCGGCCGCCGAACATCATCTCCAGACGGCTGATGCAGAACTCCTTCGTCCAACTGTGGCGCTCGTCGGCCGGCACCTGCATGGTGAGGCCGAGCGCCATGCCGCGCGGAATGATCGTCACCTTGTGCACCGGATCGGCGCCCGGTGTGAGTTTGGCCACCAGCGCGTGGCCGGACTCGTGGTAGGCGGTGTTGCGGCGCTCCTCGTAGCTGATGATCATGCTCTTGCGCTCCGAGCCCATCATCACCTTGTCCTTGGCGAGCTCGAAGTCTTTCATGGTGACGCGATCTTTGTTGTTGCGCGCCGCCAGCAGGGCTGCCTCGTTGACGACGTTCTCCAGGTCGGCGCCGGCGAAACCGGGCGTGCCGCGCGCGAGCAGCTCGACGTCGACGTCCTCGCCGACCGGCACCCGCCGCGTGTGCACTTTCAGAATGCCTTCGCGGCCTTTCACGTCGGGACGCGGCACGACCACGCGGCGGTCGAAGCGGCCGGCGCGGAGCAGCGCGGGATCGAGCACGTCGGGGCGGTTGGTCGCCGCGATCATGATGACGCCTTCGTTGGTCTCGAAGCCGTCCATCTCGACCAGGAGCTGGTTCAAGGTCTGCTCGCGCTCGTCGTGACCGCCGCCGAGACCCGCGCCGCGGTGACGACCGACGGCGTCGATCTCGTCGATGAAGATGATGCAGGGCGCGTTCTTCTTGCCTTGCACGAAGAGGTCGCGGACGCGTGACGCGCCGACGCCGACGAACATCTCGACGAAGTCGGAGCCGCTGATGGAGAAGAACGGCACCCCCGCCTCGCCGGCGACGCCGCGCGCGAGCAGCGTCTTGCCGGTGCCCGGAGGACCGACCAAGAGCACACCCTTCGGGATGCGGCCGCCGAGCTTGGTGAACTTCTTCGGGTCTTTGAGGAAGGCGATGATCTCCTCGAGCTCTTCCTTCGCCTCGTCGACGCCGGCGACGTCCTCGAAGGTGACCCGATGTTGGTTCTCGGTGAGGAGCTTGGCGCGGCTCTTCCCGAACGACATCGCCTTGCCGCCGCCCACCTGCATCTGGCGCATGAAGAACACCCAGAGGCCGATGAGGAGGATCATCGGGAACCAATTGACGAGCAGCACGTACCAAAAGGGCTCGGGATCCTCGCGCCGCGCGTCGATCTTCACGCCCTTGGCGCGCAGATCGCTGATCAGATCGGGGTACTCGGGCGAAAAGGTCCGGAAGGCTTCGCCGTTGGCGCGCTTCCCGTGGATGTCCTGCCCTTGGATGGTGACGTCGCTGACCTCGCCCTTCTCCACCGCAGAAAGGAAGTCGCTGAATATCATTTCTTGATCGCGCGGCGGCTGCTTGGTGAAGACGTTCACCAGCAGCAGAACCATCAAGATGAGGAGCAGCCACAGCGCGAGATTTCGCGACAGCTGATTCACCGTCTTGTCTCCCTTACGTATCGGCACAACAGCTCCAGGACGCTACCACAGGGGTCCCAACGCAGCAATCAGCTTAGTCTTTCCGCGCGCATCGCGAGGGGCCGGAGGGTGCGCGCGGTGATCAGCGCGCGGTCGCTGCGGGCGCATCCCGGCACCCACAGCACCTCGTCACCGGCGACGACGAGGGGATGGAGCGCACGATCGACACGCGGGATGCGCCGCGCGATGAGGAGGCGCTTGATCGTCGTATGGCCCGCGAGACCGAGCGGCCTCATACGGTCGCCGATCCGACGATTGCGGATCGTGAGCGCCGGCGGAATCTCGTCGGCGTCGACGAGGCAGAGGAACGCAGCGGCCGTCGTGTCGGGAGCGGCCTCGGTGAGGGTGAGCCGCCAGCCGCCAGGCGTCTCGACGGTCGCGCCGAGCGTCAGCGGCAACGCGTAGGGCGCGGCGTCCTCTCCGGCCTCCTCGATCAAGCGCAGCTCTCGGCCGGTGCGCGCGACCCGGCCGCCCGGAACGTCGACCGCTCCGCCACCCTCGTGCCGGCGCGCCAGCGCGAGCACCGACTCGACGTGGATGCGACCGAAACGCCGGCCGCTGCCGTGACGCTGCCACCACTGTCGCACGGCACGGCGGGCGAGCGGCGCCTCGAGCGCGGCGAGCACGGCGGCGTCGAGCGTGGGCGCGTCGCGCACGGCGGCCGCGGCGAGCCGGTCGAGCAGCGCGTCCTCCTCGGCGAGGACGTCGGCAACGCCGGCGAGCGTGCGCGCGAGTCGCGGATTGAACTCGCGCGCGAGCGCGGGCAAGAAGCCGGCGCGGATGCGCGTGCGCTCGAAACGCAGGTCGAAGTTGCTGCGGTCGCGGCGCCATGCGCGGCCGCGCTCGACGAGGAAGGCGCGCACCTGGACGCGGTCGCAGCGGATCATCGGCCGCACGATGCGCCCGCGCCGGGAACGGATCGCGGAGAGTCCGCGCCGCCCGCTGCCGCGGAAGAGACGCATCAGGAACGTCTCGGCCTGATCCTCGAGCGTGTGGGCGGTCGCGATCTTGTTCGCGCCGAGCGCCGCCGCGGCACGATCGAGGAACGCGTAGCGCGCGCGCCGTGCCTCCGCCTCGACGTTGCCGGCCGGCAGGTCGACCGCTTCGCTCCGGATCGGCAGCGCCAGCTCGGCAGCGAGCGCGGTGACGAAGTCGCGGTCCGCGGCGCTTTCCGCGCCGCGCAGGCGATGATCGAGATGCGCGACCGCGACCGCGATACCGAGCGCGTCCCGCAGCTCGACGAGCGCAAGGAGCAGCGCAACGGAATCCGCGCCACCCGACACGCCCGCGACCACGATGTCGCCGGCCTCGAGCAGCGCCTCACGGCGGATGGTTTCGCGCACGGTGTCGAGCAGGGTCGGCGGCATGGGCCACGGATCAAATCACGGTGCGGAACACCGGCTCAACCGAGCTCCGCTCGGGGCGCGGCCAAATTGCGCGCCTACCCGGTGCATGGCACGATTCGCGCGTGCACACTGCCCGCTTCCGTCCAACGTCGCCAGCGACTGCGCGGAACGCGCCCCGGAGCTGGATCGTGCCTCGCTGCGCCCGCATCGCCGTGCTGGCCCTGGTGGTCGGTGCGTTCGCGCAGGCGGCCCGCGCACCAACGGCGGGCGCCGGCGATCCTTCCGTCCCCGACAGCCTCGACGAGATGCCGAGTGCCAACCCGGACAGCGTGTCCCGCGTCCTCGCGAAGATCCGGAAGAAGCACGGTGAAGACGCGCTCGTGATCGACACCCAGCTCCTGCTGAACGCGATGCGGAACGGCTCGGTGCTCGCAACCGGTGTGCGCGTCGACGGCCTCGACCACTATCGCGGCAAACGCTACCTCGCCTTCAATGTCGAGACCGGTCTGATCTTCGACGACAACACCCGCAATGAGACCGCGCGCGTGCAGATGCTGTGGCAGACGATCATGGTGCCGACCCTCGAACGGCTGAAGAGCCTGACGGTGCACGCCGACGACGGGATCATGGTCCGCATGCAGTACCACCACCGGCCTTATGCGACGCACTACGAGCTGCGCAGCACGATCCACGAGCCGGGGCCGTCGGAGGAGACGCTCTTCTATCTGCTCAGGTCCGACGTGCTGCAGCTCGTCGACAAGCGCATCCCGGCAGCGGAGCTCTTCGCGCGCGCGACGATCGTGGTCGACGGCGGCGAGCGCGAGATTCCGGTGCCGACCGCGGCGGAGCCGCTGACTCCGGGACCCGAATAGGGCGGACGGTCTCGGCCCGCCCGGAGCAGCGACTGGCTGCTGCGCGCCACGGCACCGGCGACGTGCGGTGACGCTCGCCCGGCGGATGCCGTCGCGACGTATTTGTCACGAAACGCGCCTTCCGCTAGTTCGGTTGGAAGACGGTGACCGCTTCCCGGCGCCGCGCTACGCATGAACGAACGACCCCTCGACGAACGATTCCGAGCGTTCGCCGACATCGTGCCCGACATCGTCTTCGGCGCCTCCGCCAGCGGCGCCTGCGATTACCTGAACCGACGGTTCTACGAGTTCACCGGCGTGACCCCGGACGGTGCCGACGGAACGGGTTGGCACGCCGTGCTCCACCCCGACGACGTCGCCGAGAGCCGCACGCGCTTCGAGGCCTCGCTGGCCCACGGCGTGCCGTACGAGATGAACGCGCGCCTGCGCGCCGCCGACGGCACCTACCGCTGGTTCCGCTGTCGCTCGGCGCCGGTGCGGGACGAGCACGGCACGGTGGTCGCGTGGGTCGGCACCTGTTCCGAGCTCGACGAGCTGGCGCGGCGCGACCCGGCGCAGGGCGAAGCGATCGCCGCCGAGCGCTCCGCACGCGCCGAGGCGGAAGCCGCCAATCAAGCGCAAGACGATTTTCTCGCGACGCTCTCGCATGAGCTACGATCGCCGCTCAGCGCCGTTCTCAACTGGTGCCAGATGCTGAAGGCCGGGCGGCTCGATCCCGACCAAACGAGAAGCGCGATCGAAACCATCGAGCGGAGCGCGCGGCTGCAGGTACGTGTCATCGACGACGTGCTCGAAGTCGCGCGCATCGCCAACCACGAGATCACCCTCGAGATGCAACCCGTCGACCTGGCAACGATCGTCGCCGCCGCGGTCGAGCGCACGCGCCCGGCCGCCGAGGCGAAGGGCGTGAGGCTCGAGATCGAGCCGAGAGCAGGCGTCACGCGGGTCTTGGGAGATGCGCCCCGGCTACAACAGATTATCGCCAATCTCATCGAGAACGCGATCAAGCTCACGCCCGCGGACGGCCGCATCACCCTCCGCACCGGTCGCGATCATGGGCAGGCGCGCCTGGTGGTCACCGATACCGGCAGCGGCATCCCGCCGGCCGTCTTGCCCTACGTCTTCGACGGTTTCCGCCAGACCGAGACGTCGGGCCAACGCAAGCATGGCGGTCTCGGCCTCGGCCTCGCGATCGTCCGCAATCTCGTCGAGGCCCACGGCGGCACCGTCATCGCCGAGAGCCCGGGCGAGGGACACGGCACCACGATCACCGTCGAGCTCCCCCTCGAGTCCGCCGGCATGTCGCGGCCGGATACCGACACCGTCGCGCGCTTCCCCTCGGTCGGGGCTGCCGCGCCGGACCCATCGAGCCCAATCCTCGCCGGCGTCCGCGTGGTGATAGCCGACGACGATCCCGACGCGCTCGAGCTGATGAAGACCATCCTCGAGGAGTACGGTGCCGACGTCGCCACGGCAGGATCGGCGGGCGAGGTGCTCGACGTCTTGCAGCAAGGGCGTCCCGACGTGCTCATCAGCGACATCGGCATGCCGGACGCCGATGGCTACGCCCTACTCCGGAAGGTGCGCGCGCCCGACACCGGCGAGCGCGGCATGGTCCCGGCGATCGCCGTCACCGGCTACGTCAGCGCCGGCGATCGCCACCGCGCGCTCGCCGCCGGCTATCAGCTGCACCTCGCGAAACCGTTCGACGCCGCCGAGCTGATCACGGCCGTCGCGCGCCTCGCCGGCCGCACCTGAGTCGCGGTTTCGCGGCACCTTCGGCCGCCGCACTGGACTACACCCGACCATCCGTGCCAGTTGGAGCCCGTAACCTGCGGCGACCGTCTCGCTGCAAAGGAGGGTGATATGGCCGAGAGCGTGTACAAGATCATCGAGCTCGTCGGGACGAGCCCGGATTCCTGGGAAGCCGCCGCCAAGGCCGCGGTCGAGAAGGCCTCGCAGAGCCTGCGGGACCTCCGCATCGCCGAGATCGCGGAGCTCGACATCCAGCTCGAGGACGGCAAGATTCGCGCGTACCGCGCGAAGGTGAAGGTGTCGTTCAAGTACGAGGACTGACGCCGACGGTCCGGCGCGCACGCCGGACCGAGCTTCCATGACGGTCGACCGCAGCGACCGCCCTCCGGCCGCGCAGCCGGCGACCGCGGATCTCTCCAAGCGCCACGCGCGGCTGTAGCGGTGCGCCGACCCAAGCGCGCGCCG
>JBGPIT010000259.1:0-7369 GCA_041485125.1 Binatia bacterium | reverse complement strand
GTGGCCGAGGAGGTCGCCGTTGGACTGCACCACGACGTCGCCCAGATGTACGCCGACCCGCACCTTGGGCTCGCACGTGTCCGCGAGGGCGAACGCGGCCTCGACGGCGGCCAGGCTCGAGCCGAACTTCCAGCATGAAGCCATCGCCCGCGGTGTTGAACACGCGCCCGCCTTGCGCCGTGGCGATGCCTTCGATCACGCGCCGGAGCGCCGCCACCTCGGCCGTGGTCCGCGCCTCATCGGCTTCCGTGCGCGCGGAATAGCCCGCGACGTCGAGCGCAACGATCGTGGTGAGTCTGCGGGACAGCGGATCGTCGGGCATACGGCCTCTCGGGTCAGAGTGTTCCCGTTCGGGAACAGGGGAAACCCTCTACTGCCGTTCACTACATGCAGGCAAGCACCCGGTGCGTGCGTGGTCCTGGAAATGATCGCGTCCTCCTTTGGGCCGAATGCTGATCCTGGCGTCCGCCGCCATCCGTGTGTCCTTCATGACGTCATCTGCGCGCAGAATAGATCGAGCGGGGAATTCCCGATCTGTCCAGGTTGAAGCGAAACTCCGTATTCGGAGGTCGCCGGGTGCTCCCAGGCGACCGGCTGGTCCCGACGCCGCAGCGACGACCCGTCGGTGCATCAGCAAACACTTCGACGCCCGAAGGCAGGTGGTCGACATACCACGCATGGTATGTCATCGTACGCAGCGTGGGTTGGGGTGTGGTGGAGCTGGAGCCGGAGGTGGTGGCTTGGATCCGGGGCCTTCCGGATGAAGAGTTCGGTCGAGCGGAGTTCTACATCGACCTCTTGGCAGAGAAAGGTGTTCACCTCGACGAACCCTACACACGTCAGCTGCGCGGCAAGCTTCGTGAGCTCCGGTTCTATCTTGGGTCGGTTGGTCGTGCGGTGCGCATCGCCTACTACATCGCGAGCGGACGGCGGATCATCCTTCTCACGGTGTTCAGCAAGCAGCATCGACGAGAACGCGCCGAAGTCGCGCGGGCCGAGCGTGCGATGAGGCGGTGCGTCACGGAAGGGCACACGGCGGAGGATGACTCGAATGACTGACCGAAGGAGCTGGAGCGCCCTCAAGCGCGAGCGTAAGGTTTCGGTCGCACGACGCACAGGCTACCGGCATGCCAAGGAAACATTCGAGATTGCCGCACGGGTTCGCGAAGCACGCGAGCGTCTGGGCCTTACACAGGCCGAGCTAGCTGCTCGCATCGGCAGCACGCAGCCGGCCATCGCGCGGCTCGAGGCGGGCGGGGTGACGCCGAACCTCGACACGCTTCGTCGCATCGCCGAAGCGCTGGGCCTCGAGCTGATCGTTGACCTCCGCCGCGCTCGCCGCTCGGCCTAACTCCGCGAAGCCGAGACCCCCCGTAACCATCGAGAGCCGGAAGATTCGGACTCGATGTCCGAGACTTAAGACGAAAACGGCCAGACTCTTCCGCCTGCGACACGCCAGCGCAGTCACCCGATCAGGAACGAGGCGGCCCGTTCGGCGATCATCACCGCCGTGAGATGGGTGTTCGCGCGTGGAATGACCGGGATGATGGATGCATCGACGACCGAGAGGCCGTCGACGCCGATGAACCGGCACGTCGGGTCGACAACCGCCGAAGGATCGTCGGGCGAGCCCATCTTGCAGGATCCGCAGGCCGCGAGTGCCGCGCCGGCGGAGCCGGCACCGACCACGATGACGTCCCACTCTGTCATGCCACCAACATGGCAATTGACCGGCGCGCGCACGAAGTGAGACGGAGGCTTACTCGGAACACCTTATTGGCGGGGTGTAACTAAAGGCGGGGCGGTTCCCTCGCTCGAGATCGCTCGACCGTCGGGGGCGAAGAGATGAAGGCTCGCCGGATCGAACGTGAGGTTCACGCGATCGTCTTTGGTGAGCGAGCGCATTCCGGGGAGGCGCGCGACCAGACGGACGGCGTCCTTACCCGTACCGATCGCGACGTAGGCGAGCGTCTCGTGGCCGAGCCACTCGACGTGCTCGACCGTGGCGTGAAGCGCGGCGCCCGCCTCGTCGTCGGAGACCAGGTGCAATGCCTCCGGCCGAATCCCCGTCGTGATCTCCTGGTCGCCCGCGCCGTCCCGCGCGACCTTCGCTGCGACGCCCTCGGCCGGAAGCGTGAGGCGTTGATCGGCGATCGTGACGACGATCCGTTCACCGTCGAGTCGGAGCCGCGCCGGCAGCAGGTTCATGGGCGGATTGCCGATGAAGCCCGCGACGAACGCGCTCGCCGGATGCTCGTAGAGCTCGGCGGGCGGCGCGACTTGCTGCAAGCGTCCGCGGTCCATGACGGCGACGCGATCGCCGAGGGTCATCGCTTCGACCTGGTCGTGGGTGACGTAGATCATCGTCGTCTTGGTGCGCTGCTGGAGCTCGGCGATCTCGGCGCGCACTTGCACGCGCAGCTTGGCATCGAGGTTCGAGAGCGGCTCGTCGAGCAGGAAGACCGCGGGCTCGCGGACGAGGGCGCGGCCCATCGCGACGCGCTGGCGCTGCCCGCCGGAGAGCTGCTTCGGCAAGCGGTCGAGGAGCTCACCGAGGCCGAGGAGGTCGGCGACGGACCGTACGCGACGCTCCATCTCGTCGGCCGGCATCTTCCGCATGCGGAGAGGTAACTCGAGGTTCCGGCGCACCGTCATGTGCGGGTAGAGCGCATAGTCCTGGAACACCATCGCGACGTTCCGCGCTTGCGGCGAGAGCGTGTTCACGACGCCGTCGCCGATCTTCAACGTGCCGCTGGTCACCGTCTCGAGGCCGGCGATCATGCGCAGCAACGTCGACTTGCCGCACCCGGACGGGCCGACAAGCACGAGTAGCTCGCCGTCGGCGATCGCGAGGCTGACGTCGGCGACGGCTTCGGTGCCGTTCGGGTAGGTCTTGCCGACGCCGTCGAGGGTGACGCTCGCCATCAGCGCCGGCCCGCTCGCATCAGTCGAAGAAGTCTTCGGCGCCGATGACGGGCAGCGCCTTCTGAACGATCGGGTCGGCGGCGAAGCGCTCCTGGATGCAGTGCGGCTTCAAGTAGTTCGCGGCGGCGATGAAGAGCATCGACTGATCGAGCGCGAGATACGCCGGCGCGACGTCGCCTGTTTTTGGCTCGACGGCGTCGTAGAAGCCGTACTCGCCGTAGACGTCGTAGCGGTCGATGAGCGCACGGAGATCGGCGATCGCCTCCGTCGGCGTGACCAGCAGCGCGAGACCGGCCGCGTGCGGCGTCACGGCGCCGGGGCGGTAGCCGCGCGAGCCGAGGACGCGCACGCCGTACTCGCCATAGTCGTCGGCGCCCGGGGTCGCGGACGGCGACATACCCCAGACCGGGTAGTCGAGCTCCTCGGCGGCATACCGACGTTGCACCGTGGCATGCGCGACGTCGTTGGCGCCGAGGCTCCGCGGCGCGTGGCGCTGCTCGTCGAGGACGAGCGCCGGCATGAGCGCCTCGAACATGCTGCCGCCCCACGACGGCACGTAGGAGACGCCGCCCCATTCGTAGTGACCGGCGGTGAACGTATGGCCGCGGACGGTCTTGGTCGTCACGCCGGCCGGCGTCTGGGTCTGCCCCGCGCAGTCGGGCGGATAGGTGCGCACCATCGAGAACCACGGGTCCTCGGGCACGTCGCCTTTGCCGATCGCGATCAGGTTGCCCAAGCGCGCCTCGGTGTAGAGCACGCCGTAGTGATAGCGCGAGCGCGCGTGGCGCTGGACGTAGTAGCCGTGCGACATCTCGCGCCGCTCGTCGTCATAGAAGAACCCGTAGTCCGTCCGCTCGATCAGCTTCGAGGCTCGCTCCGCGAGCTCGGCGAACGTCATACGCACGACGATCAGGCCTGCTGTCAACCAGCTGGTGTCGACGAAGGAGAGAAAGTTGCTCGTCCGCTCGAGCGAGGTGGTGTCGTAGTAGTTGAAGAAGAGGCCGTGCTCGGTCTCGAGGGTGTCGAGCGTGTCGAGGATGCGGCGCACGCGTTCCATTGCGTCCGTCTCGGGGAGCAGCTCGAGATCGTAGGCGGCGACGATCGCGATCAGGTGCAGGCCGACGTTGGTGATGTTGGTGTAGTCGCCGACCCGCCACTCGGTCGCACCGCCTTCTGGCAGGGTCATGAGCCTGACGTGATCGACGGGCAGGCCGTTCTCGCGGTCGGTCAGCGCGTCGAGGCCGGTCCACGTGTCGCGCGCGATGCGCTCGACGAGGGCACGGTCGTCGGTCGGGAGCGTGGCGCGGTCGGCGAGGAACCGGGTCGGCAGGCCGCGCATCCGCGCGCGCACCTGCGGGCGGGCCGCGATCTCACCGCCGAGGGTCGCTTCCCACGCCCGCTTCTTCGACGCGATGACCGGGTCGTCCTCGGACGGGGCGCGGCCGCTGTCGAAGAGGCGAATCGCGCCGAACGGGCATACCAAGGCGACCGGCGGCGGGCTCGGGCTCGGTTCCGACGCGACGACCGGCGCCGCGGCGGTCGTCGCGCTCGGCGACAGTGGATCGGCGGGTGTTGGTGGCGGTACGGGCGTGCTGTCCGCGACGGCGCCGGCGGGAGTCGGGGTCAGAGCTTCGTCGGCGCGGACGCTCGCGGCAGTGTCTTCACCGCGGGCTCCGGGCGCACCGACGGCCGACACCACGAGGAGGGCGACGAGCCCGAGCGCGATCGCGAGTCGACGCACGCCGCTCGTTCAGCGCGCGTGAGGCAAGGTTCGGCCGGTCGATGCAGACTTCCGGCGGATCAGGAGGACCAGCGAGTGGCGGCGACGGTGCTCGTCGGAGTGCACGAGACCTATTGTGCCAAGAAGCGCGGCGCGCGTCTCCCCGCGAACCAGCCTTGACGAGCGCCACGGCGCCCACGATAGGCTTCGCTCGCATGACGACGGGCTTTCCGGCGGGATTCGTCTGGGGCACCGCGACCGCGGCGCATCAGGTCGAGGGCGGCAACTGGAACAACGATTGGTGGCAGTGGGAGCACACGCCGGGCTCGCCCTGTCGCGAGCCGAGCGGCGACGCGTGCGATCAGTACCACCGCTACGCGGGCGACCTCGATGTGCTCGCCGGGCTCGGATTCAACGCCTACCGCTTCTCGCTCGAGTGGAGCCGCATCGAGCCCGAGGACGGCGAGCTCTCGCGCGCGGCGCTCGAGCACTACCGCCGGGTGTGCGACGCCTGCCACGCGCGCGGCCTCGCGACCATCGTCACGTTCCACCACTTCACGACGCCGCGCTGGCTCACGGCGCGCGGCGGCTGGACGAACCCTGCGACGGCCGATCACTTCGCCCGCTTCTGCGCGCGCGCGGCCGGCCACCTCGGCGACGCGATCGATCGCGCCTGCACGATCAACGAGCCGAACATCGTCGCGGAGCTCGGTCATCACTGGGGCGTCTTCCCGCCGGGCGCGCGCGATCCTGCGCTGCGCCTGCGCGCCAACGAGGTCTTCATCGACGCGCACCGGAAGGGCGTCGCGGCGATCCGCGTCGCACGGCCCGGCGTTCCCGTCGGCCTGACGCTCGCGATGCAGGACTACCAGGCCGTCGACGGCGGCGAGGCGGTCCGTGACCGCGAGCGGCGCGACATGGAGGACGTCTTTCTCGCGGCCACGCGCGGCGACGACTTCGTCGGCGTGCAGACCTACACGCGGGTGCGCTACGGCCCCGACGGAATGCGCGCGCCCGATCCGAGCGCACGGCTCACGCAGATGGGCTACGAGTTCTGGCCCGAGGCGCTCGAGGCATGCATCCGCCGCGCCGCGGCGATGACACCGGGCACCCCGCTCCTGGTCACCGAGAACGGCATCGGCACCGACAACGACGCCGAGCGCATCGAGTACGTCGGGCACGCGCTGCGCGGCGTCGCCGCTTGTCTCGCCGACGGCATCCGCGTCCAGGGCTACGTCTACTGGAGCCTCCTCGACAACTTCGAGTGGGCGTACGGCTACGGGCCGAAGTTCGGGCTGGTCGCGGTCGATCGCGAGACGCAGGCGCGCCATCCGAAGCCGAGCGCGTCGTGGCTCGGCGCGATCGCGCGCGCCAACGCGCTCGCGGATTGACGCGACACTCCGCCCGCCGGCGTCACATCGAGAGCTGCACGACGAGGAAGCCGACGATACACGCTAGGCAGAGCAGATGGTCGCGATAGATCGTCCGGGCGAGCTCGGCCTGCGTCGCCGGTGGCTCGCTCCTGGTCCCGAGCCGGGCCGCGTTCGCGAGCACGCGCGCGAGTGCCAGCCCCGTCGGCACGAGCGCCAGCACGAGCGCGAGGGCCGCCTGCCAGCGGGGTGCCGTGCCGGCGATGAGCCGCACCGAGCTGCCGACGATCATCACCAGCATCATCGTCGCCACCAGACGGTTCATCGGCCACGCGTCGACGACGACGCGACGATAGTAGGCGGCGATCGACGCGAGCGTACGCTCGGCGTCCGCCGGTGTCGCGCCGCGCAGCCGCCGCACCTGCACGTCGAACATCAGATCGAACCAGAGGACCGCGAGAAGAAAGCCGCCGGCGACGGCCACGAGGACGCGCACGCGACGGTCAGCCGTCGCGCCGCGGCTGCGACGTCCACTCCGCGACCATCGCCGCCGCACGACTCGCGTCGTTCTCGTCGAGCGCGCGCGACTGGTGCGTCAGCTCGAGCGTGAGGCCGTTCGGGTCGCTGAAGTAGATCGACGACCAGGTGCCGTCGTGGTCGATCGGGCCCACCACCTTGAGGCCGTGCTCGCGCAGGCGCGCCTGCCACGCCGCAAGGGTCTCCGCCGAGTCGACGCTGAGCGCGAGGTGGCGCACCCACGGCGGCATGTCGTCGGCGGCGCGCGGCCGCAGACCGGGAAGATCGAAAAAGGCGATGATCTCGCCGCTCCCCATCGCGAAGAACGTGTGTAGGAAGGCGCGCTCGGTGCCGCGCTCGGGCTCCCAGCTACCGCGCACGGCGTCGACCAGTCGGAAGCCCATGACCTCGGTATAGAAGCGCACCGTCGCGGCCGTGTCCGCGGTCGGGTACGCGACATGATTGAGGCTGCTCGCGATACGTGGAGTGTCCATCGTCAATCTCCTAGCTGACGCGCGACGTCGCCGGCGGTCGCGATGACGAGCCGATCGTCGGCGAGGGCCGCGTCGATCACATCCTCGAGCACGGCGAGGCGATCGTCGTCAACACCGGTGATGAAGGCGTGGCAGATCGTGAGGAAGAGGCCGCCTTCGGTGGCGACGCGCTCGAGGGCGTGCAGCCACTGCGTCCGCACCTCGGCCGGCGTCACCGGCTCGGGGCGGAGATAGTGGAAGCCGTCGACGGCGGGCCACACGAACGGGATCTGCGCGATGCCGGCCGGCAGGAGCCGCGGCCGCATGCCGTCGCCGAGGCTCGCGTCGTACGCGTAGCCGAGTCG
>JBGPIT010000258.1:0-7396 GCA_041485125.1 Binatia bacterium | reverse complement strand
TGCTGTACGAACTGCGGGTACCGAACTAGATTTCAGCGTGGTGTTGGGGAGCCAAGATCGGGAGAGCGTGACCGAGCGATGTATTCTCACGGTCAACGCGGGCTCTTCGAGCTTGAAGCTCGCCGTGTTCACGGCCGCACGCCCAGTGCGGCGACTGCTGTCCGGCGCGGTGACCCGCATCGGTCTTCCAGGGGCCACGCTGGCGATCGCGACGGGATCGCAACCTCCCGCCGTGCATGTGCTCGACGTTGCTGATCATTCGAGCGCGCTCGACGCGATGCTCCCGCAGCTCGAGCCGTACGGCGGGCTCGCCCGCGTCGCGGCTGTCGGGCACCGTATCGTACACGGCGGACCGCTCTACGACCGCGCCCGACTCATGACACCCGAGGTTGTCGCCGAGCTTCGGCGGTTGAGCGCCCTCGATCCGGACCACCTGCCGGCGGAGCTGGCGATCGTCGAAGCGATGAGCTCCCGCGCGTCAGGAGTCGCGCAGGTGGCGTGCTTCGACACGGCGTTCCACCGGACGATGCCGCGGGTGGCCCGCCTGCTCGCGATCCCTCGCAGGTACGAGGCCGCCGGCGTCCGGCGCTACGGATTTCACGGTCTGTCATACGCGTATCTGATCGAGGAGCTGGAACGCGTTGCCGGCGCGGAAGCGGCGCGCGGCCGGGTCATTCTCGCCCACCTCGGGTCGGGGGCGAGCCTGGCGGGGCTCCTCGATCGCCGCTCCATGGACACCACGATGGGATTCACGCCGACCTCCGGCATCATGATGGCGACCCGATCGGGTGACGTGGATCCGGGCGTGCTGCTCTACCTCTTGCGCACCGAGCGGATGACCGTCGATGCGCTCGACGAGCTGATCAACCGGGGCTCCGGGCTTCTCGGCGTCTCGGAATCGAGCCCGGACATGCGCGATCTGCTCGCGCGAGAGCCGAACGATCCGCGCGCGGCCGACGCCGTCGCGCTCTTCTGCCATCAAGCGCGAAAAGCAGTCGGCGCACTCGCCGCGACTCTCGGCGGAATCGATACGCTCGTCTTCTCGGGCGGCATCGGTGAGAATGCCCCGCCGGTGCGTGCGCGCATCGCCCAAGGCCTGGAGCATCTCGGCGTGCAGGTCGACGACGCGCGCAACGACGTCGACGCGCCACTGATCTCGACCGACGCGAGCACCTGCGCGGTCCGGGTCATCCGCACCGACGAGGAGTCGATGATCGCACGCGAAACGCTCGACGTGCTGGACGCGCAAAGGATGCAGCCATGAACGGACCGCTCTCCGCGGATCTCCTGCGCAGGATCGACGCCTACTGGCGCGCCGCAAACTATCTCTCCGTCGGGCAGATCTATCTCCTCGACAATCCGCTGCTGCGCGAGCCGTTGCGCATCGCCCACGTGAAGCCGCGCCTGCTCGGTCACTGGGGGACGACGCCGGGGCTCAACTTCATCTACGTGCACCTGAACCGCGTCATCAACGAATACGACCTGGACGCGATGTACGTCATCGGTCCGGGGCACGGCGGGCCGGGCATCGTGGCGAACGCCTACCTCGAAGGAACGTACAGCGAGGTATACGCGGACGTGTCGCAGGACGCGGAGGGAATGCGGCTGCTGTTCCGGCAGTTCTCCTTTCCCGGCGGCATCCCGAGTCACGTCGCCCCGGAGACACCGGGCAGCATCCACGAGGGCGGCGAGCTCGGCTACTCGCTCTCGCACGCATTCGGCGCCGCGTTCGACAACCCGAATCTGCTGGTGTGCTGCGTCGTCGGTGACGGCGAGGCGGAGACGGGCCCGCTCGCGACGAGCTGGCACTCGAACAAGTTTCTCAACCCGATGCACGACGGCGCCGTGCTGCCGATCTTGCACCTGAACGGCTACAAGATCGCCGGCCCGACGGTGCTCGCGAGAATCCCGCACGAGGAGCTCGACCAACTCTTGCGCGGCTACGGCTATGCGCCGCGCTACGTGGAGGGCGACGAGCCCGCCGAAATGCACCAGAAGATGGCGGCGGTGCTCGACGAAGTCGTCGGCGAGATTCGCGAGATCCAGACTGCGGCCCGGACCCGCGGCGTCACGACGCGGCCGCGCTGGCCGATGATCGTGCTGCGATCGCCGAAGGGGTGGACCGGACCGAAAGTCGTCGACGGCCTACCGGTCGAAGGTACCTTCCGCGCGCACCAAGTTCCCCTCGCCGGGCTCGCGCAACATCCGAGCCACCTCGCAATGCTCGCAGAATGGATGAAGAGCTACCGACCCGAGGAGCTCTTCGACGCGCACGGTCGGCTGATCACCGAGCTCGCGGAGCTGCCGCCCAAAGGCGAGAGGCGCATGAGCGCCAACCGCCACGCCAACGGCGGCTTACTCCGCGCGGACCTGAGGATGCCGAGCTTCCGCGAGTACGCCGTCGACGTGCCGGCGCCCGGCGCCGTCGACGCCGAGGCGACGCGCGTTCAAGGAACGCTCCTGCGCGACGTGCTCGAGCTCAATCGCGAGCACCGCAACTTCCGCATCTTCAGCCCGGACGAAACCGCCTCGAACCGATGGAACCCGGTCTTCGAGGTGACGAATCGCACCTGGGTCGCCGACATGCTCCCAACCGACGATCACCTCGCGCCGGACGGGCGCGTGATGGAGATGCTGAGCGAGCACCAGTGTCAGGGCTGGCTCGAGGGGTACCTGCTCACCGGCCGGCATGGATTCCTTTCCTGCTACGAGGCGTTCGTCCACATCGTCGACTCGATGTTCAACCAGCATGCGAAGTGGCTGAAGACGACACGCGAGATCCCCTGGCGCCGCCCGATCGCCTCCCTCAACTACCTCCTCACGTCACACGTCTGGCGGCAGGACCACAACGGCTTCAGCCATCAAGATCCCGGCTTCATCGATCACGTCGTCAACAAGAAGGCCGACGTCATCCGCGTCTATTTGCCGCCGGACGCCAACACGCTGCTCTCGGTCACCGACCACTGCTTGCGAAGCGTCAACTACGTGAACGTCATCGTCGCCGGCAAGCAGCCGTCGCCGCAGTGGCTGACGATGGACCAGGCGCTCGAGCACTGCACGGCCGGCATCGGCATCTGGGAGTGGGCGAGCAACGACGGGAACGCCGATCCCGACGTCGTGATGGCGTGCGCCGGCGACGTCCCGACGCTCGAGACCCTCGCGGCCGTGGATCTCATCAGGGAGCATCTGCCCGACCTCAAAGTGCGGGTCGTCAACGTCGTCGACTTGATGAAGCTGCAGCCGAGCAGCGAGCACCCGCACGGCCTCGCGGATCCGGACTTCGATTGCCTCTTCACGACCGATCGACCGGTGATCTTCGCGTACCACGGATACCCGTGGCTCATTCACCGACTGACCTATCGGCGCACGAATCACGACAACATCCACGTGCGCGGCTACAAAGAGGAGGGCACCACGACGACCCCGTTCGACATGGTCGTGCGGAACGATCTCGATCGCTTCCACCTGGTCCAGGACGTGATCGACCGCGTCCCGAAGCTCGGGTCGCGCTTCGCGCACGTGAAGCAGCGCATGGCCGACAAGCGGGTCGAGCATCGCCTCTACATCCGTGAGCACGGCGACGACATGCCCGAGGTGAAGGACTGGCGCTGGCGCGGGTAGACGACCGCCGGCCGACGCTGACATCAAATCCACCGGCGGCGATGCAGCCAGCTTTTTACGATTTGCGTGAGAACCACATAAGCGAAGAGCGTCAGCGCGAGGATGGGCCAATACAGATGCGGAAGGCGCGTGAAGCCCAACGTGGGACCGAGCGACGAGGCGGGGAGCCATAGCCCGACGAGCATGATGCCGACCGTCGTGGCGATGAGTGGCACGCTGGCTCTGCTCTGGAGAAAAGGAATGCGGTTCGTGCGGATGACGTGGATGACCAGCGTTTGCGTCAACAGCGACTCCACGAACCAGCCGGTTTGAAAGAGCGACGCCCGACTCGGGTCCCAACAATTGAACACGTAGAGCATCGTGAAGTAGGTCGTGTAATCGAAAACCGAGCTGCAGGGCCCGATGAAGAGGATGAACCGCGTCAGCTCGCCCATGGACCACGGACGCGGCACGGCAATCTGCTCGGGATCGACGTCGTCCGTGGGAATGGGAACTTGCGAGAAGTCATACAGCAAATTGTTGGTGATGATTTGGAGGGGCGCCATCGGCACGAAGGGCAAGATGGCGCTCGCGCCGAGGACGCTGAACATGTTCCCGAAGTTCGAGCTCGCGCCCATCCGTACGTATTTGAGGATGTTGCAGAAGACCTTCCGGCCCTCCATCACGCCGTCTTCGACGACCAAGAGATTCTTCTCGAGGAGGATGATGTCGGCGGCCTCCTTCGCGATGTCGACCGCGGTATCGACGGAGATCCCGACGTCCGCGGCGCGCAATGCAGGCGAATCGTTGATGCCGTCCCCGAGGAACCCGACCACGTGCTTGCGCGCTTGGAGGACCTGAATGACTCGCTGCTTGTGCCCGGGCGTCATCCGCGCAAAGAGCGTGGTCTGCTCGGCCGCCTCGCCCAGCTCCGCGTCGGACATCTTTTCGACGTCGCTCCCGAGCAGCACGCGATCGGTGGGAATGCCGACGACCTGGCAAATCTTCCGGCTGACCAGGTCGTTGTCGCCCGTGAGGATCTTCACCGCGACCCCGCGTGCCGCCAGCGCTTTCACCGCGGCAAGCGCGGTCTCTTTCGGCGGGTCGAGGAAGGCCACGTAGCCCGCAAGGATCAAATCCGACTCGTCGTCTTTCGAATAGACCTGCCGCGGCTCGAAATCACGGTAGGCGAGTGCGAGCACGCGAAACCCTTGGCGGGCGAGCGCCTGGTGCTCCTCACGTAGGTCCTCCTCGAGCAACGCTTCGATCGGCTGGACCTCGCCGTCGAGCTCGAATTGCGTGCAGCGCGTGAAGACCGCCTCGGGGGCGCCTTTGCAGATGAGCCGGTGTTTCCGCTCCGGTGTCTCGACGACCACGGACATGAGTCGCCTGGTGAAGTCGAAGGGCAGCTCATCGACCTTGTGCCAGTCGGGGATCTTCACCTCGCTGTGCAGGTGCTGATGCTCGAGGACGGCCCGGTCGAGCACGTTCTTCAGACCCGTCTGAAAGTGACTGTTGAGATAGGCGAGGACCAGCACCCCGGCGTCGTCGCCGCCCCCCACATTGCAATGGCGCTCCAGAATCACCCGGTCCTGCGTCAGCGTCCCTGTTTTATCGGTGCAGAGGACATCCATGGCACCGAGATTTTGGATGGCGTCGAGACGCTTCACGATGACCTTTTTGCCGGACATCAATAGAGCGCCGCGCGAGAGGCACACGCTGACGATCATCGGCAGCATCTCCGGCGTCAGACCGACGGCGACGGCGATGGCGAAGAAGAACGCCTCCTTCCAGTCGTGCTTCGTGAGGCCATTGATGACGAACACGAGGGGCACCATGACCGCGATGAACGTGATCATGAGCCAGGTGAAGTGGCGCACCCCTCGATCGAAGCTGGTCTCGACCGGCTCGCCGGTGAGCGTGCTTGCGATGGTCCCGAGGTAGGTTCGTCGCCCGGTCTCGGCCACGACCGCGGTGGCCGTCCCGCTCTCGACCGCGGTGCCGAGGAAGCAGAGGTTCCGAAACTCGAGCGCGTTCTGGTCGCCGATCTCGCCGGCCGTCTCGAACTTTTCCACCGGCAGCGACTCGCCGGTCAGGCTTGCCTGCGTGATGAAAAGGTCGCGACACGTGAGAATACGGACGTCGGCCGGGATCATGTCCCCGGCGCACAGGTGCACGATGTCACCGGGGACGACTCGCGCGAGCGGCTCCTCGATGGGGTTCCCATTGCGCAGCACCGTCGCCGTCACCCGGATCATCGCGCGGAGCTTCTCGGCCGCCGCATTCGCTCGTGCCTCCTGAAAGAAGCGCAGGCCGACGCCGAGCACGATCATCACGATCATGACGGCGGCAGCCCGAGCGTCGCCGGTCAGGAAGGAGACGGTCGCGAGCAGCGCCAGGAGGAGCACCAGGGGATTGAGGCAGGATCGAACGAACAGGCGCAGGCGCGTGTGGCGTTCGTCCTTGGCGACGACGTTCGGACCATACTGGAGGAGTCGCCGCTCGACTTCGTCTTCCGACAGTCCTGCCGCCGAGCTTCCAAGCCGCTGCAAGGCATCGGCGGGCGTGGCCACGGCGATCGCTGCGAGAACCGGTGAGACCCGGATCGAGTGGGAGGTAGCCTTCAGGGTGCGGTGCAGGTTCCGCGGCAGCATCGGAGCGACTCTACGACGCAGAGGCAGGCGAGAGAATGACAGTGACGCTACCGGCGGCTCGCGCCATCGACTAGTCTCCGCTCATGGCACGCCCTGTCGTTCGATACGCCGCGACCGCCGACGGGCTCGAGATCGCCTATCAGGTCTGGGGCGACGGTCCGATCGACGTCGTCATCGTTCCCGGCCTGACGTCGAACGTCGACCGCAACGCGGACTACCCGATCTACGGCGGCTATCTGCGCCGGTTCCCGCGCTTCGCCCGCACCATCGTTCTCGACCGGCGCGGCGCGGGTATCTCGGATCGCGAGGTCGGCAGCGGCAGCGCCGAGGATCGCATGGACGATGTCCGCGCGGTCATGGACGCGGTCGGCTGCCGGCGGGCCGCATTGCTCGGTCATGTCGAGGGTGGCGCGATCGCGATGCTGTTCGCGGCCACCTATCCCGACCGTGCCTCCGCGCTCGTCCTGATCGAGACGGCGGCGCGGATGTCAGCCGCACCCGACCACCCGCTGGGACGCTCCGCGGTGGAGATGCAGCACTTCGTCGCCGCCATCAGCGCAGGCTGGGGAACGGGCCGGGGGACGTTCCAAATCACGTCCGACGCGCCCGATGCGGAAGCGGCCATCGAGGCGCTCGGCGCGTTGGAGCGCAGTATCGGAACGCCCCGCTCCATGGCTCGCCAGTTTCGCTTCGGAGCGGAGCTCGACGTGCGCTCGGTGTTGCCGCTCATCGACGTACCGACGCTGGTGATGCACTCGCCGCACACACCGTGGCCGGAAGCCCAGGCCCGGTACACCGCCGAGCACATTCGCGGGGCGCGCTACGTCGACATGCCCGGCTTCGGCAGCTGGGACGCCGTCAAGCAGGATGCGTTCTGCGACGTGATCGAGGAGTTCCTCACCGGACAGCGCCCGCCCGTCGGCGACGTCGATCGCGTGCTCGCCACGGTGTTGTTCACCGACATCGTCGACTCGACCCGCCGCGCGGCCGAGCTCGGTGATCGGCGCTGGCGCGACCTGCTCGACGCGCTCGACGCACGCGCCGCAGCCGAGGTGGGGCGCTTTCGCGGCCGGGTGGTGAAGCAGACCGGCGACGGCATGCTCGCGACCTTCGACGGTCCGGCGCGCGCCATACGCTGCGCC
>JBGPIT010000257.1:0-7418 GCA_041485125.1 Binatia bacterium | reverse complement strand
CCGCGCTTCGCGCGCGATCTCAAGGCGCTGCGCGAGCGCGGCATCCAGGTGATCGCGCTCATCATGGTCGGCCTCGACGGCGACACGCCCGAGACCTTCGGGCACACCTTGCGCTTCCTGATCGACAACAAGATCTCGTTCTTGAAGCTCTTCACCCCCTGCCCGTATCCGGGCACCAAGTACTACGACGACATGGCGAAGGCGGGCCGGATCCTCGACGGCAACTGGGCGCGCTACGACTACGGGTCGCCGCTGATCCGCCCCGCGCACATGACGCCCGAGCAGATGCTCGACGGCTTCAAGTACGTCTACCAAGGGTTCTACTCGGCGCGGAGCATCCTGAAGCGCTTCAGCCCGCCGCCGCCGGGCCAGCTGATGGAGAGCCTCGCCTACATCGTCGCGAACCTGAAGGTGAACCGCTATCTCCGCAGCAACGATCGCGCCTGGGCGACGATCTCGTGATGCCGTCCGCGCAAAGGAGGTATCTCATGGGCACTCGTGCTTTCGCCGTGCTTCTGCTGCTCGCGCTCGCGGCCCCGCCGATGGCAGCCGCCCACGACTGGCGTGACGACGACCTCACGATGCAGCAGCTCGAAGCCTTCGACCGCTACCTCGACGATCATCCCAACGTCGCCGGCGATCTCCGGCGCGACCCCCGCCTCGCGATCAACCGCGGGTATCTGGAAGACCATCCCGGCCTGCGCAGTTTTCTCGCCGATCACCCGAACATCCGCGCGGAGATCGAGGACGATCCGTACGACGTCATGAGCGAGGTCGACCACCACCGGCGCCACGAGTCGCACGGCCGGGGCTACCGCATCGACGAGACCGACTTGCGCGCTTTCGACCGCTTCCTCGACGATCATCCCGCCGTCCGCCACGATCTGCGCGGCGATCCGTGGTTGGCGCGGAGCTGGCGCTATCTTCGCAATCACGACAGCTTCGCCGACTTCCTCGACGATCATCCCGACATCCGCGACGAGCTCGCCGAGAATCCGCGTGCGCTTCTCGACGCGGTGGAGCGCCACGATCGTCCCGTCCACCGGCCGCACGGCACGAAGAAGAAGCACCGGTAGCGTCGCCCGGGTCTGCGCCCTCGTCGTCGTCGTAGGACTCGGTGGCTGCTCGGTGAGCGCGCTCGACCATCTGATCTTCTTCCCCGATCGCGTGATGCCGCCGCCGCCCGCCGGCGTCGCGGAGCGGTGGATCACGACCGAGGACGGGGTGCGACTGCACGCCTGGTTCGCGCCCGCCGCGGGCAGGCCGGACCGTCCGCCCGTGCTCGTCTGGTCGCACGGCAACGGCGGCAACGTCGCCAACCGCGCCGACGTCATCCAGGCGCTTGCGGCACGCGGCATCGACGTCCTCGCCTACGACTACCGCGGCTACGGCAAGAGCGAGGGACGCCCGAGCGAGCCCGGCGTCTACGCCGACGCGCGTGCCGCGTATGACAGCGAGCGCGCCCGCGGTGTCGCGCCCGAGCGCATCGTCTGCTTCGGCGAGTCGCTCGGCGGTGCCGTCTCGATCGCGCTCGCGCTCGAGCGGCCGTGCGCCGGCGTCGCCGTGGTGTCGACGTTCACGTCGCTGCGTGACGTCGCGAGCGTGCACTATGGACCGCTCGCGGTCCTGGCGAGCGGCCGCTTCGACTCGCTCTCACGCCTGGCGAAGCTCGCGGTGCCGCTCTTCGTCGCGCACGGCGATCAGGACGAGATCGTGCCCTTCGCGCTCGGCGAGCGTCTCTTCGCCGTGGCCAACGAGCCGAAGCGCTTCTTCCGCGCGACCGGCGCGGCGCACAACGACGTCTTCGAGAGCCGCGGGCTCGTCGACGCGATCGCGGACTTCGCGCACCAGGTCACGGCCGCGCGGCGCTAGTCCTTCCGGCCGCGGATCTGGATGAGCTCGATCTTGTAGCCGTCGGGGTCTTCGATGAAGGCGATCTCGGTGCCGCCGTGCTTCATCGGGCCGGGCTCGCGGACGATCTTGGCGCCCTTGCGACGCAGCTCGTCGCAGGCGGCGTAGATGTCCTCGACGCCGAGGGCGACGTGGCCGAAGGCGTTGCCGAGGTCGTAGTGGTGCGTGTCCCAGTTGTACGTCAGCTCGAGGACGGTGTGGTCGCTCTCGTCGCCGTAGCCGACGAAGGCGAGCGTGAAGCGTCCCGACTCGAAGTCCTTCTTCCGCAGCAGGCGCATGCCGAGGAGCTCGGTGTAGAACGCGAGCGAGCGCTCGAGATCGCCGACTCGCAACATCGTATGGAGCATTCGCATGGGACTGGCCTCCTAGGCGCGACGGGGCTGCACGACTGGTGTCTGCTCGGGCGGCGTGAACGACAGCCGCCGCCGGCCGCGGGCGTGGTGACGCTCGAGCGCGAGCGCGATCAGCCGATCGAGCAGCGCCGGGAAGGCGACGCCGCTCGCCTGCCACAGCTTGGGATACATGCTGATCGCGGTGAAGCCCGGCATGGTGTTGATCTCATTCACGAGGATGCGGTCGGTGTCGCGCTCGAGAAAGAAGTCGACGCGCGCGAGGCCGGAGCCGTCGACGGCGCGAAACGCGCGCAGCGCGAGCGCACGGATCTCCTCACTCGACGCCGCCGGGATCGCCGCCGGGATCACGACCTCCGCGCCCGCGTCGACGTACTTGTCGGCGTAGTCGTAGAACTCGTGCGACGGGACGAGCTCACCGACGACCGAGGCCTCCGGCCGCTCGTTGCCGAGGACCGCGCACTCGAACTCGCGGCAGGCGATCGCCTCCTCGATCACGATCTTGGGATCGTAGGCGCCGGCGTCCGCGATGGCGGCGGCGAGCTCGCGCGCCTCAGTCACTTTGTGGATGCCGACCGACGAGCCGAGGTTCGCCGGCTTCACGAAGCACGGAAACCCGAAGGTCTCCTCGATGCGTCGCCGCAGCGCCGCCGGCTCCTCGTCGAGCGAGGTCACGAGCCAGCGCGCGACCGGCAGCCCGGCGTCGCGGAAGACCGACTTCATGATCGCCTTGTCCATCCCGACCGCCGACGCGAGGACGCCCGCGCCGACGTACGGCAGGTCGGCGAGATCGAGCAGCCCCTGGATCGTGCCGTCCTCACCGTAGGTTCCGTGCAGAACGGGAAAGACGATGTCGAGCGGGACGGCGCGCGCGGGCGCGAGCCGATCGTTACCGGCGTCGCCGGCGGTGACGGCGATCGGCACCAACGACGCGCGGGTCGGGTCCGCCGGGATCGTCACGGCGCTGCCGTGCTCGGGAATCGCGGAGAGCGTGCGCTGCGCCGCTTCGAGCACCTGCAGGCTCTCGGGTCCGCTCAGCCAGCGTCCGTCCTTGGCGATCGCGATCGGCACGATCTCGTAGCGCGCCGGATCGAGATTGGCGATGATCGCCGCCGCCGAGCGCAACGAGATCTCGTGCTCTCCGGACCGCCCACCGTACACCACCCCGACCCGAAGACGGGTTTCCATGCGCGATCGTCGCCCATCGATGCCGGTCTCGCAAGCGCCGTCGTCATGCGCGGCGCGCGACCAGCAGGACGTTGGCGAGCGGCAAGCCGGCCGAGCTCGGGACCGTCGCGACCGCGAGTCCCTCCGCCTCGAGGATCGCGCGCACCTCGGCCATCGGGCGGAAGCAGAGGGTCGCGCCGCGGTTGAGACCGACGAGGCGGCCGGCGCGCTCCTGCCAGCGATTCACCGTCGCGCGCCACCCCGCGGCCGCGTCGATGTCACGGACGTAGAGCGCTCCGCCCGAAACCAGCGCGCGCGCGGCGCGCGTCAGGATGCGGTCCTGGATGTCGGCGGGATTGTAGTGCAGCACGTCGATCAGAAAGATCGTCGCCGAGGGCGGGAACGGCGCCTCGCGCACGTCGGCGCGCTCGAAGCGCAGTCGCGGAAGATCAGCGGCCGCACGCCGCGCGACGTTGATCTTCGCGTCCTCCCAGTCGAGGCCGACCGCCTCGAGCTCGGGCGCGCTCTCCGCGAGCAGGACGAGCGTCTGGCCGCGTCCGCAGCCGACGTCGAGCACGGGTGAGCGGAACGGTCGCGCGTCGACGAGCTGCTGGTACACGGGATCGTGGCGCAGCTTGCCGCGGACGTAGCCGTGCGCGAAGCGGCCGAGCGCGGCGTAGCGCGCCGCGGTGCGCGCGAAGAGTGCGACGGTCGGATCGACGGGGAGCGGGTGGCGCCGCCGGTACGCGCCGACGAGGAGGTACGTCGCGAGGCCGGCGGGAATCCCGAGCGCCATCCCGAGCACCAGCGATCCGAGCAGCCAGGCGCCGCCGAACCGCCACGGCCCGAGCTCGTTCAGCGCCGCGAGGCTGAGGGGCAGCGGTCTGCCGGTGAGAAGGATCGTCCCGATCTGGACGCTCGCGAAGGCGAGAAAGGGCGCGATGAACGGCAGCGAGACGTTCGCGGCGAGATAGGTGATGGCGCGGTTCAGACCGAGAAGGCTCGCGACCGCGATCGTGATGCCGAGGTGCAGGCCGTAAAACGGCGTCGTTCCGATCAGCACCCCGAGACCGACCGCCCAGCCGAGACGCGCCGGGGTCGCCCGCTCGCGCAAGAGCTGCATCGCGATCTCGCGTGCCCGTTGCCGAGGCCGCTGCCAGAACTGCCACGACGGAGTCACGCGTGTCGGCATGGAATGAAACAGCGACGACGCCGCCGGACTCCGCTCAGCGGTTGCGCAACGGCATGATCACTCTCGCCGACTAGAGACCGGATCCTCGCGACAGACGACGCCCGGATTCGCTCGGCTCGGGCGTCCGATCTCCCCCGCGCGACGAGAGCGTGCGCTCCTCGGCCGACGGCCAGAATGGTCGGAACTGAAACCATTGGTCGGAGTGCTCGCGCACCAGCGCCTCGAACTCCGCGACGATCGCGGCGAGCGTGGCGTCGAGCTCCTCCTGCGTAGCGTTCCGTGAGACATGGCGCTCCGTGCCGAGCACTATCTGATAGCGTCGTGGTCCCAAACGCACACTGAACACCGGCAGCACCGGCGCATTCGCGAGGCGCGCGAGACGCAGCGGCCCGGATTGAAAGAGCGCCGGCGCGCCGAAGAAGGGCACCGCCCGCGCGCCCTCACCGCCGATCGGACGGTCGAGCTGCATCGCGACGACCTCGTTCCGGCGCAGCGCGCGCAGGATGTTGAACGTGCTGTACACCGACGTGTCGGACAGCAGCACGCGGACTCCCGCCTTCTCGCGCGCCTGGCGCACGTACTCCGCGGTCGTCTCGTTCACCTCGCGTGCCATCACGACGTTGAGACCGCCTCCATAGCGAGAGAGCCACCCCGCGGCGACGTCCCAATTGCCGAAGTGACAGGTCACCAGCACGGCGCCGCGTCCACGGAGTATCGCGGCGCGAATGGGGTCGGCGATATCGTCCGCGGCGGTCGGCGGATCGGTGGTGAGGGACAGCGGCTTCGGATGCGGGCTCAAGTACTCGAGTGCTTCGTTGAAGCAGTGCGCGAACGCGATGAAGACCTTGAGCGCGTTCCAGTGATCACGCCACCAGCCGTGCGACCCGAGCACGCGGCGCATGTTGGCGACGGCGCCGCGTCGATTGGCGGGCACGCAGAGAAACACGATCGCGGCAATCCACGGCGGCGAATAGCGCTTCCACCACTCGGGACCGTAGACGCTGCCGAGGTAGGCGAACTTGCGCCACCAGAGGCCGTCGAAGCGCAGCGCCCCACGGAGGAAGCCGAGCTTCGGCGCGAAGCTCACGAGCGCGGACCGCCGCGCCTTCCGGCGCCGACGGCAAGGGCCGCGGTGGCGACTTGCAGCATCACCTCGGGATTACAGAGGATTCCGCGCGGTGTCTACGCCGCGTCTGTCGCGGCCACGAGCGCGCTCGCGCGCGTGTTCAGCCGGCGTTCTCGGTGCGCAGAAAGGCGGCGAGGTCGGTGACGCCGACGTCCTTGCCGAGCTGCGCGAGCAGCGTCGTCGCCTGACCACGATGGTGCGTCTGATGATTGAAGACGTGCAGCGCCGCTTGCCAAAGCGGATGCTCGAACGGCTCGCCTCTCGAGGTGCGGTACGCGATCGGCGCGGCGAGCGTCTCGGGTGTGAGTGTCTCGGCCCAGGCGGTGATCGCCGCGTCGGTGCGCGTTCGCTCGCGCTCGAGCTGGTCGAAGTCGGCGTACAGCACCTGATCGAGCGAGCGCACCGCGATCGGCGCGCCGTTCGCGTCGAGCGATTGCGACGCCGACGGGTCTTGCACGAAGCGGCCGAGCCAGGCGCGGTCGGCGAGCAGGATGTGATTCAGCGTGCCGTGGAGCGACTTGAAGAACGCGCCGCGATCGCGCTTGCGCTCCTCGTCGGGGAGCTCGCGGCAGACCGCGTAGAGCTTCTTGTTCATCCAGGTGTTGTAGCGAGCGAGGCCGCGGTAGTGCTCGGTGATCAGCATCGACGCTCAACCTTCCCGGCCGTCCGTCGTGTCGATGACGGCCTCCGCCTCGATCTCGACCAGCATCTCGGGATCGATCAGGCGTTGCACCTCGACCATGCTCGTCGCCGGACGGACGTCACGGAAAAACTCGCCGTGCGCCCGGCCGACGTCCTCCCAGCGCGCGATGTCGGTGACGTAGATGCGGGTGCGGACCACGTCGTCGAGCCGCGCGCCGAGCGCCTCGAGGGCGGCGCGGATGTTGGTGAGCGCTTGCACCGTCTGGGCGTAAGCGTCGCCGCGGCCGACGAGAGCGCCGCTCCGATCCGTCGCGGTCGTGCCCGAGACGTGTACGAGCGCGCCGGCGCGGATCGCGCGCGAGTAGCCCACGATCGGCTCCCAGCGCGTACCGGTCGATACTTTCTGACGGTCCATAGCCGCGCATGCTAGCGCACCGCGCGTTTGAGCCAAGTAGCGGAAGCGGTCGCAGCGCTCGATCCCGCGTTCTTGTCGGCCTGCGAGCCGTGTGCGATCTCTGGCCGATGGCCGGCTGCGACCTAGCGCGAAAGCTCGCGGTCGTCCCATTCCTCGTCCTCGCTTTCGGCGCCGACCCTCACGCGCTTGCCGCCGAGCGCACCTACGCCGTCGTCGCGACGCTCGATCCGTCGGCGCGCGCGATCACCGGCAGCGTCGACGCGACGTTCGAGAACACCGCCACGGTCGCCGTCGACGAGGTCGCATGGCTTCTGTATGGCAATCGCTTCGCGGCCGCGGAGCCAGGCATCAACGACTTGAACCGGCCGTTCGTCTACCCGCGCGAGGAGCTGGTCCCCGGCGAGATCCGGCTCGATGCGCTCGCGGTCGGGGCCTCGGACGGTCGCGCCGGCGGACCTCCGACGTTCGAGCCGCTCGGCGAGACGCGGCTCGCTGTCGTCGACGGCTGGCCGCGGACGATGCTCTACGCTCGGTTGCCGCGTCCGCTCGCGCCTGGCGCGGCGCTCACGGTGCGGGCCCGGTATCGCGTCCTCCTGCCCGAGCGCTTCGGTCCGT
>JBGPIT010000256.1:0-7518 GCA_041485125.1 Binatia bacterium | reverse complement strand
CGCTCTCGGGGGCGGCCGAAGGGTCGGTTGCCGATTCGGGTTCGGCCCGCTGGTGGAGACCACGGCAGTCTCTTGACCAGGGGCCCGTGAAGCATCGCTCCGCGGGCCGACTCTTCGGTCGTCCTAGTGACGTATCAAAGAGCGACTCCGATAGTTGGATGCCGCATACAGCCGTCACCATCGATCATCAAGTTGCAACGCGGCAAAACACGCGTTGCGCCACCGGCGTGCCCCGGCGAACCGAACACGCAACACCGAGTCCACCACCGAGGTGGGACCGACGGGAAAGCGCCGCCGCGGCTAACGGCTCAGGACGCGGACCGAATGGCTCTTGATCGCGAGCCACACCGTGCGTCCGACGACTATCCCGAGGCTGCTGACGGCCCCGGGCGTGAGACGCACGATCCAAGGATCAGCCTCGGGCGCAATGGCGCAGCGCAAGAGGACATCCGCATCGACGCGCTCTACCGAGAGCACTCGCGCCTCGTGCACGTTGCGGGCGGAGAGCCCCCGAACGGGCTCGACGGCCACGATCACGTCCTCGGCTCGCACGGCAAGGGTCACCGCAGCGCCCGGAGAGAGCGCGCGGATCAACGGCACGGCCATAGCAGGGCCGGCTGTCAGCGCGACGTGCGTCACGCCACTTGGTTCGTCGTGCGAGACCACGCGGCCGGGCAAGACGTTCTCGATGCCCTGCGCTACCACGGACGATACTTGCGGGGAGGCAAGTAGCTCGATCGGCGTTCCGTACGCTTCCAGGGTGCCGTCGCGGAGGATCAGCAGTGTTTCCGCCAGGGCGAGCGCTTCGCCCACGTTGTGCGTCACGTAGAGGATCGGCACGTGCCACTCGGCACGGATGCGGAGCAGGTAGGGAAGAATGCGTTCGCGGATGCCGACGTCGAGCGCCGCGAGCGGTTCGTCGAGGAGAAGAAGCCGGGGACGAGTTGCCAGGGCCCGGGCGAGTGCCACCCGTTGTTTCTCGCCGCCTGAGAGCGTTCCGGGGTAGCGATCGAGCAGCGGAGCGAGCTCGAGTGTGTCGAGGGCCGACCGCACGTGGGTCTCGTCCCCACGTGCACCGAACCGGACGTTGCCGAGGACACTGAGGTGTGGGAACAGCGCGGTATCCTGCGGCACGTAGCCGACGCGCCGGCGCTCTGGCGAAAGGCGGACGCGCCTGGCTGTGTCGAGGAAGACGTGCTCATCCACGACGATGTGCCCTTGCGTGTGACGGCGGAGGCCGGCGACCGCCTCGAGGAGCGACGTTTTGCCCGCGCCCGAGCGTCCCATGATCGCCGTCACTCCCCCCGTGAGCTGCACCTCCACGCGGAGCGAGAAGCGCGCCAGCGCGAGGTTGACGGCGAGCTCGATCACGCCTCAGCGCGGCGCGTGCGGCGTCGAGTGATGAACTCCGCGGTCCAGAGCGTGCCGAAGGCCAGGACGACGGTGATGACGGCGAGGAGCTGTGCGCGGTCGTCACGGCCGATCTGCGAGTCGTGAAAGATGGCGAGCGAGAGCGTCCGCGTCCTGCTCGGGATGTTGCCGGCGATCATCACGGTCGCACCGAATTCGCCGAGTGCGCGGGAGAAGGCAAGGACGGTGCCCCCGAGCACGCCACGCCATGCGAGCGGCAACGTCACGCGCAGGAAAGCCGCGAGGGGTCCGCACCCGAGCACGCGGGCCATGCCGACCAACCGTGGATCAACCTCCTCGAAGGCCGTGCGGGCGGAGCGCACCAGCAACGGAAACGACATCACCATCATCGCCAGCAGGACGGCCTTCCACGTGAACACGATTTCGATCCCCCACTTCGCAAGCCAGGAACCCAACAGCCCGCGCCGCGCCAGGGCGCCGAGGAGAAAGATACCGACGGCGGTGGGTGGCAGGACGAGTGGCAGCGAGAGCACCGTCTCCAGCGCCGCCTTTCCCGGACCCTGGTAACGGGCGAGCACGAGAGCGATGGCGACCCCTGGACCAAGAATCAGAACCGTCCCGAGGGCAGCCATACGGAGCGTGAAGAAGACTACTTGGAGTTCTTCGGAAGTGGGCATCGGCTATTTGGGTGAGAGCACGAGGAATCCGAACCGCTCGTAGACGGGCCGAGCTTCCGACGACGTCAGGAAGCGCACGAAGCTGCGCGTCGCCGCTTTGCTCGACGCCTTCAAGGGCGCGAGCGCGTAGACGATGGGTGGGCCTTTGTCGCGTGGCACCTCGAACGCGACACGCACGCCCTTCGCGATCGCCGCATCGGTGCGGTACACGATCCCCGCGTCGACGTGCTCCCCCTCGACCGCCGCCAGCGCCGCGCGGACGTCGGTCGTTGGGATGACCTTGTCGGCGACCGCCGACCAGACGCCCTGCGACTCCAGGTATTTCTTTGCGTAGACGCCGGCCGGAACGGACTCGGGATCCGCGAGTGCGAGCTTCGTGACCTTCGTGAGATCGCTCGCGGTTTTCAGTTCCATGGTCGCCGCTCGAGGTACCACGACGACCAAGACGTTCGAGAGCACCTCGCGCCGCTCGCTCGGGTCGACGAGACCCTCGTGTTCCACTTCTTCCATCCGAGGCACGTCCGCGGAGAAGAACACGTCCGCAGGCGCGCCCGCCTTGATCTGTCGGGCCAGGTCGCTGGAGGCGCCGAAGTTGAAGGTGACTGTATCCTTCGTCGTCGCCTCCCAGCTTTTTCCGAGCTCCTTCAGCACGTCGGTGAGGCTCGCGGCACCGAAGACCAAGATCTCGTCGGCCGCCGCCCTTCGGGGCGCAACGAGCCCAAAGGCAACAACGCAGCACAACAGGATCGGCGCGAACCGTTTCATCGGGCTATTCCCTTCGCGCAACTTGGATCACGCGGACGCCTACTACTCTCGCATCTGCCAGGGTCTTGCAAATAAGTCTTCTGCGATGCAAGGGAAAGCTCCGAAATGGCCGGTAAAGCGTGCTATCGCATCGGGGAGGTCGCGGAGCTCCTCACGACGAGCCCCGATACGGCACGGCGGTGGGCCGACAGCGGACGGCTGCGAACGCGCCGTACGGCGGGCGGACAACGAGTCGTCGACGGCGCGGTTCTCGCACGGTTCCTTCTCCAGCTGACCAAGACGCGCGAGGCGGACGTCGTCATCGGCCAGTCCGCGCGCAACCGATTCCCGGGGATCGTCACGCGGGTCGTCAAGGACCGCGTCATGGCGCAGGTGGAGATCCAGGCAGGACCGCACCGGGTGGTCTCCCTGATGACGCGGGAGGCGGTCGACGAGCTCGAGCTCAGCCCTGGGCAGCGCGCCATTGCCGTCGTCAAGGCAACGACAGTCATCGTCGAGCTTCCACGCGCTCATCAGAAGAGAGCGAACCAATAGCCAAGGGGGCTCACATCGCGAAAGAGCGTTTCGCTCTGATTGTAGGGTTGTCGTGCATGGCAGCAATCGCGTTCGTCCGCCCAGCGCACGCTGAACAGAGAGTGGTCGACGAGCTGCTCGATATCCTGCGTCAGAACAAGCAGATCACCGAGCGGCAGTACCAGGACCTGAAACGTCGAGCAGACGAGGAGCGACAGCAGGACCTAGGTCGAGCCGGAGCACCGGCACAGGTTCCGGTGGCCGCAGCACCCGCCGCGCCGGCGCCGACGCCGGCGGCCGACAGTATGCGGGCGTACTTCAAGAATGGTTTCAATCTCGAAACGGCGGATGGCAATTTCAAGCTCAGCATCGGCGGGCGGGCGCAGCTCGATTGGAACGTCTCCGATCCGAACGGCGCGGTGAAACGTCAGTTCGACCTGCGCGGCACCGATACCGGAGTCGAGTTCCGCCGCGCTCGCCTGTCGATCGCCGGGCTGGTCTACGACAACATCGACTTCAAATTCGAATACGACTTCGCCGATGGAACACCGGCGTTCAAAGACGTCTACATGGGTATGAGCAAGCTGCCCCTGGTCCAGTATCTTCGTATCGGCCACTTCAAGGAGCCGTTCTCACTCGAAGAGGTCACCTCGGACGACTTCACCACGTTCCAGGAACGCGCGACCATGAATGCGTTCGCGCCTGATCGCAATACCGGCTTCGCCGTCATGCCGGCGTTCTTCGATCAGCACATGACGGTCCAGGCCGGCGCATTCCGCGAGACCGACAACTTCGGGAAGGCATTCGGCTCAACTCAGCAGTACAACATCACCGCCCGCGTCACCGGCCTGCCCTGGTACGACGTCGGCGAGGACCTCCTCCACCTCGGCCTTTCGTACGGCCACAAGTTCCGCTCCAATGACGACATCACGTTCTCGCAGCGGCCCGAGTCGCACCTCTTCCCGGCCAACCTGGTCAACACGCAGAAGATCGAGACCGACGGCGTCGACGAGATCAATCCGGAGGTTGCCTTCGCTCTCGGCCCGTTCTCGGTACAGGGCGAGTACACGCACACGTTCGTGGCCCAGGTCCATCAGCCGGATCCGCAGTTCGGCGCCTTCTACGTCGAGGGTAGCTACTTCCTGACCGGTGAGAGCCGCGCCAGCTTCTACCGGACGCAGTTCGGCTACTTCGACCGCGTCATCCCGATCGACGACTTCTCGATCGACGGCAAGCACTGGGGCGCGTGGCAGCTGGCGGCGCGCTTCTCGCGCATCGATATGGACTCGAAGCGCGTAAAAGGCGGGACCCTCGACGACGTGACCGGCGGCGTCAACTGGTACCTGAACCCCAATACGAGAATCATCGTGAACTACGTCTGGGCACACTTGGAGAACGTGGGCGACAGCAACGTCGCCGAGGGTCGCTTTCAGCTCACGTTCTAGCCGAACGAAGCAGCAAGGCGCGGCATGAGCAGCAATCGTCCCCGCGTGGCGCCCCTCTGATCAGGTGGGCGCCACTTTTATGTGCGCCAGCTCCGCGACATGAAGCTCTCCGCGATAGTCGAAACCATGGAACCTGAAACACTGAAGATTTACGGAAGGCTCTGCGGCTGGACGTTGGTGCGGATTCCGGCGATCGTGATCACCTCGATCGCTCCATCGTGATCACACGGATCGGTCATCGTGATCGCGAAGCGACGACGTGGGTTGGTCGATTAGCTGACGGAGCTAGCCTCCTTTCTACGCGACGGTCCCTTTAGCACGAGACGCTGCGCCGGGTGGAGGTGGCGATCGCAGATCGCATCGGCGAGCGTTGGGTCCGCGAGATACTCGTGCCACTTGGTCGGCGGGAGCTGGCTCGTGACGATCGTGGCACGGGTGGGCGGTGCGGTCATCGAGGATTTCGAGGAGGCCGCGGCGATCTTGGTCGCGGAGTGCGCCGATGCCCCAATCGTCGAGGACGAGGACGTCGACGCGGGCGAAGCGCGCGAGGAGCCGGATATAGCTGCCATCCGCGTGCGCGAGTGTGAGCTCCTCGCAGAGACGCGGCACGCGACGGTAGAGTGCGCGGAAGCCTTGGCGACACGCTTGTTGGGCGAGCGCACAGGCGAGAAACGTCTCTTGCCGGTTCCGGTCGCGCCGGTGATCAGCACCGTGTGGTGCTCGGCGATCCAGCGGCCGATCTACGCACTGTGCACGAGCGCATGGGGCACAAAAGCGGCACCTCTGCCGGCACCAGCAGGGCCGACGTGGGGAGGGCGTCGTGACCCGCTGCGGAATCATCAGACGCCGCAGCGGAAAATAGAGCGGGCGACCGGGGTCGAACCGGCGACGTCAGCTTGGGAAGATGACCCAGGGGAAAGTCGAAGACGTTCGCCGGCTGAGCGAGCCGCTCATTCGTCCTCGCGCACGAGGGTGAGATCGGCGACGCCATCGACATCTCTCCTTCCGACCGAACTTCCGGCCCATCACATGCGTGGGACGCCGCCCATGCCGAGACCGAGCGACCTCGTCCTTGGAGGCTCTTCTATCCCGGCGCCGCGCGTCGCGCTTGGCGCGGGCCCCGTGGCGCGAAGAAGCGCTCGATCTGCGCGCGACCTGCGCGCACGTCGTCGCGGCCGAGCTCGATCAAACGCGTGCAGAAGCTCGCGTCGAAGAGCAGATAGCTCGCGAGGTCGGTCGTGGCCTCGTCGCTGCCGAGGCCGTGCAGCAGATAGCGGACCACGGCTGGGATCCGGTCGCGAAGTTGGGCTGCGATCGCGCCGATCGAGACTGAAGGCGTGAGCCAGAGCACGTCCACCTCGCGCAGGCATCCTTCGCCGGCGGGGTCGGCTCCGCAGCGCAGAACGCTGCTGTTCACCCGCGCGCTGTGTTCGACGTCGGCCTGCACGGCATCGAGCAGGACCGCGTCGAGCAGCACGCCGGCGATGTGCGCGATCGTCGGCGGAGCACGGCGGCGGCCGTCCTCGACCGAAGCGGCGGCGGCGCCGCGGACGCCGATCGCGACGATGCGATCGGCACCGAGCTGGATCGCCGGAGCGAGCGGCGTCGTATTGCGGACGCAGCCGTCCCCGAAGTGGCGGCTCCCGATCTTGACTGGTGGGAAGAAGATCGGGATCGCGCTCGACGCCATGAGATGGCTCGCCGCGAGCTCGGCGCGCTCGACGCTCCAGTGCGCGCGCGTCCAGAGCGGGATGTCGGACGCGCCCTCGACGAAGAGCACCCCGCTGCCGGTATGGAGGTCCGTCGCCGCGACGCTGATCGCCCGCAGGGCGCCCGTCGCAACGTTCTCCCGGATGCGGTGGAGCGGAATGCGCTCGCTCAGGAGCCGGCGCAGCGGCGCCGTGTCGAGAAGCGCCTTCGACCCGACGTGCCCGATCGCGCCGCCGAAGGTGAGGTCGCGCACCCATCGGAGCCCGATCGTCCCGAGCGACACCACGTCGGTGCGGAACACCTGGTCGGTGCTCAGGCCCGTCCACAAGCGCGTCAGATCCTCCACTCCCGCCGCGAAGCGATCGGCGCTGGCCCCGAGCATTCCGACGTTGATCGCCCCCGCGCTCGACCCGGCGAGAAGGCCGAAGCTCGAGGTACCGCCGTTAATGAAACCGAGATCGAGGAGCCCTTCGAGAACGCCGACCTGATAGGCGCCGCGAGCGCCCCCTCCGGAAAGGACAAGCGCCGTACGTGACGCCGGCGGCGAGCCCGCCGGAACGGCGGTCAGGATCGGTGCAGCATCTCCGTCGCGCCGCGCTCGCGGTTGGTTCCTATCGGCCATCGGACGTCCCTAACTCTCATGAAGCAAGGGCGTTGCCGGGTGCTGCGTTACGAGATCACGCGGTGGATCCGCACGCCGCTCTCCCAGATCTGAGAAGATCGCCCCTCGGGGTACCAGGAATGCGAAGACGCCGCGGCCGCGGCACCGTGCGTGCAGGAAGCTCCGCATGATGCACGTCCGTCCGGCTACGTCGGAGGTCGACTCGCAGACACTGCATCCGGGAGACTACAGCTTTGACGCTGCGCGAGCCCGAGCCGGTCAGCCGCGTGCCGAGGTCGTCGCCATCCCGACGCGCGGCACCAGCGGCCAACTCCACCCTGCCGGCGGCCGGAACGCCTCCCACGCGCCCTCCGGCTGCCGCAGCCGGTCGGCGATCGTGAGCAACACGACCGGGTGGTGGCCCATCCCGAGATGG
>JBGPIT010000255.1:0-7527 GCA_041485125.1 Binatia bacterium | reverse complement strand
GTGGATCATCGGTTGGGACCTGCTGCTCGAGTATGCGGTGGCGTCCTCCACGGTGGCGCACGGATGGTCCAAGTACTTCCAGAACTTCCTCGACCAGATCGGCATCCATCTTCCAACCCTGCTGACCAACGCGCCGTTCGATTTCCATCCCGACACCGGTCAGCTCGCGTTGACGGGCACGTGGTTCGACCTCCCGGCGGTCGTCATCACCGCGCTCGTCACCGTCGTCCTCGTCATCGGCATCCGCGAGAGCGCCGGGGTCAATACCGGCATCGTCATCTTCAAGTTGTTCGTGGTCGGCTTCGTCATCGTGGTGGGTGCGTTCCATGTCGATCCGAAGAACTGGATTCCCTTCGCGCCGTACGGCCTCACCGGCGTCTCCTTCTTCGGAAAGACGGTGCTCGGCCAGCATGGTATCGCGGGGGAGCCGGTCGGGATGATGGCGGGTGCCGCGGTCATCTTCTTCGCCTACATCGGCTTCGATTCCGTCTCGACGCATTCGGAGGAAGCCAAGAACCCGCAGCGCGACGTGCCGATCGGCATCATCGTCTCGCTGCTCCTGTGCACGGTCCTCTACGTCGCGGTCGCGGCGGTGCTCACCGGCATGGTGCGCTACGACAAGATCAACATCGACGCCCCTGTCTCGGACGCCTTCCGGCAAGCCGGGCTCCCGTGGGCGCGTTTCCTCATCTCGCTCGGTGCGATCAGCGGCATCACGTCCGTTCTGCTCGTCATGATGCTCAGCCAGGCGCGGGTGTTGCTCGCGATGGCGCGCGATGGACTCCTCCCGGTCGAGTTCTTCGGAGCCGTGCACGAGAGATTTCGCACTCCCCACAAGGCGACGATCCTGACCGGCGTGTTCGTCGCGTCGGTCGCCGCGGTCGTTCCGCTCCGGGTGCTCGCCGAGCTCGTCAACATCGGCACGCTGCTCGCGTTCGTCATCGTGTGCGGCGCGGTCCTCATCATGCGGCGGACGAACCCCAACGCCGTACGTCCCTTCCGCGCCCCGCTGGTGCCGCTCGTGCCCATCCTCGGCATCGTCTTCTGCCTGGTGTTGATGTTCTCGCTACCATCGGAGAATTGGCTACGCCTGGGCATCTGGTTGGCCATCGGCCTGAGCATCTATTTTCTGTACGGCCGTCACCACAGCGTGATGGCGCGGTACCTCGCCGAGGAGATCACCCGGCACGGCGTGTCGCCCGCGGGCTCGCCAGCGACCACCGCCGATCGCGAACCACCGCGCTGAGACGCCCGACGCCCATCGCGAGGCGCAGCCGAGCGGGGGCGAAATCAATCACAGCGGCGGCTCGATCTCCCTGCCGCGCGAGCGCACGAATTCGATGATCCCCGGCAGGATCGACAGGAAGATCACCAGCAGGATGACTTTCTCGACGTTCTGGCGCACCCACGGGATGTCGCCGATCGAGTAGCCGAGGAACAGCATGCCCCAGATCCAGAGCATGCCGCCGACGACGTTGTAGAGGGTGAAGGCGCCGAACTCCATCGCCGCCATTCCGGCCACCACCGGCACGAAGGTGCGGATGATCGGCATGAATCGCGCCAGGACGAGCGTCTTCCCGCCGTGCTTCTCGTAGAACGCGTGGGCCCGGTAGAGATGCTTCTTGTTGAAGAGGAGCGAGTCCTCGCGCCTGAACAACCGCGGTCCGGTGGCGCGGCCGATGTAGTAGCCGAGCGAGTTGCCGGCGATGGCGGCGACGGGAAGCAGCACCGCCATGGCACTGATGCTCATCAGCTTCTGCCCGGGTGAGGCGAGCAGTCCGGCGGTGACGAGCAGCGAGTCGCCGGGCAGGAAGAACCCGATCAAGAGGCCGGTTTCGGCGAACACGATCACGGTCAGCATCACCAGGCCGCCCCAGCGGACGACGCTTTCGACGTCGTAGATCTGCTGGAGGAGGCTCGTGAGCGTCGCGATCATGATCCGGTCGCTCGTAGCGGAAACCGCTCTCGGCAACAAGCCACGAGCCGGTAGGGAACGCGCTTGCGCTCGCTAGCGGCGCTGTCCGCGCAGCGCTGCCAACCCTTGCACCGCCTGTCCGTACTCGGGATGGCGCGCGACCAGCCGCTCGAGGCGCTCGATCGCGCCGGCGACGTTGCCGCGTCGCTCGTCGAGCACCGCCAGATCGTAGACGACGAACGGATCGTCGGGCGCGAGCTCGGCGGCACGCGTGAGGAGCCGCGCCGCGGCATTCAAATCGTCGCTATCGAGCGCCATGCTGCCGAGCGCGACGAGCGCCATCGGGTGCTCGGGATAGAGCTCGAGGGTGCGCTCGTAGAATCGTTTTGCCGCGTCGCGCTTGCCGCGGTTTTGGTACCAGAGCGCGAGCTCGTACGCGGCCTCCGGCGATTCGGGCGCGAGCTCGACGGCGCGCGTGAACGCGCGCTCGGCCTCCGTGAGGCGCCCGGCGCGCTCGTAGAGACCGCCCAAGCGGCCGAGCGTGCTGGCATCGTCCGGCCGCCGCCGGGCATCGGCCTCGAGCAGCGCGATGTCGCTTCGGAAATCGAAGTTCCGGCGGACTACCAGCGCGGCCCACGTGACCATCATCGTCGTGACCAGAGCGAGCGCGACCTGGCGCCGCGATCGGCGCCACCGCGACACCGGCGCGACGAGCCAGCCCATCGCGAGAGCAAGGCTCCCCAGCATGCCGTACGCCAGGCGGACGTCGCGGTAGGTGCCGAGCGGAAGGACGAGTTGCCCGACGATGAGAAAGCCCGCGAGCCACGAGGCGAGCGCCAGCCCGAGCACGTGTCGGCGTACGAGGAGCCCCGCTGCCGCCGCCGCGAGCAGCGCCAGGGCAGCGAGGCCGAGCCCCGCGCGCGGGTCCGACCAGTCCGGGAGCCGGGTCGGCAGGTCGAACGCGAACAGCGGCCACGGTGCGACCAGCAGCCGAAGATAGCCGAGCACCAGGGTTCCAACCGCCGGGAGTCGCGCCGAGAGCGTGGTTCCGGCGAGCGGGTTGCCGATCAGATCCCACGGCCCGTGGTCGTAGCCGATGCGGCTCACCGCCGCGGCGCGCCCTCCGAGGTAGAGAACGAGGACGAGACCGAGCGCCAGCGCGGCGCGCCGGGAATGGCGCGCCGCCCGCGCCGCAGCGGGTTGCCGGCCGAGCCATGCCTGCACGGCGGCGAGTGGAAGCACGGCGGCCCCTGATTCCTTCGCGCCGAGCGCAACGACGGCGCACGCGGCGGCCGCGAGCACTCGCGGCCACGTCCACGGAGCACGCTGCGCCGTGCGCTGCACGAGGAGGAAGCCCGCGACCGCGAGCAGCGCCAGGATGTCGGCTCGGCCGACGATGCGGTTCACCACGTCGGTCGCGGTCGGATGGAACAGCACCACCGCACTCGCCGCTACGCCGGCGGCGACCCCGAGCCACGCGGCGCACCACAGGCCCACCACCCATGCCGCGGCGGCGTGGAGCAGAACATTGACCAGGCGAAAGGCACGCGGCGTGACGCCGCAGCAGCGCGCCTCGAGCCAGTAGGATGCGATCGTCACGGGTCGGTAGAGACCGCGGTCTCCGCCGACCTCCTGCACGTGACCTTGCGGGTCGACGCCCTGCCAGTAGTCCACCGTCCACAGCCGGACGAGCGCCGCGGTGCTCGGCTGCGTCACGGTGGGATTGCCGGCGATCATCAAGACGTCGTCGCTCACGAACGGGTTGTCGAGCGCGTTCGCGTACAGGCCGAGCGCGACCGCGGCGCAGACGACGGGCCAGGCCCACCAGCCGAGTCGGGAGCCCCTCATTCCGCCCATCGCTCGACCCAGTAGACGTAGATCGAGCCGGCGAGGATCGTCACCGGTCGCTCGCGGTGGAGGAACGCGTAGAAGTCGCGCTCGCGCGGGAGGAGATACGTGCCTTGGAGATTGGTGGCGCTCACGACGACGTACCCGGGGAGGACGGGCGCGCGCGGGGTCGATCCGGCTCGGCCCGCGCCGGGTACGTCGAGGACGTAGGATCCGGCGAGCGGCACGAAGCGAATCCCGTACGCGGCGGGGTCGGCGGTGCCGAAGTAGCAGAGATTCACCTCCGGAACATGCTGCTCCGCCATCCAGCGGCGCAGCGCCGGCAGCCCCTGTCCCCAATCGAGATTCGAGTCCGAGAGCAGTCGAAGCCCTCCGGAGGCGCCGCCGGCAGCGACGTTGAAGAACGGCAGGAAGTACGGCCGCGCCGCGAGCGTCTCGGCGGCGACGAGGAGCACCGTCACCGCGAGCCCTGCCGCCGACGCGCGCCGCCCGATCCGCCGCGTCAGCGCCGCGGGAATCGTGCCCGTGAGCGCGTAGAGGAACGGCAGCATGGGCAGGACGTGGCGGTAGCCGATGTTGAGATGCGACGCCATCGCGCTCGCGAGGACGACCGCGGGCGGCGCCAAGAGATAGATCGCCTCCCGCCACGATAGGGCACGGACTCCGAGTACCAGCGCCAACGCCAGCGCCAGCAGCGCTGCGACCGGCGTCTTCACGACGAACGCGAGCGGAAAATAGCCGAGGTGTCCCGCTGCGGAGATCTCACCGAGAAAATAGCCCCAGCGAAACTGCGCCTTCGCCGTCGCGAACGCCAGTCCAAAGAGGTACGCCTCGGGGAGGAGCCGGCGGGCCTCCGCAACGAGAATCGTCCGCTCGGCGAGACCGGGCGGCTTCGCGGCGACGAGCCGCGCGACCGTGGCGTCGTCGAGAGGCGATGCGCCGGCGGGCTGCTCGGCGTAAACCCCGTTCTCGCGGATCGCGTGCGCCCAGTCGGCGATCGGCAGCGTCGGCGGACCGTCGGCGCGGGCCGTGTAGCGGAAGCCGTAGGCAGCCCAGAGACTGCCCCAGGCGAGCAGGCTCCAACACGCGAGGACGAGAAGGACGACGGCGCCACGCCCAGCGACGCGGCGTGCGCTCTCCGCCTTCCACGGCAGCGGCCACGGCGTGCGATCCGTCAGGCGGACGAGGCCGAAGATGGCGAGCGTCGGCGCCAGCAACAATGCCGAGTGCTTGCTCGCGACCGCCGCGCCGATGACGGCGCCCGTTCCGATCAAGTTGGCGGGGGTGAGCGCGAGGAAGGCGCGACGCGCGAGGTAGAGCGCGGCAAAGAACAGCAGGGCGAACCCCGCGTCGGTGGTTGCGAGGCTGCCGTGCGCGAGCAGATTGGGATCGAGGGCGACGAGCGTCGCGGCGAAGAGCGCCCCCGTGGGTCCGCAGACGTCGCACGTCCAACGAAAGACCAGGAGGACGAGCACGGCGGCGAGCGCCAGCACGACCATGCGCGCCCGCAAGAGCAGCGGCTCCGGCTGGTTGTCGCGATAGAGAAAGCGGTCGCCGAAGATCCAGTGCGCGTCGATGGTACGGGTCGCTGCCGCGAAGGCGCGCTCCGCCTCCGCGGAGATTCGCGGCACGAACGGCAGTAGCGGCAGGGTGAAAAGCGTCTTCAGAAGCGGCGGGTGCTCGGGGCCGAGTCGGTAGTCGTGACGGGTCGAGTAGGTGTAGCCGGCGGGAACGTGCTCGGTCTCGTCGTAGGTCGCGGAGTTCTCGCGCAGCGCCGGCCACGCCAGGGCTACGAAGAGCGCCGCCGGAGCCAGCGCGATGATCAGTCGCCGCACGACGCGAGGGGCGGCAATGCGCTCAGCGCTCGCCGCGCCCCCACGCGAGCACGGCGTCGGCGTACGGCTGCGGCCGCTCGAGCCCGATCAGATGGCCGGCGTCGGGAATCATCCGGACGCACGCGCCGCCGACTTTTGCGCCGAAGATGTCGGCATAGCACGGCGCGATGAACCGATCGCCCGCGCCCCAGAGGACGAGCGTCGGCGCGGTGATGCGCCAGAGGCGATGCTCGAGGCCGTGCTCGGGAACGGGAAAGAGAAACTTCGCCGCCGTCCGAAAGCCGCGCGCGAGCGCGATCAAGGTCTCGATCTGCTCCTCGCTGCGGTCGTCCTTGTCGCTGTAGAGCTGGGTGAGCGCGAGCATGCGCTGCGCCGCCGGCCCCGTCGGATCGTGGAAGAGGAGCGGCACCATCTCGTGCACCATGTGGCCGAAGAGATCCTCGACCGGCGATTCGTCCCGCCACAGACCGATCGGCGCCGCGAGCGCGAGCCGCCCGACGTCGCGCGGGCGGAGCGCCGCCATCTCGGCGGCGATCCATCCGCCCAAAGACTCGCCGACGAGGTACGGGCGCTCGATCCCCAGGGCCTCGATGACGTCGAAGCCGTGCAGGAAGAGATCGAACTGATCCTGCAGATAGTCGAGGCCGGTGGATTGACCGAATCCCGGGAGGAGCGGCGCGTAGACGTGGTACTGGCCGGCGAGGAGCGGCAGCACCCCCTCCCACGCCGGTACGCCGCCGGCGCCGTGGAGGAACACGAGCGGAGCGCCCTCGCCCGCCTCCAGCACCTCCACCACCGGTCGCTCGGCACCGAGTTGCAGGAGGCGCGAACGCGGCGTGCCGTTCTCCGCGCCGCCGCCGGTCACGGTCGCACCTCCTCGGGGCGCTCGTCCCCGTCGCGGCTGTTCGGCGTCGTGCCGGTCGAAACCGGCCGCTCGGTCGCGGCGCGCGTGGCCGTGTTGTAGCTGCCGGCGACGACGCGCTCGGTCGCGGGCAGCGCCCTCGGCCACCAGTGGTCCTCGTACTCGCTCCACAGCGGCCGCAGGTGCGGCAGCACCTCGGTCGCGGCGAGATACGTCGAGCGGTTGGTGAGCTCGATCGGCGCCGAGCCGATGTGCAAGCCGAGCAGCAGGTGGCCGCAGCGCAGCGAACGCGCCAGCTCCTCGAGCTGTTGGCGCACCGTCGCCGGTGAGCCGGCGACGATGTAGCGCTCGTCGACGAGTTCCTTCCAGGTCTTGTTGCGGCCCATGTTCTGATTGGTGTTGCCCACCTGCGCGACGACGCCGGCCCGCAGCGAGGCTTCGCTCCGATAGCCCGGCGCCTCGGAGGTCCCCGGGTAGAGATGGAGACACTTGTTGAAGAAGTAGTCGACGTGCGGCCACCACTCGCGCTCGCACGCAGCGTCGGTGTCGCTGACGCAGACTTGTTGGAAGAATGCGCAGCTGTAGGGGTTGGCCTCGGCGCCGCGCTGCGCGAGACGCTCCCAGTAACCGTCGAGCATCTTCCGCGCCCGTTTGTACCCGCTGAACGACAGGTAGCTGTAGTTGTAGGCGTGATCGACGCACCAGTCCCAGGTCTCGATGGAGCCGAGGCCGGGGATCCAGACCGGAGGGTGCGGTTTCTGGATCGGCTGCGGCCAGAGATTCACGTAGCGGAGCTTGGTGTAGGTGCCGTTCCACGCGAACGGCTGCGGGGTCGACCACGCCTTCATGATCAGGTCATGGCCCTCGCGGTACTTGTCGCGCACGGTCGCGGGGTTCTGGCCGTAGGAGTAGTTGATGTCCATCGAGGTCCCGACGGGGAATCCGGCGATGAGGCGCCCGCCCGACATCACGTCGAGCATGGCCATCTCCTCGGCGACCCTGATCGGCGGATTGTAGAGCGCGATCGAGTTGCCGAGGACGAGCAGCATCGCGTTGGTCGTCCGACG
>JBGPIT010000254.1:0-7534 GCA_041485125.1 Binatia bacterium | reverse complement strand
ATCGCCGCCCGCCTCGCGATCGCGGTGCTGCTCCTGAACGCACCCATCCCCGCGCGAGCGCAAAACCAGCCCGCCGACGCGCCCGCCAAGGCCGCACCCCCGGTCGACGCGAGCGGCGCGCCCGGCGCAGGTCCGGCGACCGCGACGAAAGCGACGCTCGCGGTGGTGCCCTTCCAGACCACGCCCGAGATCGCGCGGACGCACGGCACCGAGCTCGCGCTCCTCGAGGACGCGCTGCTGCGCGCGTTCGTCGCGACCAACAAGTTCGACGTGCTCGAACGGTCGAAGATCGAGGGCGTCATCGACGAGAATCAGTTTGCGACGTCCTCGGTCGGCGATCCGGCGAACGCCGCGACGCTGGGGAAGCTGAGCGGCGCTCAATACCTCGTCGTCGGCAACGTCCACGAGCTGCGGACGAGCGTCGCGCAGCAAGAGATTCCCTACGTGCACGAGTGGACGTGCACCGAGACCGCCAATCTCCAGATCGAGCTGCGCGTCGTCCAAACGAAGCTCGGACGCATCGTCGCCGCCCACAGCGGCGGCGGCAGCGACAGCGCACCGTTCAAGCAGTCGGGACCGTGTGGCCGATCCGCAGACCGCATGCTCACGCGCGCGATCGGCCGTGTCTCCGAGGTGCTCGTCGGCAAGGTGCTGGACGCGATCTACCCGCTCCGTGTCGTGCAGGTGAGCGGTGACGTCGTCACCCTGAACCGCGGCGAAGGCGGCGACTTCCAGGTCGGCTCCACGCTCGATTGCTTCGCGACCGGCGCGTCGATCGTCGACCCCGACACGGGCGACGTCCTCGGCAGCGACGAGACCGGCGTCGGCTCGATCACGATCACCGAGGTCATGCCGAAGCTCAGCCGTGCTCGGCCCGCGTCGGGCGTGACGGTGCCGCCGAACGCGGTGTGCCGCGTCAGCCGGCGCGAGCCGCCGCCCAAGCCGGCACCGAAACGACAGAAAACGAAGGTGAACTGGTGACGCTGCACGCATTCACCGCCGCCCCCGAGAGGAGGACTCTCCGATGCTGACCAAGACCTGCGCCTCACTGGTCGCGCTCGCGTTGAGCACCTCGCTGCTGGCTGGTTGTGCCGCGAATAACCGCGAGATGGTGCGCGCGCAGAACTCCATGATGTCCGGCGATCCGAACGCCGCTCTCAAGGAGCTGGAGAAGCGGGACGATCTCTGCGCCAAGCTCGACCGTGCCACGTACAAGAGCACGCTCGGCAACGCCGCCGGCAGCAACGCCGAGTTCGACCGGGCGATTCTCCAGATTCGCGAGTACGAGAGCCGCGCCACGGTCAGCGCCGGTGAGCAGGGTCGGAACGTGGCCTCGGTGCTCGTGAACGACACCGTTCGCGAGTATCAGGGCGAGGGCTTCGAGAAGGTGATGGTGCACACGTTCAAGGCACGAAACTATCTCTTGCTCGGCGACGTCGAGGCGGCGCGCGTCGAAATGCGCAACGCCAACATGCGACAGGACGAGGAGCGGAAGCGGCACCAGGACGCCATCGACGCGGCGAAGAGCGAATCACAGGAGGCACATTTCGACCTCAACAGCGTCTCGAGCGACATCGACGCGCGCTTCGCCGACTCACAGGCCATTCTTCAGCGCTTGAACAACGTCTATCAAAATCCTTTCTCGACGTACCTTTCCGGCGTGGTCTACGAGCTCAGCGGCGAACGCGACGATGCCTTCATCGACTACAGAAAAGCGTACGAGATGGTCCCCAATCCGCTCATCGGCGCGGACTTGGCCCGCCTCGGCGCCAAGCTGAAGCGCAAGGCAGAGATCAAGAAGGTCGGGTTGACCCTGGGCGATGCGAAAGCGCCGGTCGGCAACACCCTCGTCCTGATCGACAACGGCTTCGCGCCGCAGAAGGTGGAGATCAAGTTTCCGATCCCCACCGGCCACTCGGTCGCGTTCGCGGCATTGCCGATCACCAGACCGATTCCGACGAATCTCGGCGAGGTGGAGGTGCTGGGCCCTCGGGGCGAGGTGCTCGGCCGCAGTCAGATCATGGTCGACATCGAGGCGATGGCGGTCCGCAACCTGCGTGATGCGTACCCCGGCATCGTGCTCCGGCAAGTGCTCCGTGCCGGGGTGAAGGGAGCCGCTGCGGAGATTGCGACCCGCGAGGCAGCGAAGAAAGGGCCCCTGGAGGGAGCAGTGGTCGGCATCGTGATGGGCACGTTCAACGCTGCGACCGAGAGCGCGGACCTTCGCGGCTGGTACGCGCTGCCGCGCTCGATCCACGTCGCTCGCGTTACCCTGCCTGCCGATGCTAACGAAGTCCGGCTTCGCATGCTGAGCCCCGGCGACACACCGATGTCCGAAGTCACCGCGCCGGTCGTCACGACCAAGTCAGGCCTCAAGATCGTCTCCGGCCGATACATCAACGGCCAGACGTTCTTCACCGTGCCGGGCGCGCCTGCCGGCACGATCACAGCGAGCGTGAATCAATGATCGACTCACGAACACGACGATGGCTGCCGGTACTCGCCGTCAGCATGATGCTCGGCGCGTGCACGCATCCGGCGAACCGCATCGAAGGCGTGACTCAGACCGCGCCGCCGCCCGGGCCCGGCGTCGACACGCGGGTCGTCCTCGGCTCGACGGCGCTCGGCCGCAAGGTCCGGTTCGGCGACGTCTTGACGCGGCAGGAGGGGCTGCTTTTGCACGTCCAGGTGGCGGTCGAGAACACCACCACCAAGGCGCTGGCGCTCGAGTATCGCTGGGAATGGACGGACGCGACGGGATTTCAGCTCGGCGACACGCTGTCCGCGTGGCAACCGGCCGTGATCGGCGGCAACGAGCGCAAGCTCATGACCGGCGTCGGGCCGGGGCCGGGGGCGGTGAACTTCCGTTTGTACCTGCGCGAAGCGGGCAGCTAGCGCCGGAGTAAGGAGGCGAGAGGGTATGTCATTCGACAGGTGGAGAGTGGCAGCTGCGACGATCACGTGGACGCTCGTGATCGGCGGCTGCGCGGGACAGCAAGCGGTGCGCTATGGCGATCCGACGCGGGTCGAGACCCTCACGGAAGACTGGGGGTCGACGGACATCCAAACCGTCGCCGATCGCATGGTTGGATCGCTGATTCGTCACCCCGTCATCGCGAGCGGCAAACGGCCCGTCGTGCAAGTGAGCACGGTCAAGAACAAGACCACCGAGCACATCGATACCAAGACGGTGACCGACAAGATCCGGACCGCCCTCATCAAGACCGGCATGGTGCGGATGACCGCGGTGTCCGACGCCAACGCCGAGATGCTCGAGAACCTCGACTACCAGAGCGGCAGCGGCGTCGTCAGCAAGAAGACGGCGAAGAAGGTCGGCAACCAGATCGGCGCCGACTACCTGCTCTACGGCGAGATCGACTCGATCGTGAAATCGGCCGGACGCGAGAAGGACGTGTACTACAAGTTCACGCTGAATCTCGTCGACGTCGAGACCGGCATCATCGAGTGGAGCGACGAGAAGGAGATTCGGAAGGAAGCCTCACGTCCGTTCTTCGGAGCGTGATGGGCGTCGCCTCGCGACGGCGCTATCGCTGCGCCGTCGCGCCGATGCCGTAGTCGAACACCTCGTAGCTCGCGCGAGCCCGAGACGGCGGATCACGCCGCGCCTCCGCGAGCCCAGATCGATACCCGTCGCGATAGGCGTCCCCCGACGGCACCAGCGGCAGCGGTGCGGGTGCCGGCGCCGGTGCCACGTACACCGGCGGATACGGCGCGTAGCTCGGGGCGACCACGTACGGAGGCGCGGCGAGGGCATGCGCCACGATGGCCGTGCCGATGAGCGCGCTCCCGAGGCCGACGCCGACCGCGAGCCCGACGTCGCCATGGTGATGGTAGTGATGGCCGCCGTGCCAGCCGCCCGCGTCGGCACCGTCTGCGACGAGCGCAAGCACGATCGCCACGACCATCGGAAGGAATCTCCTCATTTCAACCTCCTCGACGTGCGCTGACATGACCGACCGGGTCCGCATGCAGCAAGACCTGCAAGAGAATCGCTCAAGCGCCGCGCCGGCGACGCGAAGTTATTGGCTCACCCGCTTCGTCATCCTCCGGCTGCTCGGCTTCGTCTACTGCGCGGCGTTCGTCTCGCTCGCGACGCAGGTGTTGCCGCTCATCGGCCACGACGGCTTGTTGCCGGCGTCGGACTTCCTGGCGCGGCTGATCGAGCATTTCGGATCGCGATCGCAGGCGTTCCGCGAGATCCCGACGGTCTTCTGGCTCGGCGCTTCCGACCGCGTCCTGGTCGCCGGCGCGTGGCTCGGGGTCGCGCTCTCCGTGCCGGTCCTCCTCGGGTTCGCGAACGCGCTGCTGCTCGCCACGCTGTGGGCGCTCTATCTTTCTTTCGTCCACATCGGCCAGCTTTGGTACGGCTACGGATGGGAGATCCAGCTCTGCGAGACCGGCTTTCTCGCGATCTTCCTCGTCCCGCTCCTCGATCCGCGTCCGTTCCCACGACGCCCGCCGCCGACCGCGGTGATCTGGCTTTTCCGCTGGCTCGCCTTCCGCATCCTGCTCGGCGCCGGCCTCATCAAGCTGCGCGGCGACCCGTGCTGGCGCGATCTCACCTGCCTCTACTACCACTACGAGACCCAGCCGATTCCCAATCCGCTGAGCCGTGCCTTCCACTTCATGCCGCGCTGGGCGCATCGGGCCGGGGCGCTCTTCAACCACCTCGCCGAGCTGATCGCGCCGTGGCTCGTACTCGACGGCCGGCGCGCGCGCCACCTGGGCGGCGCGATCATGCTGCTCTTCCAGCTCACGCTCATCCTGAGCGGGAACCTCTCCTTCCTGAACTGGCTCACGATCGTGCCGATCCTCGCCTGCTTCGACGACGGTCTGTGGCGACGCGTCCTGCCGCGGCGCCTCGTCGCGCGCGCGGAGGCGGCCGCGCGATCGGCGGAGCCCTCGCGAGCGCAGCTGGTGGCGACCTGGGCCCTGGTCGCGCTCATCGCCTTCCTCAGCATCGCGCCGGTCTCGAACCTACTCTCGGATCGACAGATGATGAACACGTCGTTCGACCCGCTCGACCTGGTGAATACCTACGGCGCCTTCGGCACGGTCGGACGCGAGCGCGACGAGATCGTCTTCGAGGGCAGCGCAGACCCCGATCCCGCCCATGCCGAGTGGCGCCCGTACGAGTTCCCGTGCAAGCCCGGCGATCCGCTGCGCCGGCCGTGCAGCGTGTCGCCCTACCAGCCCCGTCTCGACTGGCAGATCTGGTTCGCCGCGATGACGACGCCCGACCACGCGCCGTGGACGCTTCACCTGGTCTGGAAGCTGCTGCACGGCGATCGCGGCGTCATGACGCTCCTCGCGAACGATCCCTTTCCGGACGCACCGCCGCGCTTCGTCCGCGCCCTGCTCTATCGTTACGAGTTCGCCGAGCCCGGCAACGCCGAGCGCGCCTGGTGGAAGCGCACGCTCGTCGGCACGTGGCTACCGCCGCTCGCCGCCGACGATCCGCGGCTGCAACGGATCATCGCGGCGTACGGCTGGCGCTGAGTCGGTGCCGTTCCTCAACCGCGTCCGCGTGCTACAGCAAACGGAGGAGGGCACACATGGAAACACGACAGCTCGACGGGCTCACCGTGTCGGCGATCGGTCTCGGCTGCATGGGCATGAGCGAATTCTACGGACCGACCGACGAGGCCGAATCGATCGCGACCATCCACCGGGCACTCGAGCTCGGCATCACCTTGCTCGACACCGCCGACATGTACGGCCCGTTCATCAACGAGGAGCTGGTCGGACGCGCCATCCGCGGCAAGCGCGAGCAGGTGGTGCTGGCGACCAAATGCGGCATTGTGCGCGATCCGGACAACAAGTCGATCCGCGGCATCGACGGCACGCCCGCGTACATCAAGCAGGCGTGCGACGCGAGCTTGCGCCGCCTCGGCGTCGACCACGTCGATCTCTACCAGCTCCACCGCGTCGACCTGACGGTGCCGATCGAGGAGAGCGTCGGCGCGATGGCCGATCTCGTCCGCGCCGGCAAGACCCGCTTCATCGGTCTCTCCGAGGCGGGCGCGAAGACGCTGCGCCGCGCGCACGCGGTGCATCCGTTGGCGTCGGTGCAGAGCGAGTACTCGCTGTGGACGCGCGATCCCGAGGAGGACGTCCTGCCGACGTGCCGCGAGCTCGGCATCGGCTTTCTCGCCTACAGCCCGCTCGGCCGCGGCTTCCTGACCGGGCAGATCAAGAAGTTCGACGATCTCGCGCCCGACGACTACCGCCGCTTCGCACCGCGCTTCCAGCCCGAGAACTTCGACAAGAACATCGCGCTCGTCCACCAGATCGAGGAGCTCGCCCGTGAGAAGGGCTGCGCACCGTCACAGCTCGCGCTCGCCTGGGTGCTCGCGCAGGCGGACTTCATCGTGCCGATCCCGGGCACCAAGCGCCGCAAGTACCTCGAGGAGAACGCCGGCGCCGCGACCGTGACGCTCACGCCGGAGGATCTCCGCCGCATCGACGCGATCGTCCCGCCCGGCGCCGCCGCCGGCCTGCGCTACCCCGAGTTCATGATGCGCCTGGTGAACGTGTGAGTACGAGCAGCCATTGACCGCTACGGCGCGCGCCGCTTACGTTATCGACCATGAAGGATGCGGTGCTGACGGTACGGCTTTCCGCGGAGACCCGGCGGAAGCTCGAAGTCGTTGCAAGACGCGCGAAACGGTCGCTCTCCGCGCAAGTCGAGCGGTTCATCGAGGAAGGCATCGCGAATCGGCAACGGCGAGCCATCTCGCACGAAAGCGCGCGACCGCTTGCCGGCATCTTCAAAGGCACGCGTGTACCCACCCCCGAGGAGTTCCGCGAAGTTCGGGCAGAGTTGTCGGCTTCACTCCTCCGACGCGTCCGCAAGATCGAGGATGCGCTTTGTCGCTGACACTCAGGCGCTGATTCGGCACGTCGCCAGACTTGGCCGTCTCGGTAAGGCGGCACGGCGTGCGTTTCGCGCCGTGGACCGCGGACGTTCGACGTGCCTCGTCAGCACAATCACGTTCGTCGAGATCGCGCTGTTGCACGAACGGGGACGCCTCGAGATCACACCTGCACAAGTCTTCGACAAGATTGCCGGACATACGGCGTACAGCGTCGTGCCGCTCGATCTCGAGCAATCCCTCGACTTCAACTCGCTACCCGCAATTCGCGATCCGATGGATCGCATGATCGTCGCCGCGGCGCGGGTTACCGAAAGCCGGCTGATCACCTCGGACGAGGCGCTTCACGGTCACGGGGTCGAGGTCGTCTGGGACTGACCTCAGACCCGGCTGCTTGTCAGCTGCGCGCGGCCGCACGCTCGACCGCGATTTGCGCTCTCGCGTCGGGATTTATAGGAACGTCGCATGCGTAGCCCACGAGATTTCTTCAAGCCGCTTGCCATCGGCGCGCCTGCGCCGGTCACCGAGATCCCAGTCAAGCCGTCGCGGATGATCCACTTCTTCGATCCGAGCAACCCGAAGATGGAGGCGAAGCTTCCCGAGCTCGCGAAACAGGCCGACATTCTCCTCGGCAACCT
>JBGPIT010000253.1:0-7535 GCA_041485125.1 Binatia bacterium | reverse complement strand
GATCAGGGCATCGGTCATCGTATTGATGACCGCGTTCGCGGTCGAGGCGGCGGTGATGTCCACGAGCCGATAGCGTCCGATGGTCCAGGCGGAGATGCAGAAGAACGCAAACAGCGGCGCGTACCCGCAGGGATAGACGGAGAATCCATACTTGGCGACGAAGTCGACGGAGCCGAGATACGCGATCGCGAGCCCGACCGAGAGCCCGCGTATACGCGCCGCGTGCGACGTTCCAGGGTCGGCCTTGCGGTACTCGCGACGAAACAACAGCAGGGTCGCGATCATGAGCGCGAAGAAGTAAGCGAGGAACGGCGTCCCCAGCCACCGGTACCGCGGATAGAACCCCCACCAGTGCCGCTGCACCTCGCCAAAGAGCGCGTCGGTGCCGACCGCGGCGAGAAGAAAGAGGGCGCCCACGACCCACGCGCCCCACACGACGAGGCGATAGCGGCCGTAGAGCCCGAGGCAGACGACGACGAAATACCAGACGCTCGCCGGAATCAGCGTCACGCCGACGTAGGCGAAGCGCGCCCACCACAGCGCCACATCCGCGACGGTCGACGAGAATACCGCGGCGTACCCCAGCAGCCAGACGGCCTGGATCATCGCCATGAGGAAGCACGCGACGGCGACTCGCGAGCACCGCTCGCGCACGAGCACCGCGATTCCCAACAGCATCATCGCGAGCCCAGCGACGAGCGGCGGAAACGCATAGAAACTGACAACGTATGTGTGCATCGCGGCCGCGGATCCCACGAGTTCCAACAGCAACACGCGTACCAGACGCCGGGGCTATCTCCACGGCGCGGCGTTGGAGCCGGTTGACACTCTCGAGCACGACCACGCGCGCCTCATGATGACCGGCCGAGGTCGCGCGTCTCAGATCATTCGCCACCGGGCGCTGTCGTGATGACGCGTCGCCTGCTGCGTGTGGCTGGTGAGCGCAGAAGTGCTTGCGCAGTTCAAGATGGTCATGTAGGTTGACCAACATGGCCGAGCGGAAGCCCGCGCATTTCAACGTCGCCGAAGCCAAGGCTCGATTCTCGGAACTCGTACGGAAGGCGCTCGCGGGCGAAGAGGTCATCATCGCGAGGGACCACAAGCCGCTGCTGAAGCTCGTGCCGCTCGTACGGTCGCCGCAGCGCCGGCGGCCGGGGACGGCGAAGGGAAAGGTCTGGCTCGCCCCCGATTTTGACGCGACTCCAAAAGATTTCGACGACTACACGTGAAGCTTTTGCTCGATACCCACGCGTTTCTATGGTGGGTCGACGATGCACGAGCGCTCTCGAAGCGTGCCCGGTCTGCGATTGCGGATCCTCGCAATGAATGCCTGCTCAGCCTTGCGAGCTGCTGGGAGATGGCGATCAAGGTGAGCCTTGGGAAACTCCGGCTCGCCAGCGCAATCGAGCGCTTCGTTCCCGAGCAACTCGCGGCCAACGGCTTCCAACAGCTCGGCATCGAGTTCCGGCACGTCGCGCGGGTCGCGAAGCTCGCATTTCACCATCGCGATCCCTTCGATCGACTCCTCGCCGCCCAGGCGATCGAGGACAGAATGGCGATCGTGTCCGCCGACCCCGTATTCCGAAAGTACGGCATACCGAGGGTCTGGTAGCGCGACGCTTCATCACAACGCGGTCGCTGCTGCACGCACAGCTGCCAGGGGGCAAGACCGGTTGACGCACGAGTTATCCGACATCGCCGAGCGTTTTCTGGGCACTTCGCGACCGATTTCGAGTGATCGCTCTGCACCTTCAGGCTAGGCTCCGCCGTCATGGAAGGGATTTTCGATCTCGGCGACGTCGAGCTCCAATCGGGCGTCGTGCTGCCGCGGGCGCGTCTGGCCTATGAGACGCACGGCACGCTCAATGCGGCCCGCGACAATGCGATCGTCTACCCGACCGCGTACGCGGGACGGCACTCCGACAACGCGCTGTTCATCGGGGCGGGGCGCGCGTTCGATCCGAGCAAATACTTCATCGTGGTGCCCGACCTGTTCGGGAACGGCCTCTCGTCGTCGCCGAGCACCACGCCGGCTCCGCACGACCGGGCGCGCTTTCCGCTGGTCACCGTCTACGACAACGTGAGCGCGCAGCACCGCTTGCTGACGGAGCACCTCGGGGTGAAGCGCATCGCGCTCGTGGCCGGGTACTCGATGGGTGCGCAGCAAGCGTTCCACTGGGCTGCTCTGCACGCGGGGATGGTCGAGCGCATGGCGGCGATCTGCGGCTCGGCGAAGACGACACCGCACAACTGGCTCTTCCTGGAAGGGCTGAAGACGGCGCTCCAGGCGGACTCCGGCTGGGCGGGCGGCGACTACGACGCCCCTCCCGCGCGCGGGCTCCGCGCGTTCGCGACGGTGTACGCGGGGTGGTTCGCGTCTCAAAAGTTCTACCGGCAGGGTCTCCACCTCGGGTCGTTCGTCGGCCAAGCTATCCCCTCCATGGACGTCTTCCTGCAATTGATCGGCGCCGTCTTCGGCGCGTTCGACGCCAACGATCTCCTGGCGATGCTCGCAACCTGGCAGGCGGCGGACGTGAGCACGCACCCGAAATTCGCCGGCGATCTCGATCGTGCCCTCGGCTCGATCACGGCGCGCGCCCTGGTGATGCCCTGCGAGACCGATCTGTACTTTCCTCCCGAGGACAGCGCGTTCGCGGTTGCGAAAATGCCGAGAGCCGAGCTGCGCGTGATTCCTTCGGTGTGGGGTCATCTCGCCGGAAGCCCGATGCTGAATCCCGACGACGTCCGGTTCGTCGACGAGTCGCTCGCGCGGCTTCTCGCGGAGGGCGCATGAGCGACTTACGAATCTTCTCCTACCTACCAAATCCGAGGATCTGGAAGGCGACGATTGCCGCGCGTCTGTGCGGTATCGACGTCGAGGTGAGAGGAGCCTCGCCCAAGGAGCTCGCGTCGTGGCTCTGGGACTTCGACGCGCGGCCGCTCTCGGAGGACGAGCAGCGGGTCTCGAACGACGTGCGCGTCGGCAAGGTCGGCTTCCAGGGGACCCCGCTCCACAAGACCAGCGCCTTCATGGCAGCGCATCCGTTCGGCGCCGTTCCGGCGGCGTTCAGTCCGGATGGTAAGACGGGCATCTTCGAATCGAACAGCATCATGCGGGCGGTCGCCCGCCTGGGGGAGCGGAGATTTCCACTGTACGGCCGCGACGCGTACGAAGGTACGAAGCGTCGCGGGTGGACAGTTTTCTCGACGCGAGCCTGGTATTCGCGCGCGATGCGCAGATCTACTTGCTAGCTTTGATCAGCGGAAACGTCTCGACCGAGATTCACGCGCGCGCCCGTGACGGATTCACCGTTTATGCCGGTGGAATCAATCAGGCATTGTCCCCCGACCGCGAGTTCTTGGTGGGCAACGACGTCACGATCGCCGACATCTGCTTCGTCGCCGAGTGGAGTCTCTTCTTGAATGAAAGGACGAGAGCCGGCGAGATCGAAAAGAGCGGGCTCGAGCCGATCCTGCATGCGGGAGTGGATGCCGACTTCCCACGCGCGTTCGCCCATTTCTCGAGACTCAGCAAACACCCGGCTTTCGCTCCCGACGTGGAGCCGTACTTGAAGAAGATCGCGGCGCTATCGCCGCGCTAGGATCATCTCCTCGACGTCTCGCAGCCGGTCTTTGCCGAAGAAGATCTCGTCGCCGACGAAGAACGTCGGTGAGCCGAAGGTGCCGCGCTCGACCGAGCGCCGGGTATTCTCAATGAGCTGGTCCTTGATCTCGCGAGTCTCCGCGAGCGCGAGAATTCGATCACCGTCGAGCCCCGACTCGTCGAGCGCCGCGCGCAAGACGCTCGGGTCGTCCATCTTTTTGGGGTCGGCCCACATGTGCCGGTAGATCTCGTCGACGTAGCGGTCGAAGAGTTGCAGCGACCGGGCGGCGACGGCTCCTCGCATCAGCGTCAAGGTGTTCACGGGGAAGAACGGATTGAACCGAAAGCGGGTGATGCCGTGCCGGCGGATGAAACGATCCATCTCGAGCCGCTCGTACTCCGGCCTGTTCTTGATGCCAGCGAGATTTTCGGCGGGCGAACGATTGTTCGTCAGCTTGAACACCCCGCCGAGCAGCACCGGCACGTATGCGAACTCGGCTCCGGTGCGCTTTTCGATCTCGGGAATGACGAGATGGCTCAGATAGGCGTTCTGAAATTCCACTCGGATCATGCGTCACCACCTCTCGCCGAACGGCCGGATCTCGTGCTCCGAATAGCACGCCATTTCCCACACCTTGCGGAATACGCGCTCCGTCGTTTCGAGGAGCCCGAAGTGGACGTTCGCGCCGACGTTGAAGATCGCCACTTCGAGCGGCGCGCGCTCGTCGGCATCGCGCAGGAACGCCGCGACTTCGGCGCTCCGATCGCTGCCGCCGTGGCGTTCCGCTGCGTCGTCACGAATGCCTCCACACGAGATCCTCGAGGACCGGGTACATCTTCTCGCCGGGACGCTGTAAAGCAAACGAACGTGCTCACATCACGGTCGCGTAGCGCATCCACGCTCGCCGTACTCATTGGCGCGGGCCTCTTCATTGCGACGTCTGCCGTCTACGCGCCGGTCATCGACCACGCGTTCATCAACTACGACGATCCCGAATACGTGAGCGCCAACCCACACGTCCTGCGCGCACTCACCCCGGAGGGGGTGATGTGGGCGCTCACCACGACGCGGCCGCACAACTGGCATCCCGTGACGTGGTTGTCGCACATGCTGGACGTGGAGCTTTTCGGCGCCAACGCGGGGCGGCATCTCTTGATCAACGTCGGGCTTCATGCGGCGAACGCAGTCCTCCTGTTCTCGCTTCTCTTCCGAATGACGGGCGCGCTCGCACCGAGTGCCGTGGTGGCGGCACTCTTTGCGCTTCACCCGCTGCACGTCGAGTCGGTCGCGTGGGTGTCGGAGCGCAAAGACGTTCTGAGCACACTCTTCTGGATGCTCGCTGCCACGACGTACGTCACGTGGGTGAAGCAGCCGCGGCCGCGCACCTATGTGCTGAGCGTAGTGCTGTTCGCTCTCGCGGTCATGAGCAAGCCGATGGTCGTGACGTTTCCCTTCGTGCTGCTGCTACTCGACTACTGGCCGCTCCGCCGTGTTGCGCGGCTGCGAGCGCTGCTGATCGAGAAGATACCGTTCTTCGCTGTTGCGCTGGTCGGGGTTGCCGTGACCATCGTCGCGCAGCGCACTCAGGCGATGACCGCTCTCGCGAACCTGCCGCTCCGCACTCGACTCGCCAATGCAGCATTGTCGTACGTCGCGTACATGCGGAAGACTCTCTGGCCCGTCGATCTCGCGGTGTTCTATCCATATCCCATGCAGACATCGATGTATCGGGGATTGGCCGCCGCGACACTCCTGCTCGGCGCGTCGATCCTAGTCGTTCGCCTGAGGCGCACGAGGCCGTATCTCGTGGTCGGCTGGTTCTGGTTTCTCGGTACGCTCGTGCCCGTCAGCGGTATCGCCCAAGCCGGTGTCCAGGCGATGGCCGACCGGTTTGCCTATCTGCCGATCGTCGGACTGTTCATCATAGCGGCGTGGGGCATGGCGGATCTCGTCGACAGCCTCCGACACGAGCGAGCAATGCTGGCGCTGACCAACGATGCGGAGACCCATCGCAACATGGGACTGGCGCTCTATCAGCGAGGCGACATGGACGGGGCGGTCGTCCACTTCACCCAAGCCACGCGACTGCAACCCGACGACGCCCAAGCACAGAACAACCTCGGCGCAGCCCTCGAGAAGCAGGGACAGATCGAGCAGGCGATAGTCCACTACGCCGAAGCAATCCGTCTCGACCCGAGCTATGAGCGGGCGCGATCGAATCTCGCCGCGCTTCGTGCTCACGGCGCGCCGGGAAAAACACCGTAGACGAGGAGAACATCATGGAAATCGACATCGCTGGTGCCGCACGCGGGCCGCTCGCGGGCGTGCGAGTGTTGGACCTCTCCGCGGTGGTCTCTGGACCCTTGTGCACGCAGATCCTCGGCGACCTCGGCGCCGACGTCGTCAAAGTCGAGAGCGAACGCGGCGACTCGACGCGCATGATGGGGCCGCCGTTCAAGGGCGGCCTGTCGCCGATGTTTGCGCAAGTGAACCGCAACAAGCGCAGCTGCGTCGTCGACCTCAAACGGACCGAAGGACGCGACGCGGTGCTCCGCCTCGCGGCGAAGGCCGACGTACTGGTCGAGAACTTCCGACCGGGTGTGATGGAGCGGCTCGAGCTCGGATACGAGACGCTCGCGCGCGCGAACCCGCGGCTGATCTACGTCGCGATCAGCGGCTTCGGCGCGGACGGTCCGTACGCCGCGCAGCCGGCGTACGACATGATCATCCAGGCGCTCTCGGGGTTCGCGCCGGAGCAGGGTGACGACGGCGCGCCGGCGCTCATTCGGAGCCTCATCGCCGACAAGTCGAGCGGCCTCACCGCCGCGTACGCCGTGATGGCGGCGCTCTTCCAGCGCGAGCGCCGCGGCGGCCTGGGACAACGAGTCGACGTCCCGATGCTCGACGCGTTCGCCGCCTTCCTCCTCGTCGACGTCCTCGGCGCCGAAACCTTCCCGCCCGCCGGCGACGCGCGCCCGTTCGTCAACCCTCGCGACATCTACCGGGCTTGGAAAACGGCGGACGGCAGTGTGGCGTTCGTTCTGATCGAGGATCATCAGTTCCAGGCGATGTGCCGGGTCGTGGAGTGCGACGACCTCGCCACCGACGCGCGGTTCGCCACGATCTTCGATCGCATCGCCAACGCGCCCGCGCTTTTCGCCGTCCTCGAGGCCGAGCTCGCGCGCTTCACGACCGCCGAGATCGTCGCGCGCGCGCGCCAGCACGGGGCGCCGCTCGCGCCGATTCACGGCATCCGCGAGTTCCTCGCCGACCCTCTGGTTGCGGCGAACCGCACCGTCTTCGAGACCGACGATCCCGAGGCGGGACGCATGCGGCTGCTGCGCAATCCGGTGCGCTTCGCGAGCACCCCGGCGAGCCTGCGCCGGCATCCGCCGCGTTTCGGCGAGCACACCGACGAGATTCTGCGCGAGGCCGGGTACACGCCCGACGAGATCGCCGCGCTCCGCGCGAGCGGTGTCGTCAGGTGATGAGGAGCCGACATCATCGTGAGCGTCAGTGGCACGAGCGGCAACGCGGCCGCGGCGACGAGCCGGATCATGGTTGTCGTTCCTTTCATGGGGCGTCGGTCGCCGCGAGGTGCAGGAGCAGGATCCGACGTATCTCTTCGATGGTGTGCGGGTTGTCCTGACACGAGTGCCCCGAGCGCGCCGAGAGCCCATGACGCTCAAAGTTCCGACACCTGCTTTTGTCGAGCTCTCATTTGATCCTTGTGATCTTCGATCCCTGAATACCGGCACCGGCCATCAGACCCTTCTGGTCGAAGATGAAGCGCCCACCATGAATCCCGCTTTGACGATGGCGGCGAGCATCTTGGCGATCGCGGCTAGTAGCTGATCGAGCGTCTCGAATCGAGCGCGACGGTCGGTCTGCAGGTGCTCGATGCGACCGGCTACCGAGGTCGGCGCGGAG
>JBGPIT010000252.1:0-7536 GCA_041485125.1 Binatia bacterium | reverse complement strand
CGCCAGGTTCTTTACAGACAGCAGCCCACCCAGCTCGCCCCAGAAATGTTGCACTGCACACTGGACTGGAGCGGCCCGAGGGCGCCGGTGGGATTGGTGAGAGCCACCTTCTGACCGCGGGAGACAGTGTGCGCCGTCCCGTATTCCCAATTGAGGTTCGAGCCGCCCAGAGCATCGTCTTTGCACTGCTGAAGAGCGGGCTGCGACGAATCGACCGCCCAGAACGACGTGACGAGCGCGGCGGTGGTGTCCTGTGCGCCGACGAGATCGCCCGCCGTCTCCGCGCTCTGCAGCTCAAGATAGGTGCAGACATGAGTGCCCGGGAAATTCGTGTTGCAAGCCGAGTTTGCTCCGGGAAGGCCGAGCGTCAAGTTGTAATTGAAGCGACCGTTGGTCGCCGGCAGCGCGCCCTTGAAACCGGGCTGGGGGGTGGCGGTCGCAGTCGGCGTCGGGGTCGGGGTCAAGCTCGGTGTCGGCGTCGGTCCGGTCCCGGACACGCAGCTCGCGTCCGCGAGCCCATTGTCGAACAGATCGCAGTTGACGAAGATTCCGTCCATCTCGTTGATGATCGTACACACCCGACATTCCACCTGGACGTCGAGGCAGGTGGCGAGCGCGGCGCCTGTGACGGCACTGCAATCGCCGGGGAAAATCCCGACGGTAACCGGGCAACTCTTGGTGATGGTCGCGCCGACCTTGGTGACCGCCTTCGCGATCTTGCCCTTGGTGTCAGCGGCGATCGAGCCCGCCGTGCTTGCGTTGTCGACGCAATCACGGAGAGCTTGCGCCGATGTCGCACCGGCTTTGAGGGCGGCTTTCTTGCAGTTCACGAACTCCGCCAACTTCGTATCGACCAGCTTCTCGACGTCCTTCAAGACCTTTTGCTGGCACTGACACCCAGCCTTGGTCGCAGGCGCAGTGCAATCGAGCGTCGCCGCGTCGAGATCCGCGCCGAAGATGTCCTGCTCCAGATCGAGCTCTCCCTGAACGGCGGCGCCGTTGATCGTCGCGGCACTGGTGTAGCCGAAGCCAGGGGCCGTCCCGCAGTTCTTTGTTTCGTCTGCGGTCGTCTTGCTCTTCGCCTTCAGTACCTTTCCTTTTGCGTCCGCGCTCAGGCAAATCTGTGCGCTACCGACCAGCTTGCCGGTGCCCTTGGCCTTGTGGCAGCCGATGGTCTCCTTGCCCTGCGTCTTGGCGACCGCCGCGCCATCCTTGTTGATGGCGTTCAGGCACTTCTGCTGGCCGGAGGTTTGCTGGCCGAGCGCACCGGAGGCGCTCACCAAGACCAGGACGCTCACACCTACCGTGGCCGCGAGTATTGGGTTTCGCATCGACATGTCACCACCTCATTGGTTTGGAAAAGGATAGTCCGAACGAACGAAATTACCGGCACCCTCAGATAGCGCGTCCGACCTCGGATAGCACGCCCTAAGTTTCGAGAGTGCATACGAACGAGGGGGCGCCCGATTACATTCCCTTCGGATCTTACCAAGCAGAACACCCGGAGGCTGAGCGGCAGGATCTTGGCAGGCGCCAGGTGGGTCATCACACGCACCGCCGCGCCGCGGCACCGCCGGTGCGGGCCGACCGGCAAGGGTTTTTCATTGACACTTTCGAGAGCGCTGACCTAACCTCGCGCCGACTCGCCCTTCGCGTGGGCGCGTGCGCTCAGGATCACCGTTCGGTGCCGTCGGGGAGCGCACGTCGACGTGATGGCGCGTTGTTCTCCGTCCATCAGAGGAGGGAAACCATGCAGACGGTCTCGCGCCTGGGGAGCGCCGCCGCACTGACGCTTGGAATGGTGCTCGTGCTCAGCGCGGTCGTCGACGCCGACACCGGAACCAACCCGAAGTGTCAGTCCGCGATCATCAAGGGGTCGGGAAAATTCGTCGCCGCGAAGGCGAAGGCGCTGCAGAAATGCGAGGACAACATCGTCAAAGGCACGGCGGGGTACTCCTCGCCGCCGGGCGGGCGCTGCGCCGACACGGCCGGGAAAACCGCGGCGACGATCGCGAAAGCGGAGACCAGCTTCAAACGGATGATCGACGCCCCGTGTGGCGGCGCTGACAAGACGTGCGGCGCCGGCCACGACGACGTCGGGCTCAACGCGGTCTACTTCGACATCGGCCCCTGTCCCGGCTTCGAGCGCAAGGGCTGCACCAACAGGATCGATCACTGCGGCGGCGTCGACTCGGATGGACGCGGCGTCACCGACTGTCTGCTCTGCCTCGACGAGACCGCGATCGACTCGGCGATGCATCTCTATGCGAACGGTTTCACGAGCGGCGAGTTCGGCACCGGGTCGGCGATCAACCGGTGCCAAGCCGCGATCGAAAAAGAGTCGACCAAGTTCTTGCTCACGAAGTCGAAGGTGCGCGGCAAGTGTTGGGAAGCCGTGAATCGCGGCACCTTCGCCGGGCCTTGCCCGTCGGGTGATACCTCGGGCAAGACACAGACGGCCCTCGCCAAAGCCGAGGCCGTGATGGTCGCGAAGCTCTGCCAAGCGTGCGGCGGGACGGATGGTGCCTGCGATCTCCAGATCGGCGCGATACCTGGCTCCGGTAACACCGACGACCTCACGCCGGCGCAGATCGGCTTCGCGCAGCAGTGTCCACCGATCTACTTGAACGGTCCGCTGGGCGCACGTGACGATCAAGCCCTGATCGCCACCGCCCGCGCCTGCCGCGACGTTGGCGTGGGTGATGTGAACCAGCGCGCGGTCGATGTGAACCAGCCAGCGCCGCCGCGCACCATCGCCGCATCGTCACGCGACTGAATTTTCTCGCTCGGTCGATTTGGTTCGATTCATGCTTCGACGAGAGATCGCGCGGGAGGCGCTGTGCCGTGACGCTCTCTCACCACCCGAAGCTCGTTCTGCGCGTGATCCTTGCCGCCGCCTTTGGGCGCCTGGCGGGGTGCGTGCTCTTCCTCGCGGTCGCCGGGCTGCTCGGACCCTACTCCGCGGGCGCCGCCGTCACGCTCGGGTTCGCGGGCGTCGACGGCACGATCCGCGACGGCCTGCTGCACAATCCACCCAACGTGCACCTCGCGGTCGGCACGGGCGCCGGCGCGTCGGGGCGGGTCGTGATGGTGACGAGCAACGGCATCCAAGTCTGGGACAAGACCGGTGCCTCGCTCGACGGCCCGACGCCCCTCGATACGTTCTTCGGCACCGCGGTCGGCCACATGGGCACGGCGAAGATCCTCTTCGACGAGCACGCCGGCCGGTTCTTCGTCGTCGGCCTCGAGGGTCGCGACGCCGATCCCATGAGCTCCGTGAGCGCGATTCACGTCGCCGTGTCGTCGACGAGCGCGCCGGCGAACGTGACCACCGACTGGCTTCACGTTTCAGGCAACGCGATCACGACGGTCGGCGGCGACGCCACCTACGTCGTCGGCCCGCCGGGTATCGGCGCCGACGCCAACGCCCTCTTCATCACCGGCAACCTCGCCGACGATGCCAACGCGTTCCGCGGCACGAAGATCCGGGTGTTCGACACGTCCGCGACGACCGGGCTCCTCGCCGGCATGTACGCCTTCGTCGATCTCGACGTCGACGCCGCCGTGTTCCCCGTCTCCTTCTATCTGCAGCCGGCGCATGTGCATGGCACGACCGACAGCGGCAACTTCTACCTGGTGAACCGGGTCAACGGCTTCGGCCAGAGCATCGGCCGCTACCGGGTGTGGGAGATCGCCGGTGCGCCCGCCGCGCCGACGATCGTTCGCAACAACCTGCAAGGGTGGGACGTCGGCGGCCAGCGCATCGGCGGCGGTCCGCAGGCCGGCACCTTGGTTCAGCTCGACACGTTCATGGTCCGTCTCGCCGATGCACAGTATCGCGACGGTCATATCTGGGTCGTCCAGACGGCGGAGAAGGACGGGCGCGACGGCATCGAAGCGGTGTGGACGAAGCTCGCGACCAACGGCGGCGCGCCCGCCGCGATCACCCTCGACGATCTCGGCATCGTCAAGGGCAGCGACGGTCCCGAGTGGGTCTTCAACCCGTCGATCGCCGTCGCCGCGTCCGGTGACGCGACGATCTGCTTCACGCAATCGTACTTCGATCAGTTTCCGGAGATGCGTTGCGCGGTCCGCGCCGCCTCGGATCCGGCCGGCACGTTTCAGCCCTCGTTTCATGTCGCAAGCAGCCCAGGCTTCTACGACAGCACGAGCTTCCCCGGGCTGAACTTCGAGCGCTGGGGTCTCTACTCATCGACGATCACCGACCCCGACGACGACGCGACGGTGTGGTCGGCGAACGAGACCGTCCTGACGTCCGCGGTCGACGCTTCGATCTGGAGCACGTTCGTGGCGCGGCTCGGACCGGTGACACCGCTGCCGCCGCCGGCCCCCGTGCCACTGCCCGAGGCAGGTGGCCTCGTCTTGCGTGACGTGTTCTCACCGCGCCTCCTCACTCCGGCAATGAATGGCGCGAAGGCGCTGGGGGTCCCGGCAGACGGCCGTCACGTCTACCTCATTTCGCAATTCGGCACCCTGCTCGGTCTGCAGCGGCGGGCGAGCGACGGAAAGCTCCGTCCGGTCGAAGCGATCAGTCCCGTGGGGGGACCGGATCCGCCCAACATACCCGATCGACCGGACTACATGCTTCCGATCGCCGACGGGACGCAGGTCTACGTGCTCGATCACGACGGCATCAAGCTCTACCAGCGCGACGTCGGTACCGGGCTCCTCACGTTCGTCGAGGCGCTCGAGCAGACGCCGTTCGGGTCCGATCTCGGCGGCGCCGAACAGATGGCGCTCAGCCCCGACGAAAGACACGCGTACCTCGCCAACGGCGGTAACGATTCCGTGGTCGTTCTCGCGCGCAACACGACCACCGGCCACCTGACGTTCGTCAACGAGATCGTGAATCGCCAGACGCTCGGTGTCGGCGGCGTGCCGCTGACGGGTCTGCGACGGACGCGCGGCGTGGTCGTCAGCCCGGACGGCGCCTACGTCTACTTGATCTCGCCGGGACAACCCGAATCGGGAGGTCAGGCTCTCATCGTCTTCGCGCGCAACGCCACCAGCGGCGACCTCACCCATCGCGAGACGATCCATCAAAGCGATGCCGGGATCGAGGGACTCGAGACGCCCGAGTCGATCGTGATGAGCCCGGACGGGCAGAATCTGTACATCACGTCCGAGGACGAGGACGTGGTCACAGTGTGGACGCGCAACGCCGTCACCGGCCACCCGACGTTGCTCGAAAAGCACGGACCGAGCACGGGGCTGCACAATTTGAAGACTCCCCACGGCCTCGCCATCAGCGCCGATGGCACGCGCGTCTACGTGACGAGCACAGGCGGCGATGCGCTCGAGATCTTCAGCCGCGACCCGACGACGGGCGCGCTGACGCTGTTTGCGGAGGAACTGGAGGGAACGAACGGCGTGCGCGGCCTCATCAACGTGCTGCGCGTCGCCGTCAGTCCCGACGGTCGCTCGGTGTACACGGTGAGTCCCGGGTTCCTCAAAGGCGCGTCGTTCTTCAACGGCGTGAACCTCGACCTGGGGGCGCTGGTGCATTTCCAGCTCGACGAGTGCGGCAGCGGATTCGTGAGCAGCGTCGAGCAGTGCGACGACGGCAACACCATGGCCGGCGACGGCTGCTCGGACACGTGCACGCTCGAGCTCTGTCCGCCCCTGCCACGGAACGACTGCCGCCATCCCGCGAGCCGGAGCTCGCGCCTGAAGGTCAAGCTCGGGCGCAGAGCCGACAAAGACCAGCTCACGTGGGACTGGAAGCACGGGGCAATCACGCCGGCGTCCGATTTCGGCGATCCCCTGATGACCGCGTCCTCCCTGCTGTGTCTCTACCGCGATTCGCCGGCGCCGGAGCTCGCGGCAACGTTCGCCGCACCGGCGGCGGGCTTCTGCGACGGCGCACCGTGCTGGCAGTCACAACGCAACGGCTCACGCTTCGCCTACACGGACGACGCCGGCACCCCGGACGGATTGGTGCAGCTGCGGCTGCAGGAAGGCCTCGTCGCGGGGAAGAGCATCATCCAGGTCAAGGGCGCCGGCCGCCAGCTGCCGCTCCCGACGATGCCGCTCGCGTTGCCGGTCACCGTGCAATTCACCAACAGCGACACCGGCGTGTGCTGGGAGGCCCGGTACACCACGGCACAGAAGAACGACCCGTCGCACTTCACGGCGTCGGGAGACTGAGGCACGGAGGCAAGTCGTGACCAAAACCGTCTGGATCACCGTGGTCGCATCGTTGCTGGCGTTCGCGCCGGCTCCTTCGTACGCCGGGCCGCGCGCCGGCCTCCGCATGCACGTCGACCCGAAGACCGGAGCCGATGTTCCGAACGACTCCGGCGAAGTCTCGCGCCCCGAGCGCGCCGTCGCGCCGGCGCCTCCGACGGCCGGCGTCGAGGCGGTTCCGGGCCCGCTCGCTCCGGCCGCGGAGGCCGTTCCCGTCGAGAGCAAACGGGGCGGCGGCATGCTCGACGTGCGCGGCCGCTTCCGCTCGGAGATGCAGGCGACGGTCACGCCCGACGGCGACGTAAAAGTCCGCTGCGTGCACCCGGGCGAGGGAAACGACTAGATGCGCGCGCCGCACCATCTGCGAGGCCTGCTCTTGGCCGCGGCCGGGCTGCTCGCAGCACTCGCCGTCGCGCCGCGCGCGCACGCCGCTGCGACGGTCGTGATCGACAACTTCGACAGCCCCGGCGAGGGTCTGAACGACTTGACGCCGGCGGGCCCGGTCGGCGGCAACGGCGCCACGACGCTCGGCGGCCAGCGTCTGGCGGTACTCGAGACCGCGGCTGCCGTATGGTCCGGCATCCTCGACAGTCCGACGGTGATCCACGTCGCGGCGGTGTTCGATCCGCTCTCCTGCAGCGCCACCGGCGCGACGCTCGGTGCGACTTCCGCCAATTGCCTGCACTTCAACTTCGACGGCGCACCGTTCAAGCGGACGTGGTTTGCCGCGTCGCTCGCGAATCTTCTGAGCGGCGGCGATCTCTGTCCCTCCGCGAGCTGCTTGAGCTGCTTCGCCGCCGACATGACGGCGCAGTTCAACTCGACGATCGGGACGACCTGCAGCTTCCCCCGCACCTGGTACTACGGCCTCGACGGCAATCCGCCGCCGGGAACGGTCGACTTCCTCACCGTCGTGCTGCACGAGTTCGCGCACGGTCTCGGGTTCTTCAGCGCCGTGAGCCCGAACGGTCTCAAGCTCTTCGAGATGGACGACGCGTACATGCGCCGGCTCGAGGACCACACCAGCGGCCTGCTCTATCCGCAGATGACGGACGCACAACGCGGCGCCGCGAACGTCGACACCGGCAACCTGCATTGGGTCGGACCGTCGACCGTCGCTGCGAGCGGAATCCTCACCGACGGCGTCGAGCCGGTGAGCGGTCACGTCGAGCTGTACGCGCCGGCGACCTACAGCAACGGCTCGTCGGTCTCGCACTTCAGCACCGACGCGACCCCCAATCAGCTGATGGAGCCCTTCTACACCGGGCCCCTCCACGACGTGGGCCTGACGCGCAACATCCTCCAGGACATCGGTTGGCAACTGCCGTG
>JBGPIT010000251.1:0-7568 GCA_041485125.1 Binatia bacterium | reverse complement strand
TCTCCATGTCCGGCGGCTGAATGTCGGCGATCAGCCCCCACTCGAAGCGGTTTCTCAGCCGCTCCTCGAGGCCGGGGATGTCCTTCGGTACCTTGTCGGAGGTGAGGACGATCTGACGGCGCGCTTCGTGGAGCGCGTTGAAGGTGTGGAAGAACTCTTCCTGAGTGCGCTCGCGGTTGGCGAGGAACTGGACGTCGTCGAGGATCAGGACGTCGATCTTCCGGAACGTCCCTTTGAACTCCTGCATGCGATCGCGGCGGAGCGCCGTGATCAGCTGGGTCATGAAGGTCTCGGCGCTGAGATAGGCGACCCGGCTCTCGGGCTGGCGTTGCAGGGTTTCGTGGCCGATCGCGTTGGCGAGGTGCGTCTTGCCGAGACCGACACCTCCGTAAAGGAAGAGCGGGTTGTAGTGCTTGCCGGGCTGGGTGGCGACCGCCTTGCAGGCGGCGTGGGCAAACTGGTTGCTGGCGCCGACGACGAACGTCGAGAAGGTGTAGCGTGGCACCAGCGAGCCGAAGCGCATGACGCGCCGGCGCGCACCCTGCGGCTCTTCGGGGAAGAGCTCGCCCTGCGAGAGTCCGGTCGCGACGACGTCGACGCGCCATGGAAGCCCGGCTTCGCGGAACGCGTCCTCGAGCGCGCCGGGATAGTGCGTGCGCATCCATGCCGCCGAGCTCGCGTCGTCCGCGACGAGATGGATCGCACCGTCAGCGGCCGATGCGAGACGAAGCGACCGTACGCCGGTGTCGTAGACCAACACACCGAACTTCGCGAGGAGTATCTCGCACGCCCGTTCCCAGGCGCGCTCGGGAGAAATCTCGACGGGTGCGGGTCGGTTCATCAACGCCGCAGCAGTGATGACATCATGTCGTCAGCTCAACGCGTGGAGAAGGGGACCAACCCGATCCGAAAGCCGCGGCATATCTAGACCGTTTGAGTGGGGGAAGCAAGATGAATCTGCGCCGCGCGCGCTCGCGACGATCGCGTTGACCGCTCGAATGCGCGATGCTACCTGAACACGATCCGCATCGGCGCAGTTTTCGATGACCGACCTCTCGACGAAGCTTCACCGTGAGGCGTCTCGCCTCTTTCCCGGCGGCGTCAACAGTCCAGTGCGCGCATGGGGCAACGTCGGCGGCACGCCGCGCTTCATCGTGCGCGCGCACGGCGCAACCGTCACCGACGCCGATGGTCGTTCGTACCGCGACTTCGTCGGATCGTGGGGCGCGGCGATCGCGGGTCATGCGCATCCGAAAGTCATCGTCGCCGTACACGCTGCCGCGAGCGCCGGACTCGGCTACGGCGCGCCGACTCCCGGCGAGATCGAGCTCGGGCGTGCGATCCAGGCGGCGATGCCGTCGCTCGCGCGCATGCGTTTCGTGAGCTCGGGCACCGAAGCGACGATGTCCGCGATCCGCGTCGCACGCGCCTTCACCAACCGCGCGAAGATCCTGAAGTTCGCCGGCTGCTACCACGGTCACTCCGACGCGCTGCTGGTGCGCGCCGGATCCGGCCTGATGACCTTTGGCGTTCCCGACAGCGCGGGCGTGCCGGAGGCGGTGACCGCGCACACCGTCGTCGCGCGCTACAACGCCATCGACGAGGTACGACGCTACGTCGCCGCGGAGGGCACCGCGCTCGCCGCGGTGATCGTCGAACCGGTGGCCGCGAACATGGGTGTCGTGCCGCCGGAGAAGACCTTCTTGCGCGAGTTGCGTGAGATCTCCCAGGAGTGCGGTGCGCTCTTGATCTTCGACGAGGTCATCACCGGCTTCCGGCTCGCGCGTGGCGGCGCGCAGGCGACGTTCGGCGTCGTGCCGGACCTCACCTGCCTCGGGAAGATCATCGGGGGCGGGCTGCCCGTGGGGGCGTTCGGTGGTCGCGCCGACGTGATGGATCTCCTCGCGCCGCTCGGTCCGGTCTACCAAGCCGGCACGCTTTCGGGGAATCCAGTCACGATGGCGGCCGGGCGCGAGACGCTCGCACTCCTCACCGATGACGCGTACGCGAGACTCGACGCGCTCGGCGCACGCGCGGAAGACGGCCTCCATCGGGCGCTCGGCAATGCGAAGATCCCCGGCACCGTGCAGCGCGCCGGGTCGATGCTGACCGTCTTCTTCGGCATCGACGGTGCACGCGATCTCGCCGACGTCGAGCGGATCGATCGCGCGCGTTTCCGGACGTTCTTCTTCGCGATGTTGGAGCGCGGCTTCTACTTGCCACCGTCCCCCTTCGAGGCGTGGTTCATCTCCCTCGCCCACACCGAGAGCGACATCGACGATCTCGTCGACGCGGCCGGCGAGGCGATGCGGGTGCCGGTCTCGTAGCCGGTGGTGGACGGCGGGACACCACCGCGCGAGTCGGCATTCGTCCGCTATGCGAAGTATGGTGCCGTCGCCTGGGAGTTCTTCGGGTCGATCGCGGCTGGAGTTTTCCTCGGGTATGGATTAGACCGCTACTTCGGCACCGATCCCTGGCTCGTGCTCACGATGACGATCGCGGGTACGGTCATTGGCTTCTACCGGATGGTGCAGATCCTACGCCGGCTGGAACGCACGACATGACGACCCGTTTGCGCCGTATCGAGCTCCTCATCAGCACGCTCACCGTGACCGCGACGCTTCTCGCCTTCGCGTCACGGTCGCTGCGGCCGCTCGGAGTCGCGCTCGGGGGCGGCATGGCCCTGGTCGATTTCGTCGTCATCCGGCGCCTCGCCACGACCGCGCTGGCGCGACGGCCGTCGGTATCCCACATCGTGCCGCTCGCGCTCGCGAAGTCGGCGGCGTTGATCTTGATCCCGGCGGGGGCGTTGCTGCTGCCCGCGACCCTGATCGACGGCGTCTCGTTTGCCGTCGGCGTGAGCGCCCTGCCACTCGCGATCGTCATCGACGCGCTGTCGCCGCTGCCGCTCGAGCGCGCCTGAGGAGAGTGCATGGAACACGGATTCAGTTGGGTCGGCGCCGTTCCCGGCCTGCAAGCCTACCCGGCCATCGTGACGGCGTTGCTCGTCATGGCTGGGCTGTTGATCTTCGCGTTGCGCGCCCGCCAACAGCTCGCGGCGGTCTCCGATCCCACGATCCCCGATCGCGGCTTCAGCGCCCGGAACATCGCCGAGGTGGTCACCGAGATGATCTCGAACCTCGCCGAGAGCGTGATCGGTCACGATGCCCCGAAGTACGTGCCGCTCTTCGGCAGCCTCTTCCTCTTCATCCTGCTCGCGAACTTGGTCGGTCTGCTGCCCGGCTTCACGCCGCCGACGGACGACTTCAACATCACGCTCGCGCTCGGCGTCGTCTCCTTCGCGGCCTACAACTACTACGGCTTCCGGGCGCACGGCGTCGGGTACTTGAAGCAGTTCATGGGTCCCCTGCTCCTGCTGGCGCCGCTGATGATCATCGTCGAAGGGTTCAGCCATCTGTTCCGGCCGGCCTCACTGGCGATCCGACTCTACGGCAACATGTTTGCCGACCACTTGCTGCTCGGGATCTTCACCGACCTCACCAAGGTCGGTGTGCCGGTGGTCTTCTACGTCCTCGGCACCTTCGTGTCGCTGGTCCAGGCGCTCGTCTTCACGCTGCTGACGATGGTCTACGTCGCGCTGGCGATCAGCCACGATCACTAGTCGGCTTGCACCCATTTGCGGTGCTCGCACCCATTGGGGTGCTCACTCGGCTTACGATTCCCCGCGGTGGAAGATGAGGAGAGGGGTGTGGAAGCGGCAGGACGTGAGCCTTAACGCGGAGGAAAGAACAATGATCAGAATCGTGTTGGCAATTGCTGCAGTGTTGGGCCTCGCGCTCACGGCCGATCCCAGCTACGCCCAGGCCGGCGCCGCCGGGTCGAACGTCGGGGGATTGATCGCGCTCGCTGCCGGCCTCGGGATCGGCATCGCCGCGTTCGGCGTCGCGTTGGGCCAGGGTCGCGCGACCGCGGCCGCGATGGAGAGCATCGGCCGCAATCCGAACTCGGCCGACCGCATCTTCGTGCCGATGATCATCGGTCTCGCGCTCATGGAAGCACTCTGTCTCTACGCGCTGGTGATCGCGTTCTTCCTGCAAGGGAAGATCTGAGCGCGGCGACAGCGACGTCTGCCGCGTAGGCGGGCTTACGGGGGGGCCACACGCCCCCCCTTTTTTTGGCGCCAGCCCGGAGAAAACGCTTGCTCAGAAGGGCGACTTGGCTGATGATCCATGCGGCCGATGCTGCGAAGCTCCTGGTTCCGGTCACGGTGAGGGCGGGGAAAGGAGGCTGAGGTGGAGGCGATCTCCGGGACGGTACGCACGAACGGCATCGTGGTTGGACGATTCATCGGCCAGCAACGCACACTGCTCGCAGCCATTCCGATCGAGCAGATTCACCCCAATCCACAGCAACCGCGGCGCTTCATGGATCCGCAGAGTCTCGCCGAGCTCACCGAATCGGTGCGCACGCGCGGCATCCTGCAGCCGATCATCGTCAAGCGCGACGGTGACGGCTTCATGATCATGGCAGGCGAGCGCCGCTACCAGGCGGCACGCCACGCCGGCGTCCAGACGCTTCCCGCGATCGTCCGCGACGACGATCCCAACGAGATCGCGCTGATCGAGAACCTCCAGCGTGAGGATCTGACGCCGCTCGAGGAGGCCGAAGGCCTCGGCGTCATGATCGCGCGGTATGGCTTTACGCACCAGACGCTCGCGCAGCTGCTGCACAAGAGTCGACCCTACGTCTCGAACATGCTCGTGCTCACGCGTCTGCCGGCCGAGGTCAAAGCCGAGATCCACCGCCACCCGTCGATCTCACGCGAGATTTTGATGGCGATCGCCCGGCAGCCGAGCGAGACGGACATGTTGAAGCTCTGGCGCCGCGTGAAGCTCGCCAATCTGTCCGTTCACAAGTTCCGTCAGTCGCGTACGCCGACCACGGTCGCAAGCACGGCGTCCGACATCATGGCGGCGGCACGCCGGCTCAACCGCAAGCTCCGCACACTCGATGCGTCGGCGGTGGATGAGGAGCAACGGAAGAAGCTCGCCCGGGTGCTGCGACGGACGCGGAAACGCGTCGAGGCGGGGCTCGTGGCGCTCTGAGTTCTCGGCGGAGTACGCCGGCTACGCCAGGCCCTCTTCGACAGCACCGGCGAGATAGCAGAGCGCGTTGAAGACCAGATCCCACCGCTCGCCGCCGATGTAGCGGCGGATGTCGTCGGGGTGGCAGGAGAAGTCGCCACTCGGCGGCCGCCACAGCTCGAGCAACTCGCCCTCGACGTACATCTTCTGTTGCTGCAGCGTTGTCTCCATGCGACTGGCCTCCTTCGCGGCGCGGTGAAGCGCGCGCACGCGCAGTCGGAGGAGCAAGTGACGCGCCACAAAGCCCGCAGTGCGAAGGTCGTTGGCGCGTGAGAACGCTGCCGCAGCGATTCCCGATTCTTAGCGAAAGATCCGCGCCGCGACGCCATGCGAAAGGCCAAAGGATGGCGCGGCATCGGCACCGGATCGTCGCGATAGGGGTGGCACACGCGGAACGCGCAGGCACTTAAATGGCGTCGGAGAAGGAGTCCGGAGGGAAGAGGAGCCTCCGCGCGCCCGAAGGCGCATCCTCTCCCTTGGAAGCTCGCGATCGGCTGGCCGAACTTCATCTTGCTCTTGGTAATCCCGGGGAGGTCTGACGGGAACACGAAGCAGGTGATGCCCTCGTGGCGCTTGGTCTTCTCGGGCCGAGCGAACGCGGTGTACCAGCTCGCGACCGTACCGTTCGAGATGAAGTGCATGGCGCCGTTGATCACGTAGTCGTCGCCGCCGCGCGTGAACGACGTCTGCATTCGGCGACGTCGGATCCCGCGCCCGGCTCGGTGATTGCGAAGGCCGCGAACGTGCACTCCGACGTCAGCATGCCGAGATAGCGTTTCTTCTGGCTAGGACGAAGCTCTGCGTTCCTCGTGTGGCGCGGCCGAAAGGTGTGACCGCGGCGTGATGAGCAACTTGCTCACCCGGCGCCCGCGCATCTCGATGACCTTCACGTCATAGCCGTCGAGCGGTGCCGTGTCGCCGAGGCGGGCGATGCGCCCGAGCCGGGCGATCACCAAGCCGCCGAGCGTCGTGCTCTCCTGCTTCGGCAGCTCGATCCCGAGCCGTGCGCCGATCTCATCCAGCAACACCAGGCCGTCGACCACCCATCCGTCGGGCGTCGCCTCCATCTTCGGAGGTTCGGTGTCGAACTCGTCTTGGATCTCACCGACGATCTCCTCGAGGATGTCCTCGAGCGTCACGAGTCCCGATGTACCGCCGTACTCGTCGACGACGATCGCCATATGAACGTGGCGCTGCTGGAAGTCGCGCTGCAGCAGCTCGAGGGACCGGCTCTCCGGCACGAACAGGATGTCACGCTTGATCTTGAGCAGGTCCGTCGGCTCTTTCAGACCCTCGGCCGGCAGCAACAGGTCCTTCGAATGGATCATGCCGACGACGTGGTCGACGTCGGCGTCGCAGAGCGGATAGCGGGTGTGCTGCGACTGGCGGATGATCTCGAGGTTTTCGTGCAGCGGGTGACTCAGGCTCAAGTATACGATCTCAGCACGCGGCACCATGATGTGCTTCGCCGAACGGCGCGTGTAGTCGAAGATGTTTTCGAGCAGCTTCCGCTTCGACGGCGAGAGCGCCCCGATGCGCTGTGACTCGGCGAGCAGGATGCGCAACTCCTCCTCCGAGTGCGCCACGTCGTCGGCCGCCGCCGGCGTGAGGCCGAGTAGGCGCAGGAACGCGTTCGACGACGTCTTGAGCAACCACAGTGCCGGATAGAACACGCGGTGGAAGAGCAGCAACAGCGGTGCGACCGCGAGCGCGACCTCCTCGGCGCGCTGGATCGCGAGCGACTTCGGTGCGAGCTCGCCGAGCACGACGTGCAGGTAGGTGATGATCGCAAACGCCGTCGTGAGCGCGATGCTGTGGACGACCGACGGCGACCAGATGCCGACCTCGCCGAGCACCGGGGCAATCAGATATGCGAGCGCCGGCTCGCCGACCCAGCCGAGGCCCAGGCTCGCGAGCGTGATGCCGAGCTGGGTCGCGGAGAGCGTGGCGTCGAGGTTCTCGATCGTGCGCAAGGCCGCAGCCGCGCCGCGGGCTCCCTCGCGGATCTTCTCCTGGACCCGCGTCGTGCGGACTTTGACGATTGCGAACTCCGCCGCGACGAAGAACGCATTCAAGAGAACGAGGAGGAATGCGACGAGGAGGTAAGCGCCTGAGCTCACTGCGCGCGTCCGTGCAAACGGACGCGCGGTCGCGACGGAGGCTCGTCGGGCGGTGCGGAGCGCGCGCGCATCAGGATGAGGCTCCGGACTCTAGCGCGCGTCTCACGGCGGGCGCAAGGTTGCTCGGCAGTTGCCATCTGCCCGTGCCGGCGGGGTTTTCGCCACCGTACCGGCTGCATTTCGCGTACTGACAGTGCAGTTCCGAGCGGTATAGGCTCATCGCCAGCGAACTCCACGAGGTTGCGTATGAGCCGTGGAATGTTGGCCTTGATCGCGGGCGTCATGCTGGCCATGTCCGCCCAGCTCGTTCACGCGATTGCAGTCCCCGTCGGTCCGGCTCTTC
>JBGPIT010000250.1:0-7620 GCA_041485125.1 Binatia bacterium | reverse complement strand
CGCCGCTTCCTCGCCGCGCTCGCGACCGTGCGGCCGGTCGTGCTCGAGATCGACGATCTGCAATGGGCCGAGCCTCTGCTGCTCGACCTCGTCGAGCACCTCGTGCAGTGGAGCACCGACGTCCCGCTCCTCGTGTTGGTGGCGGCACGTCCCGAGCTACGTGACGCACGCTCGTCGCTCGCTGTCCCCGGCGGCCTCGTCGCCGACGTCGTCACGCTCGCCGGCCTCGACGCCGGCGCGGCCACCCGTCTCGCGGCCAACGCGATCGGTGCCGACGAGCTTCCCGCCGCCGTCACGGGACGCGTGCTCGCGACCAGCGAGGGCAATCCGCTCTTCGTCGGCGAGCTGGTGCGCATGCTCGTCCACGACGGCGCGCTCAAGCGCGAGGGGGATCGCTGGACGACCACGGTCGAGCTCGCAAGCCTCGAGATGCCGCCGACGATCCAGGCTCTGCTCGCGGCGCGCATCGAACGACTCCGTCCGGAGGAGCGCGCCGTGCTCGAGCGGGCGGCAGTCGTGGGACGACAGTTCTCGCGGACCGCCGTCGCCCACTTGCTGCCGCGCGAGGTCACGGACCTCGACGCGCGGCTCGAAGCGCTCAGGCGGAGCGAGATCATCGAGTCCGATACCGGCTGGTTCCTCGGCGAGCCGGCGCTCAAGTTTCATCACGGGCTGATCCGCGACGCGGCCTACCGCCGCGTCTTGAAGGGCACGCGCGCGGAGCTGCACGGCCGCTTCGCCGACTGGCTCGAAAGCAGGGTCGGGGAGAGCGTCGAGCACGACGAGACGATGGGATGGCATCTCGAGCAAGCGCACCAGCACCTGCGCGAGCTCGGCCCGATCGACGCGCACGGTCGCGCCATCGGCGAGCGGGCGGCGCGCTACCTCGCCGCCGCGGGTCGACGGGCGCTCGAGCGCGACGACCTGCCACTTGCGGCGAGCCTGCTCGGCCGCGCCCTCGACCGGCTCGACGCGGCCGATCCCACGCGCGCCGATCTCGCCCTCGACTGGTGCGAGGCGCTCCTCACCGCCGGCGACGTCGGCCCCGCCGCGGCCGCGGTCGCCGAGCTCGCCCGCTTCACCGTCGGGTCCGCGCGTCTGCAAGCGTGGCACACCTGTTTCGCCGGCCAGCTCGCCGCGCTCACCGACCCGGCGTCGCTCCGTGCTACCGCCGACGCGGTGGCGACGGCGGCGGGCACGCTGGCGTCGCTCGCCGACGCCGCCGGCGAAGCGAAGGCGCACGCCGTGCACGCGATGGCGCTGGCGCGTCTCGGCGAGGTCGGCGCGTGCGAAGCGGCGCTCGACCGAGCGCTCGCCGCCGCTCGGCGCGCCGGTGACCGTCGCCGCGCCAACGCCGTCTTGGCCGGCGCGCCGGTCGCCGCGCTCTGGGGGCCGAGTCCGGTCACGCGTGCGAGTGGGCGCTGCCTCGACGTCGTGCGCGTGCTCCGCATCACGCAAGGGGCACCCGCGGTCGAGGCCGTCGCACTGCGATGTCAGGCCGTGCTCGAGGCGCTCCGCGGGCGCGCCGAGGCGGCGCGGCGCATGATCGCGGCCTCCCGACACCTCGTCGAAGAGCTCGGGATCACCCAGCGATTGCTCGAGGCCGACGTGTTCGCCGGGCTGATCGAGCTGCTCGAAGGCGACGCCGCCGCTGCCGAGCGCAGCTTGCGTCCGGCGTACGACGGCCTCCGCCACCACGGCCTCGGGATCGACGCGGCGCAGGCGGCGGCGCTCCTCGGCCGCACGTTACTGGCGCAGGGCCGAGCCGCGGAGGCGGAAACTCTCAGCTACGAGAGCGAGGCGCTCGCCGGTGACGATCTCAAGGCGGCGATCGCCTGGCGCGGTGTGCGGGCCGAAGCACTCGCGCGGCGCGGCGAGCACGTGGCAGCCGTCGCCTTCGCGCGCGCCGCCGTCGCGATCGCCGCGGCGACCGACGCGCTCCTCGACCACGCCGACGCCCGTCTCGCGCTCGCCGCAGCGTTGCGCGCCACCGGCAAGAGCTCTGAAGCCGACGCCGAGGAAACGCGCGCGATCGCGCTCTGGGAGGCCAAGGGTGCCACGCTGCTCGCCGAGCGTGCGCGCCACGACGGAGCGCGCCTCGAGCCGGTTGCCAGTGCGCCCGAAAATCGCACCGAGCCGGCGCGCCCCGTCCAACGCCGGGTACGAGCGAACGCCGTGACCGTTAGCGCCGCTCGCTTCTGCGCCGCGTTCGCCGCACGGGACGCCGACGGGTTCATCCCCCTCATGACCGATGACTACGAGGCGGTGCACCACCCGACCGGCCTGAGGTACGAACAACGCGGAGCGCTCGCCAACTTGCGCGCGATCCTCAGGAATGAGGACGTGACGTTCGCGCAGGAGCCGTTGGCAACGCTCGGCGATGCACTCGGGCTGTGTCGAACGTTGGTGTCGGCGAGCGGGGCATCCGGCGGAACGTTCGACGTCGGCCCCTACGAGCACGAGACCATCATGCTGATCGAGCTCGACACGCAGGGGCAACGTCGGCGAGCCGAGCACTTCGCGGGCGATCACCTGGGCGACGCCGTCGCTCGCTTGTACGAACGCTACGCCGAGCTCCTCCCCGACGGCCCGGCGCGCACCCGGGCCGCGATGACGGCGCGCTCGGTCGCCGCGCTGACGGTACCGTTCGATCTCGATCGCCTCGCCGCCGCGTTCGCGCCGGCCCTCGAGGTCGTGGATCATCGCAGCGTCGGCGTCGGGTCTCTGCACGGCGCGGAGGCAATGCTGCAGGCCATCCGCGCCTTGCTCGAGCTGACGGAAGGGTTCAGTTGGCGCCTCGACGACGTCTTCGGATTGGATGCCGATGCGCTCCTGGTGCGCCACACGAGCTTCGGCATCGAGCGCACCGGCGGCGGCACGTTCGAGCGCACCCTTTGCGAGCTGTGGGTCTTCGGCACCGACGGCCTCCTGACGCGCTGGGAGCGGTTCGACCTCGAGCATGACGCCGAGGCACTCGCTCGCTTCGACGCGCTCGTCGGGAGCGAGGTCGAGGGGCTGACGGCAGCGTCACCCGCAGCCACGTCTCCGCGAATCGCGGAACGGCGCGTGCGCCGCGTGCGCTCGAACGCCGCGACCGCGAACGCGGCTCTCGTGAGTGCGGCAATCGCCGCACGGGACGCCGACGTGTTTCCCACCCTGTTCGCCGATCACGTGGAGGTCGTGGACCACCCCACCGGCGCCACCTACGATCGAGAAGGAGTGCTCGCTGGCTGGCGCTCGCTGCTCAGGGCGGACGACTTTAGGTACGCGCTCGAACCGCTGGCGACCCTTGGTGACTGGCTCGCGCTGTGTCGCTCGTCAATGTCCGCGAGCGGGATATCCACACGACAGTTCGATGTCGGTCCCTACGAGATCGAGGAAATCTTTCTGGCCGAGGTCGATGCGCAGGGGCGACGCCGGCGGACCGAGGTGTTCGCCGACAACCGACTCGGCGCGGCCGTTGCCCGGCTGTACGAGTGCAACGCCGAGCTTCTCGCCGAAGGACCCGAACGCGCCCGCGCCGCGGCGACGGCGCAGTCGGTCGGGAACATGGTGGCCCCTCCGGATCTGGACCACTACGCGGCGGCGCTTGCGCCCGACGTCGAGTTCATCGACCACCGAACCGTCGGCTTCGCGTCCGGGCGCGGTGCCGACAAGCTGCTGCGCGGCTTCCGTTCCCTCTTCGAGCTCGCCGACGACCTGACCACCCGGGTCGACGACGTCCTCCGTCTGGAATCCGGCGCGCTCTTGCTGCGCTGGACGACCGCGGGCATCGACCGCGCCAGCGGCGGCGCCTTCGAGTCGGTCTTTCTCCTGCTCTGGCTGTTCGGCCCCGACGGCCGCGTGATCCACGACGAGACCTTCGACGCCGATCGCGAGGCCGAGGCGCTCGCCCGCTTCGACGCGCTCGTCGGGGGCACCGACGCCGAGCTGCCGGTAGACCCAAGGGCGACGCGCTTCGCGAACGCCGCGACGTGCGCCTGGGACCGGATGATCGCGTGCTGGCTGGCCCGCGATTGGCAGCGTCTCGCGCAGATCCTCCCGGCGGGGTTCCGGCATGCGGACCGGCGGTGGATGGCGCAGCTCGAGCTCGATCGGGATCAGTTCGTCGAGTTCACACGCCGGCTCGGCGACATGGCCTCGAGGCGCATCGAGTCGGAGGTGCTCGCCACACGGGGGGATCGGCTCGCACTGGCGCGGCTGCGTACCGAAGTCGCCGACGGTGCGATCGGACTGAGCGAGCTCGAGTCCCTCAACCTGATCGAGACGAATGACTGCGGCGACCCCGTGGTGTTAGTCCGGTTCGACGCCGACGACCTCGATGCCGCCTACGTCGAGCTCGACGCGCGCTACGACGCCGGCGAGGCCGCCACATACGACCGCTCGTCGGCGTTCAACCGCGCGTTCAGTCTCGCCTTCGCCAGCCGCGATTGGGACTCCCTGACCGCGCTGTGTGCTCCGGCCCTCGTCGCGCACAATCACCGGCTGGTCAGCTGGGGAACAGTGCACGGTCCGGCGGCGTGGGTCCAGACGTTGCGATCGCTGGTCGATCTCGCACCGGACGCTCGGATTCACCTCTCCCACGTCAGATTGTCCGACCGTGGACGCCTCGCGGAGCTCGCGTTTCGGGGCACCCGCGAGGGCGGCGCATTCGAACTACCGTCTCTCAGCGTCATCGAGCTCGACGAGCTCGGCAAGATGCACCGGCTCGACCTGTACGACCTCGGCCAAATCGACCAGGCGCGCGCCCGCTTCGATGCCATCGGCGCGAGCTCGACGCGGGATCCGCTGCGCGTCCCGCCGAACGCCGTGACGCGCGCGATGGATCGTTGGGTCGGGTACCGCGACGCCCAGGATTGGGATGCGCTGCGCGCACTGTGCGCGCCGATCGCGTTGGAGGATCGGCGCCGTTTGATGCGCATGACAGGTGACTGCGAGATGGTGGTCGCGAGCTCGCAGATCTTGCAGCGCGCCGGGACGCGCGTGGCGCGTACTCTGCTTGCGACGGCCGGCGACCGGTTGGCGCTCGAGCGCGTTCTCTTCAGCAGGAGTGATGACAGGCGGGCCTTCGAGATCGAGGACCTCGAGGTTGTCGAAGTCGACGCCGAGGGCCGGGTCGTCGCGATGGTCATCTTCGACCCGGATGATCGCGGTGCTGCGAGCGAGGAGCTGTTCGAGCGCCATGCGCGCAGTGTCTTTCTGCCGTCGATGGTGGAATTCATCCGCGCACTGCGCGACCACGACCTCGAACGGCTGCGGGCGGCCCTGCCCGACGACTTCGTCTTCCACGACCATCGGCGCACGGGCCTCGGTCGCATCGAGAGCGCCGACGGATACGTCGCCTCGCTTGCAGCGCTGTTCGAGCAGTCACCCGACGCGACCGTCGGCGCGCCGCTCTACCATCTCGCTGTGGAGAAGCACGGATACCTCGCCATCGGCCACACGTTCGGCACACTCGCCGAGGGCGGCGAATTCGAGTCCGTGTACGTGCAGCTCGTTGTCCACCATGGTGGCCGGCCCCTCTGCGGAGAGCTCTTCGAGATCGAAGACCTCGACGTCGCGCGGGCGCGCTTCGAGGAGCTGCGCCCGGACCCGCTGCGCATCCCGCCGAACGCCGCGACGCGCATCCGCGCTCGCTGGGGCGAAGTCTTTACGGCCCGCAATTGGGCCGCGGTGCGTGCGCTCGCCAGCGACGACTTCACCTACGAGGATCGCGGCAAGCGTGCGCTGGTGAGCGGTGACGTCGAGACGTGGATCGCCTCGCAACAGTTCACCACTTCGCTGCCGGGGTTCCAGGCCGAGTCCGAGTTCATCGGCGCCGCCGGCGACCGGGTTGCGCTCGAGCGCACGCTGTGGAGCGGGGGACCGGAGCGCGACGCGTTCGAGACCGAGCGGATCCGGCTGATCGAGGTCGCCGCCGATGGGCGGCTCCGGGCGTTGATCTTGTTCGACTCCGACGATCGCCCCGCCGCATTCGTCGAGGGACTGACGCGCTTCGCAGCTGGAGAAGCCGCCGCGGGCGCGCCGTATGCAGCGTTCATTCGTGCGTTCGTGCGGCACGACTGGGACGCGGCGCGCCAGGCTCTAGCTCCCGACCTCGTGTTCGTCGACCACCGCACATTGGGCTTGGGCACTCTCGACCGCGACCAATATGTCGCCTCGATGCGGGCGCTGGCCGACCTGGCACCCGACCTGGCGGCGGAGGTATCCCGGGTCCTCGCCTGGAACCGTCACGGTCTCGCGGCGGCGGTTCGCACGTTCGGGACCGTACCCGACGGCGGCCCGTTCGAGAACGTCTTCGTGATTGTCGCCCTGACCGGCGGTGATCGCATCCAGCGCTACGAGGTCTTCGACGTCACCGACACCGAGCAGGCGCTCACGCGCTTCGCGGAGCTATCGGGCGACGAGCACGGATAACGCCGTCACGGAGGGATGACCGTGCACACCCCTCCCGCGCGGAGCGCGATCTCCTCATCGAGGGAGCACAGCGGTAGCCCGTCCCGCGACGCCAGCCAGACGTACACGCCGTCGGCGGCACGCAACCGACAGCGCATCGCGATCTCGCGAGCCGCGCGGGCGGCCCGCGCGCCGAGGGGGACGACCGTCGCGCGCGCGAGCAGCGCCTCGACGTAGGCGCGAACCGTGTCGAGGGGCTCTCCCGCTCGTGCGAGCGCGGCGCCGACCTCGACCGAGAAGAGGGACGGCACGACGATTTCGTCTGCCCCCGTCAGTGCGCGCTGCACTCGTACCCGCGACTTCCGATGCGCCGGTTCACCCGTGCGCGCAGCGGCGACGGCGACCGACGCGTCGAGCACGAGGATCATCGCCGGAAGTCGAGCAGATCGGCCACCGCGCTGCGACGGCGGGTCGCCTTGCCGAAACCGGCAAGCAGGCGTTTGGCATCGGCGTCAGACAGCGCTTTCGGCCGCTTTGTGGAACCGGTCGCGACTTCGACGGGCACGATGGCGGCGGAGGGCTTGCCATGTCGCAGGATGACGGTTCGTCGACCTCGGTGCTGTGCGTCGCTCACCAGAGCCGACAACGTTGCCTTCGCCGTCGCAAGTGTCGCGGTTCGCATGAGACCAATATGACCAATATGGGTACGAATCGCAACGCTGAAGTGACGACTAGCAAGAGGGGAGACCGATCCCATCCGATGTGCGCACGCGCCCTCTATCGAGAGTCGCGCTGATCGGTGCGGGCGCGGTGCTCGCACGCTAGGCAGCAGGCGCTCGACAAATCGCCAGACACGGTCCGAGGGCCAACGATGGATCTGAGTCGCGGCATCAGAGCGCCTCGCACGACGCGGTGGCGCGATCGCGCGAGGCGCTCGACGTCAACCGAACCAGGTCAATCGGGTGAGCAGGTACAGCCCTGAGGGCCTGGGACGCAGAAGAGGCCCACGCCCGGGCAGCCGCCGCCGCAGGCTCCGACTTGAAGGCCGCCGACGGAGTGGCAGCCGGGGTCGTTGAAGCAACGGCATTCGGCCACGTCACTGTCGTACAGGCATGATTGCTGCGGGTTGGCGCACACGCCGCCGCACATGCCGCCGGCGCCAAGATGGCAAAGCTCCGAGTCCGGAACGCACTCGCACCCCTCATTGCCGGATACGCATTGTTG
>JBGPIT010000249.1:0-7748 GCA_041485125.1 Binatia bacterium | reverse complement strand
TATCAAAACGATGATTGCGGTGGCGCTGACCGCGGTCGGCGTCCCGATCAAGGCATGCGGTCGGTTGTGATGTTCCGCGTGCCAACTTCGAAACGGCTCAAGACCATGCAAAATGAAGCGATGCAGGGCATATTCGAGCAGGCTCCAGACAATCAGGCCGCTCAGTACTGCTACTGCGATATGCGGTCGTTCACCTCGCGGCGCCACGCATAGCAGGAATCCAGAAGCGAAAATGGCTAGTGGGTAGACCACGAAGTCGGCAAAGTACGACGCTTTGCTGAGTTCTAGCTTGAAACTCATCGGTAACCTCAAGACTCGACCGCCCGGCGCGCTGCTCGTCGGGATCATCGGTAGGGACTCATTTTGACGTGGGGACTGTTGAGCAGCTTCAGCTTCGCAGTGAAGTCCGTGGCGCGCTGCACGTTGTCCATCGCCTTGACGGCAATCTCGCGCAGCGGCTTCGACCGGACTCCCTGAATCCCGGTGAGCGCATCCAGCACCTCGTCCTTCCAGGTCTCAAACTGGTCTTCAGTGAGCTTGGTCGCGAGCGTTTCGAAGTACTGCCCTTCGATGAGTGACGCCATGAGTGCTCTCAGCACATCCGACTTCGGCGTTGCGTCCTCTGTTCGCCTGCTCTCCTGCGTGTCTCGGCTAGTCATGCCGCCGATCATTTCTTCACACCTCGGCTTGCGCCAGCAGCGCCGCGATGTCCGCGCCGCGTGTCGTCGCGTTCACGCCCCTGCCGACCTGCGCTCCTTCCTTTAGCACGATTCCCCCCGATGATCCTTCGGCAGGGAGACTTTGAGGCCCGAGGACTCGAGCGCCTTGAGGAGGGCAGTCAGCGAGTCGCATGGCGCGTGGAAACATCGCTGGACTGACGGGGATGCATGCTATTCGCGTCCGAGCTCCTGCGGTCGAAGTGCTTGAGCGAGTCGGTGATGAAGGGACGCTGGTATCGCCGTCCGTCCTCTTTCGGTCCGGGCCTCGTCTTCGTCTGCCATGCGTCGCCCTCCGTGGGGAAAGTCTTCGGCGGCGGAGGGTGCTCTCGAAGTCAGCGAGTGTCCAGACTGGCGTCTAGGAGCGCCGACCAACACAAAGGGGATCTGACGCGCGCACGCAGGGCGGGCCACCTGATGCCGCGCCTTGTGAACCGCTCGTCATGCCGCAAGCCATCGCTCGTAGAGGCGGCGAAAATTGTCCTCCGGCGCGGCGTAGTAGGCATCGACCCCGATGTCGAGAACCTTCGGAGCGGAGCCAAAGCGGATCTCGCCGCGAGTGAGGCGCGACGCGAACGCTCGGATGACGGTACACGCGGGTTTCTCGCTGCCGTCCGCGCGGACGAGGCCGAATGAGCGCTCGCGGAACGCCGTGTCGAAGGGCGCGCGATCGAACAGCTGCGCGTGGTAGTCGCCATAGCACCAGGCATAGGCGCCGGCCGCGCCGGTCGCGGCGAGTCGATCGAGGACCTGCCCGTAGTAGCGCGCCCCTTCCTCCTCGGATGCGAGGTATTGCGCCGTCGGCTGTCCGAGAAAATCATCGGTGATGGTGACGCCGGGACCGCCAGGAGGCGCCGTGCAGATGCCGAACTCCTGCATTAGCGGCGCGCGGCCGGTGGCGGCCAGTTCGGCGGTCAGCGCGCAGGCGAACGGCACCAGCTCGGGGTCGAGGAAGCTTTTCGCGACGTCGCAATAAAGCGGGTATGCGTGCATGCAGTCCTCGTCGACTACGCCGGCGAGATCGTCGATGCGCATGTGGGTATTGGCCATCAGTGACGGCAGGTGTGCGCCGAACTGTACGGGCACGCCGGGCGCCGCGCGCCGCACCGAGCCGGCCAGCAGGGCCGCCCACAGCCAGCCCGCGTCGCGGCTCGGCAGGCGGTGCGCGTCGTCGATCTCGTTGCTCAGATCGAAAGCCCGAATCGACGTGTCGCCCGCAAGCGCGCGCGCACACGTGTCGACGAGCAGCGCCTGCGAGCGCAGTAGCGCCGGATCGGCATACAGGTTTCTGGGCGTTCCGTTAGGGTCGCGCATCCACGCCGGCCACCAGAATTTGCCGCTCATGTTGATGGTTATCAGGGTCGGTATGGTGGACAGCTTCTCTTCGCGCGCCGTGCGAACCACCTCGACCAGCGCGGCGACCTTGTCCTTGGGAACGGTCATCGGCGCGGGCAGAAAATCCTCCGTTAGCAGAAACAAACGCACGACGCTGACGCCCAAATCGCGCATGTGCGCGAAGTCGGCGCGTACCTCGCCGAGATCGAGCTCGCGCCACATGTACATGGCGCTGCGCCTCGGCCAGTAGTTGCAGCCGAGCTCGAAGGTCATCCGAGTCCTTGCAGGATCGACGCGAGCGACAGATCCGCCACGCAGGTCACCTCGTCGCAGGCGCCGTAGTAGATGCGCACCAGATCGCCCTCGGCGTAAACGCCGCAGGTGAAGATGACGTTTCCAAAGAACCCGGTTCGTTCGTAGGGCGTCTCCGGAAACAAGATCGGCGCGCGCGAACGCCCTAACACTCGGCTGGGATCGCCGGCGTCGAGCAGAAGCGCGCCGAGAGAGTAGGTGAGCGGCGAGGCCGTCACCCCATGGTAGATGGCCAGCCAGGCATCACGGCCGTCTGCCTTCACGCGGAACGGGACTGCACCGCCGCCAACTTTCAGGTCGTCCCACATGCCCGGGCGCGCGCCCGCGATGAAGCGGTGATCGCCCCACGACAAGAGGTCCGGCGAGGACGCGAGCCAGATGGCGGGACGGCCGATGCCCTCCGGCATCGGGCGGTGGAGTGCGAGGTAGCGGCCGTTGATCGGCTCAGGGAAGATCGCGACGTCGCGGTTCGGTGGCGGGAAGATGACGCCGTGTCGCTCGAACCGCACGAGATCGCTGCTGGACGCGAGCGCCGTCGCGATGCCGGCGGACGAGACCGCCGTGTAGTTGATCCAGGTCGTGCCGTCGATGCGCGTAATGCGTGGGTCTTCGACCCCAAAGGCTTCGAGCGGATGTGCAGGCGTCAACGCGGGCACCGAGTCGACGTCGAACGCGAGACCGTCTTTCGACCGTGCCAGCCGCAAGTGGGAAATCGACGAGAGGAACGTGTCGTCGCCCACGGTTACGACGCGGCTGTCGCCGAGGCGGAGACCGGGGGTGTCTTTTTTCCATGTGCGGACGACGATGCGCCGAGCGTCGGGGTCGTAGACGGGCGCGGCGACCTGGTCCGTGGGTAAATCACGCGGCGCCTCCGCCACGCGCAAGAGCAGGAGCGTCTCGTCGGCGACCCGAACGACGCCGGGGTTGAACACGCCCACGACCTCGAAGTCCGGCCGCGAAGGCACGACCATGCGTGGGGTCAGGATGGGATTTCCTGTGAAGCGATGGACCGCGCGAGTCATCGGGCAGCGATCAGGCGCTGGTACACGGACAAGTAGTCGTCGACCATCCGGGCGGCTCCGAACCGGCGCTCGGCCATGCGTCGGATCGCCGCGCGGTCCAGCGCCGCCGCCTGGTCCACTGCCGCTGCCGCTCCTTCGACACCGTCGACGAGAAAACCTGTGACGCCTGTGTCGACGACCTCGGGCATCGACCCGCGTGGATACGCGATGACCGGTGTCCCGCAGGCCATTGCCTCGACGACCGACAGTCCGAACGGTTCGGGAAAGGTAATGGGATGCAGCAGCACCGCGGCGGATCCGAGCACTTCGGCGCGGCGGTCGGGTCCGACCGAACCGAGGTAGGTGACCCGATCGCCGTCGACATGCGGCTCGACCTGCTCGTGAAAATACTTCGTGTCCTGAACGATCCCGCAGATGACGAGACGGCGACCGGCGCGCCGCGCGATGTCGATGGCCGCGGCGGTTCCTTTGTCCGGGTGGATTCTGCCGAAGGCGACCAGCACGTCATCGCACGTGGCCGAGAACGGCAACGCCTCGAGGTCGACGCCGTGATAAACGGTCGCCACGTAGTCCAGTTCCGGTGCGCGGTCGGCGTTCGAGATCGACACATAGGACGACGAGCGTGCGTTCAGATAGGCGGGCAGGATTCCGCGCCCGGAAAAACCGTGAACGGTCGTGACCAGCGGGGCCCGACAGTGCCGGGCGAAGGCCAGCGGAAGCCAGTCGAGGTGGTTGTGGATGAGGTCGAATTCGCCCGAACGCGTGAGGGCGTGCGCGACGTGCAGTGCCTCCCAGATCCGGCCGTCCATCGCGGGATCCTCCGCGTAACCCGTGGCGCTCACTCCGTCGAGAGTCGCGGTCGTGACTGAATCGAGCGTCGCGAACAACGTCACGTCGATACCGCGCGCGACCAATCCGTCCGCGATCAGGCCGGTGACCTGTTCCCAGGGCCCGTAGTGACGGGGCGGAGTACGCCAAGCGACCGGACCCAAAAGCGCGATCTTCATCGGTTGCTCGTCATGAAGGTGCCCGTCATCAACATGACGATCTTCCTATCACGCTTCGTCGTCGCGCGGCCCGCTCATGATGTTTTGATGCAATCCGAGATGTTGCCGTCCAAGTTGAATCGAACGTCTACGCGGGAGATGATTCTCCGTGGCTGGTTTTGTCGACGTACCGTACGACGGACTGTCGCCTGATGCGTTACGTCGCCTCGTCGAGGAATTCGTGACGCTCGAATCACCCTGGGCGCACTCGAAGTTAGCCCTTCACTCCCCAACCAAGCGGATACTTTGCGGGCAGTCGCGCTGCCGTCGTTATCCAGACTGTTCAGGCGGCGCGGTTCTCGCCCGGCACGATGAACGTACAGTCGTGCCGTGGACCTAGGCCAGTCAGCGCAACAGGTCGGGCGGCTGCGGACTCTCGGGCCGCGGCCCGCGCTTCGTCGGCGGATGCGCGTCGGGCATACCGCAGCGCTCAGCCCAGACGTGTCCGCAACGCGTGCAGCGTCGCAGGAAGTGATCGCCGATCGCCAGCGCGTCGGCTCGGCTGAACTCGACCCGCACGTCGCCGCGGTTTCCGCACGCGCCGCACGGCACATGGTTGCGGAACCGAGGGAGCAGCTCGGCCGGAATAGCGCTCATGGCGTGCGGCTTCTATCATCCGAGCGCACCCAAGGAGGAACCTGGATGGCACCACCCGGAGGCACCAAGTGAGAACGCGCGCACGCCAGTCACCGACCGGCAGCCGCAAGAAGCCCAAGACCGCCCAAGCCAAGAAGCGCTCCGCGGAGAAGCACGATGTCGTCGAAGCGCCGAACGCGACGTCCTCTGCGAAGCGCACGGCTGGCGGGGAGCTCGGGGACACGGTCGAAGTCGGCGTAGCGCCCGGATCGCCGCACGACGGTGAAGATGAAGGCACGCAACGCCGGTAGCGTCGGCGGCCGGCGATCGGCAGCCCTACTGAGGCGAGGCGAGCTGGCCTTGGCGCCGATCGCCTGGCGCAGCGGCGGTGTCTCGAGGAACAGCGCGGATCTCGACAGCGGTCAGGCGATGGATGCCTGGCCCTGGGAAGTCGAGACGAATCTTCGCGCGAACCTCGGGCTCCGCGAGTACGAACCAGGCGACGTTTCGCCCCGGTCGGAGCGGCCACCAGGCGCGACGTGATCCGTCGTAGGTCGGCGCCTCGCGCGTTTGGTAGTACACCTCCAATGCGCCCTCGCCGGAGCTTTCGACGACGACCCGCATGGTCGGTACGACGTCCGGTCCGAGATCGACCGATGCGAGCTCGGTCGAGCCGTGAGGTCCGTCGACACGGATCGCGACGTCGCCATTGAGCGTCGGATCGACGGAGGCGCCGTCGAGAGCGGTGATGCCCCGCGGGTCGCGCGGTACATCGAGGAGCACGGTCGACGACGCGGCGAAGGCTGCACGGACCCGACTATTGTCGTCGAGCCACGCGGAGTCCTGCGGCGGCGGTTTCAACAGGAAGCGCTCGACCATTTCCTGAATGACGATCTGGGCACGCTCATCCTCGACGATCGTCGGGTCCAGGACCGGCTGCCAGACATATCTCAAACGGCTGAAGCGCTCGGCGAGAAACTGGTTTTGCACCCTCCCGAAGGAGTCGTTGAAGAAGATACCGCGCGGCAGGGTGGGATCGTCGACCTCGGTCCAAGAGGTGACGTTCGTCGGCGTGCCGGTCGCACGGGCACGCGGCGCAACGAGTCGCGCGCCGTCGCCCTCCTCGAGCCAGATATCGTCGAAGGCGACTAGCGCGATCAGGTCGCCACCCGCTTGCAGACGTCCGACGGTGACGGCGCTTGCAGAGAACGGGCGGACCTTCGGGTTCGTCCGCCGCAGTCGGCGCAAGATATCGTGGGTCACGAGAAAGGCGCCGTGGGCGTTCCAGTGGCTGTCCCCTTTCCAGTACAGCTGAGCGCGCCGTTTCGCGGATTGCAGCCGCGCGCGCGGATCGACGACCTCGAAGTCCGAGTGCGCGTGGAGATAGTCGAGGAGCTCGTCGAGACGATGCGTGCGACCACGGCGGATGCGCCACGGCATCTTCTCGGGATAGATGGTCTCCTTGTTGGGCGCGATCACGAACAGGTACGGGATGCCGCGATCCGCCAGCCAGTCGCGCCGCGCTTCGAGCACGTGCTGCCACCGGCTCAGCTCGGCCGCCGAGAACGGCCGTAGACCCCGGTATTCGTCGAGTGCACCGTCCGCCATGTAGAACAGCCAACCGCCAAGGCCGATCGTGACCTTGTCTGGGACCGGCGACGTGCCGAGGCGCACGAGTGCGTGGTTGTACCAGCGCACCAGCGCGCGGCGGAACCCGAAGGTGTCGTTCCAGTAGCGCTCGAACGCCGGCGGAAATTGGCGCAGCGCGGCCCAGCTATCGGGCAGCTCGGGTAGGGGCGCCGGCACGCGTTGCTCGTGAAGCGGCGGTGCCCGATCGAGATCGAACATTCTGTCGGCGAGCGGCAGCATGATCGCGATCAGGAAAAGCACGATCACCAGGGCGTCGGTGATCGCGGAGATCCGCGTCGCTTCCGGGTTCTCGCTCATGATGACGCGATCAGAAGCGAAAATAGATGAACGGGTTGTACGTTCCGGCCGCGAGCATCAGTGCCGACGCGAACAGCACGACGGCGAGCGCCGCCGTCTCTGCGCAGGCGAGCGTTCCGCGCGCCAGCGGGTGCATGATGCGCTCGCGCAGCTCGCGGGCGCGCGGAGCCCACGGCAGCGACCCGACGATGCCGGCGCCGAACGCGAGTACCTGCCACGGCTCGAGCAAGAGCACGGCGTCGATGGCGCTGCCCGCCGCCGGTGAGCGCCCCATCATCGCGCTCAAGTACGCGAGCGCGGACGTGAACGTCGACGCGCGGAACAACACCCACCCGATCATCACGACGAGGACGAGATAGGCGTGCCGGAGTGGTGTCGGGCGCGCGTCGATCCAACGGCCGAGGGGACCGCGCTCCATCACCAGAAATGCGCCGTGATAGAGCCCCCACGCGACGAACGTCCACTCCGCGCCGTGCCAGAGTCCGCACAGAAAAAAGACCGTGACGAGATTGATGTACGTCCGCAGCCGGCCGTGCCGGTTCCCCCCGAGTGGGAAGTACAGATAGTCGCGGAACCACCGCGACAGCGACATGTGCCAACGACGCCAGAACTCCGTCACCGATCGTGCCGCGTAGGGATGCGCGAAGTTCTCGGGGAAGGTGAACCCGAACATGCGTGCCAGACCGATCGCCATGTCGGAGTACCCGGAGAAATCGAAGTAGATCTGCCGCGTGTAGCACGCGATCCCGAGCCACGAGAGCGCGGTCGTCAGCTGACCGGGCGCGAGCGCGACG
>JBGPIT010000248.1:0-7754 GCA_041485125.1 Binatia bacterium | reverse complement strand
GATCCGCAATCGACCGCGCGCGCCGTCGAAGGCTGCGGGCGCGTCTACCACACCGCCGCCGGCTTCGTGATGTGGTCGACGGATCCCGAGCGCGACATCATCCGGCCGAGCGTCGACGGTACGCGGCACGTGATGGAAGCCGCCGCGAAGGCGGGTGTCGAGAAGGTCATGTACACCAGCACGACGGGCACGATGGGCTTCTCGACGACGCCGCGCGCCCTCGACGAGACCAGCTTCAACACCGAGCCGCACACCCACTACGTGCGCGGCAAGATCGCCGCCGAGAAGGAAGCCTTCGGCATCGCGAAGCGGACGAAGCTGCCGATCAGCTCGATTCATCCCGGCCTGATCCTCGGCCCGCGCTTCTACAAGCTGAGCGAATCGGTGCGCCAGGTCTCCGACTTCCTGAACCACGGCGCGCCGGTCTACTTCGAGGGCGGCTTCAGCGTCGTCGACGTCGACGACGTCGCGCGCGGCGCGCTGCTCGCCATGGACAAGGGCCGCGACGGCGAGCGCTACATCGTCTCCGGCGAGGACGTCACGGTGAAGGGTCTCTTCGACATCATGGCCGATCTCACCGGTCTGAAGGCGCCGTCGATGAAGGCCCCGCTGCCGATCCTGCGCATCCTCGCGGGCGGGATGGAGCTGGTCGCCAAGCTGACCGGCGCGCGCCCGGTCCTCGACCGCAGCCAGGTCGACGAGTTCGCCGGGAAGTTCGGCTACTTCGACAGCTCGAAGGCGAAGCGCGAGCTCGGCTACACCTTCCTCTCGGCGCGCGACACGGCCCGGCGCACGATCGCCTGGCTCATCGACCGCGGCTTCGTCACCGAGCGCCGGCAACGCGCGTTGCAGCCGCATCCGTCACTGCGGAACGCGTACTGATCCTCGCCGCGTAGCGCGGCGGCGGGCGTTCAGCACGCCGCCGCGGCCGCGCCGCTCGCGCGCGGCCCCGCTCGCCGTCCACGCTTGACTGTCCGCGTCCCCTCCAGAACAAGCGACGCAGGAGGTGCGGCGCATGCTGCGGTCATTGATCGACACGGAGCGGGATTTCAGCGCATTCGTCGCGCGCGTGGCGCTGGGCGTGGTGATGCTGCCGCACGGCCTGCAGAAGCTCCTCGGCTGGTTCGGTGGCTACGGCTTCGTCGACACCATGCAGTCCTTCACCAGCCAGGGCGTGCCCTCGTTCCTGGCTGCCCTCGTGATCATCGCGGAATCGTTCGGCGCGCTCGGCCTCATCGTCGGCCTCCTCACGCGCATCGCCGCCTTCGGCATCGTGTGCATCATGCTGGTCGCGATCTTCACGGTGCACGCCCAGTTCGGCTTCTTCATGAACTGGACCGGCAAGCAGCCGGGCGAGGGTTTCGAGTACCACATCCTCGCGCTCGCTCTCGCGCTCGTCTGTCTGATGCGGGGCGGCGGCCTCTGGTCCGTCGATCGCGCGCTGATCGAGCGGCGGCGCTAGCGTCGCGGCTTCAGAACTCGACGACGACGTCGGGCGTACCGTCGAGACGGACGCTGTCGACGAAGCGGATCATCCGGTCCTGCAGCGACATCAGGAGCGCGCTCGTGCGCGAGCCGTGGCCGAAGAAGCGCACGCCGCGCATGAAGCTGCCGTCGGTGACGCCGGCCGCAGCGAACATGATCTCCGGTCCCGGCGCCAGGTCACGCTCGGTGAAGATACGCCGCGGGTCGGTGATCCCCATCTCCCGCATACGCTGCTCTTGGCCTTCTTTGGTCGGGACCAGACGGCCCTGCATGCCGCCGTTCAGACAGCGGATCGCGGCGGCGGCGAGGACGCCCTCGGGCGCGCCGCCGATGCCCATCACCGCGTGCACGTTGGTGCGCCGGACGGCGGCGGCGATGCCGGCAGAGAGGTCACCGTCGGAGATCAAACGAATGCGGGCGCCGGCGGTGCGGATGTCCTCGATGAGCTTCTCGTGGCGCGGCCGGTCGAGGACGATGACGACGAGATCTTTCACTTGCCGGCCGAGCCGCTTGGCGATCGCCGTCAGGTTCTCTTGCGGCGTCGCGTCGAGATGGACGACGCCTTTCGCCGACGGGCCGACGATGATCTTCTCCATGTAGCAGTCGGGCGCGTGCAGCAGGCCGCCCTTGTTCGCCGCCGCGAGGACCGCGATCGAGTTCCCCTCGCCCGTCGCGCAGAGGTTCGTGCCTTCGAGCGGATCGACGGCGATGTCGACCTCGGGATCGTTCTCGCCGTGAGCGCCGACCTTCTCGCCGATGAAGAGCATCGGCGCCTCGTCGCGCTCGCCCTCGCCGATCGCAACCGTGCCGCGCATGGGCAGCGTATCCATGGCCTTGCGCATCGCCTCGACCGCGACGTGATCGGAGTGGCGCCGGTCGCCGTACCCCATCGTGCGGGCGGCCGCGATCGCCGCTTCCTCGACGACGCGCAAGAACTCGCGCGACAACAGCTGCTCCATACCCATCGGGACGTCCTCCTCGAAGTGCGATGAATGCGCCCGCGCCTGAACCGGCGCGGGCGCCGTTCACATGCCGCGGCAGTGTCGCACAAACCCGGGCGCGAGCGGAAGCGCCATTCGCCTGGTGGCAGTGGGGGCTACTCGCCCCCACTATCCGCTTCGCGCGCGGCCGGCGTCAGCGGCCGGCGTACTTGGGCGGGCGTTTTTCGAAGAAGGCCATCACCGCTTCGCGGAGATCGTCGCTGGCGACGAAGGCGGCGTTCCAGGCGGCGACGTACTCGAGGCCGTCCTCGATGCTCTTGTTCTCGCAGTACGCGAGCACCTTCTTCGTGCCGGTGACGGCGAGCGGGGAGTTGGCGGCGATGCGGCCGGCGAGCGCCTGCGCGGCGTCGAGCGTCTGGGCCTGGTCGGGATAGACGTGGTTCACGAGCGCGATCTCTTGCGCGCGCGCGGCGTCGATGTCGTCGCCGCTGTACGCGAGCTCGGCGACGTGGCCCTTGCCGATGATCCCCGGCAAACGCTGCAAGGTGCCGACGTCGGCCACCATCGCCATGCGCGTCTCGCGCACGCTGAAGATCGTGTCGGCGGCGCAGACGCGGACGTCGCAGGCGGTGATGAGGTCGATGCCGCCGCCGATGCAGTAGCCGTGCACCGCCGCGATCACCGGCTTCGGACACTGCGCCACGGCGGTGATCGAGCCCTGCAGCCGCAGGATCTCGTCGAGCAGCCGCCGGCGCGCCGCGACGCCGCTACCGCCCTCGGCGATCGAGCCGCCCATCGATTTTAGATCGAGACCGACGGTGAAGTGCGGCCCGCGCGCCGCGATGACGATCGCGCGTACCTGATCGTCGGCGCCGAGCTCCTCCATCGCCTTCGGCAGCTCGTTCCAGAATGCCGGCCCCATCGCGTTCCGCCGCTCGGGGTTCGAGAGCCAGAGCGTGCCGACGTGCTCGCTGCGTTCGATCGCGAAGACTTCGTAGGACGGCATCGTGGTTCCTCCTGGATGGCTTGCGGGGCCGCTATGGCGGCGCGCCCGCGGGCGTTGAATACGATTCCCGCTCCGCCACGGCAAGGAGAGCGCGCCGAGCAACGATCGGCCGCGCGGCCGCGATGGACACGCCTTCGACTGCTCGCTAGGACGGACCGGTGTCCGTCCCGACCGCGCACAAGATCCTGATCGGCACCGCGATCGCGTTCTTCGCCTTCTTCGCGCTCTGGGAGCTGCGCGACTACGGCGCGTCGGGTGATCTTTTCTCGCTCGTCTGGAGCGTCGCGGCCGCCGCCGGCGCGTTGGCGTTCGCGGCGTACCTTCGCCGTTACGTGCGCGCGCTCGAACGGTCGTGAGCGTGCTCGTTCACGGCATCGACCCTTCGCGCATCCACGCTGCCGTCTTCGATCTCGGCGGCGTCTTTCTCGCCGGTGGCGTCGAGGCGGTGGCGAGCTTCGGGGAGCGGCACGGCGTACCGTCCGAGGCGTGGACGACGATCCGCCGCGAGCTCTTCCACCACGAGACCGGCCTCTGGTGCGACGTCGAGCGCGGCACCTGCACCTTCGACGACTTCGTCGTACGCCTGCGCGCGCGCACCGCCGAGCACGGCGTCACGCTGTCGGCGCAGGACGCGCGGAACTTCATGCAGAACACCGGCGAGTCGGGGCGTGAGCGACTGCGTCCAGAGATCGTCGACGCGGCGGCGCGCCTGCACGCGCGCATGCCGACCGCGCTGCTCACCAACAACATCCGCGAGTGGCGCGACGAATGGCGCACGCTCATCGACGTCGACGCGCTCTTCGACGTCGTGATCGACTCGTGCGAGGTCGGCGCGCGCAAACCCGAGCCGGCGATCTACGAGGTGACGCGCGATCGGCTCGGTCTGCCGCACGACGCCCTCTTCTTCCTCGACGACATCGGCGCCAATCTGAAGATTGCGCGCGCGTTCGGCTGGCAGACCTTACGTTACGACGACACCGCGCGCGTGCTCGAGGTGCTGGACGCGATCGCCGCCGCGAAGCCCCCGACACGGGTATAGGTGAACCATGGCGAACGTCCTCTACGCAATCGACGGTCCGGTCGCGACCGTCACCATCAATCGTCCCGAGGCGCGGAACGCCGTCGACGGACCGACGGCAGCCGCGCTCGCCGAGGCGTTCCGCCGCTTCGACGCCGACGCGTCGCTGAGCGTCGCCGTCTTCACCGGCAGCGACGGCACCTTCTGCGCCGGCGCCGACTTGAAGAGCTTCGCGCAAGGCCGCGGCAACCGGGTCGCGGAGGACGGCGATGGGCCGATGGGCCCGTCGCGCATGCTGCTCTCGAAGCCGGTGATCGCGGCCGTCGAGGGCTACGCGGTCGCGGGCGGTCTCGAGCTCGCGCTCTGGTGCGATCTCCGCATCGCCGCGGAGGACGCGGTCTTCGGCGTCTTCTGCCGGCGCTGGGGCGTGCCCCTGATCGACGGCGGCACGATCCGGCTCCCGCGTCTCATCGGCCACAGCCGCGCCCTCGACATGATTCTCACCGGCCGGCCCGTGTCGGGAGAGGAAGCCTTGCGCTTCGGCCTCGCCAACCGTCTGGTGCGCAAAGGCGAGGCGCTGACCACCGCGGTCGCGCTCGCCAGCGACCTCGCGCGCTTTCCGCAGCACTGCCTGCGCGGCGATCGTCTGTCGTCGTACGAGCAATGGAATCTCGAGCTCGACGCGGCGCTGGTCGCCGAGACGCGGCGGGGCATGGAGGTGGTTGCGTCGGGCGAGACGCTCGTCGGCGCCGAGCGCTTCGCAAAGGGCGCGGGTCGGCACGGATCGTTCAAGTGAGCATCGTGACGGGAGCCGTCACGCCCCGAACACCCCGCCCTTCCGCTCGTCGCCGAACGCGATGACGAGGATGCCCATCGCGAAGACCGTCAGCGCCGTGAGCGCCATCGCGTTGGCGTACGACGTCCGCTCGCCGAACGCCGCCTCGATGTAGACGACGCTGCCGGCGAGGAGCACGCCGCACTGGTAGGCGAACCCCGGCAAGAAGCCGCGGACCGAGTCGGGCGAGAGCTCGCTCAGGTGCGCGGGAATCACGCCCCACGCGCCTTGCACCATGAACTGCATCAGGAACGCACCGGCGATCAGGAGCGGCGTGCTCGGCGCGTAGGCCCAGAGCGGAATCGTCAGCATCGCGATCGCGAGCGCAATGATCATCGCGCGGCGCCGTCCGATCACGTCCGAGAAGTAGCCGTACACGATGCCGCCGATCAGCGCGCCGATGTTGTAGATGATCGCGATCTTCGCGACCTCCTGCGGCGAGAACCCGCGCTCGAGCTTGAGAAACGTCGGGTACATGTCCTGCGTCCCGTGCGAGGCGAAGGCCATCATCGTCATCAGCGCGGTGAGATAGAGGAAGAGCCGCCACTGCGCGACGATCGCGCGCGCGAGGTCGCGCCACGTCGTGTGCCGCGTTTTCTGCCACACGGCAGACTCCTTCACCCGCATGCGGACGAAGAGCGCGAGGAGCGCCGGCAGGCCGCCGACGAAGAACATCGGCCGCCAGCCCCAGCGCGGGAAGATGAAGAAGTAGCAGCACGCCGCGAGCAGGTATCCCACCGCGTAGCCCTCCTGCAGCACGCCCGATAGAAGTCCGCGCCAGCGCGCCGGCACCTGCTCCATCGCGAGCGAGGCGCCGACGCCCCACTCGCCGCCCATGCCGATGCCGAAGAGCGCGCGCAGAACGAGGAAGCTCATGTAGGTCGGCGCGAGACCCGAGAGCACCTCGACGATCGAGTAGAAGACGAGGTCGATCATCAGCGGAATCCGGCGCCCGTAGCGGTCGGCGAGCATGCCGAAGAGGAGCGCGCCGACCGGCCGGAACGCCAGGGTCACCGTGATCGCGAGCGCCAGGGCCGAGACGTCCTTGCCGAACTCGGCAGCGACCGTCGGCAGGACGAAGACGAGCAGGAAGAAGTCGAACGCGTCGAGCGTCCAGCCGAGGAAGCTCGCGATCAGCGCGTTCCAGTAATCGGCGGGCTCGAGCACCGGTGCGTCGGCGCCGGCGACGGGCGCGGGCATCGTGCCCCTGTACGCGAGGCGCGGCATTCGTACCAGCACGCAATGGTGCCCCCAGACGATCTCGGATATACGGCCGGCCCGCGTGACGCCCACCGGAGCTCCCAGCAACGTCCGACACCGCGTCGCCGCCTTCACGCTCGCGCTGATCGCCGTCGCCTACCTCGACCGCGTGTGCATCGCGACCGCGGCACCGGCGATGAAAGCCGACCTCGGCCTGAGCGACGTGCAGATGGGCTTCGTCTTCAGCGCCTTCACCTTCGCCTACGCGCTCTTCGAGGTGCCGAGCGGCTGGCTCGCCGACCGCTACGGCGCGCGCGTCACGTTGACCCGCATCGTGATCTGGTGGTCGGCGCTGACCGCGGCGACCGGTCTCGCCACCGGCTTCACGTCGCTGCTCGCGCTCCGGCTGCTCTTCGGCATCGGCGAGGCCGGCACGTTCCCGGCGACCGCGCGCGTCTACGCGCGCTGGCTACCGTACGGCGAGCGCGGCCGGGCATTCGGCCTCGCGATCATGACGGGCGCGTTCGGCGGCGCGGCGACGCAGCCGCTCGTCGTGAGCCTGCTCGGCGTGATGACGTGGCGCCACGTCTTCGCGCTCTTCGGTTGCGTCGGCCTCGTGTGGGCATCCGCATGGTGGCGTTGGTTCCGCGACGACCCGCACCAGCATCCCGGCGTGAACGACGCCGAGCTGCAGGTGATCGCGGGCGGCGTCGCCGGCGCGAGCGCGGCGCCCACACGTCTCGACGCGGCGCCGAGCAGCGTCGCGTCCGCTTCGCGCGCCGCCCACGGCCCGGCGCCGCACGGCGACCACGCGCGTGTTCCCTGGGCGCGGCTCGCCACCAACCGGACGCTGATCGCCCTCTGCGGCATGTACGCCGGCGTGATCTACGGTTGGTATTTCTATCTCACCTGGCTGCCGACCTACCTGCTTCGCGCGCGCGGCTTCGATCTGAAACAGGTCGGCTGGCTCGCCGCGCTGCCGCTCGTCGCGATCGGCATCGGCGTGTGCGCCGGCGGTTGGATCAGTGATCACCTCACGCGCCGCTGGGGCGCCCGCGCCGGCAGGCGCACGCCAGGCGTGATCGGCCTGCCGCTCGCGGCGGGCGCGATCGTCCTCGCCGTCGTGAGCGCGAACGCGCTGCACTCCGCGCTCTTCCTCGCCGCGGCGGCGGGGCTCGCCGCGCTCGGCGTCGCACCCGCCTGGGCGGTCTGCCTCGAGATCGGCGGCCGACACGCGGGTGTGGTGAGCGGCGCGATGAACACCTTCGG
>JBGPIT010000247.1:0-7767 GCA_041485125.1 Binatia bacterium | reverse complement strand
GTCGGCGACGCCGTCGAGAAGTCCGGCCCGAGGATCACCGCGTGGGTCGTCGCGGCCGGTTCGCAGGTGTTGTCGCACTCCTCGTTGATCTCGTCCTCGGTCTCGCAGGCGCGGCAGAAGTTCGACTGGACGTCGAAGAAGCAGCTGACGTTCAGCCCGTCGCGTCCGATCGCCCAGGAGCTCGCGCATGCCTCGGGTCCGCTCAGGCCCTCGCAGTTGGGCTCGTTCAACTCGCCGGCGAAGTTCGTGCGGCTCGGATCGTCGCAGCCACGGCACTCGTTCGCGCAGTTCTCGGGACCGGAGAACGTCGGGCCGCAGCGCTCGCAGCTGTTGCTCTGCGTATCGAACGCGCACGAGAACGCGGGACCGCCGGCGAGATGCCAGGAGACGTCGCACGTCGCCGGGCTCGTCTCGTCCTTGCAGAGATCGTCGAAGAAGCGCTGGGTACTGCCGAGGAAGTTGGTGTCGCTGGGCTCTTTGCACGTGACGTCGCGGCACTGATCGGTGCCGAGGATCGCGAGCGGGTCGAAGGTGCCGAGGAAATACCCGTAGGTGTGCTGATCCAAGGTCTGCAGCAGCGCGTGGTCGACGTGCGGGAACGTCGTCATGCCGGGCGGTGTGAACGTGGGGTCGTTGAAGCACGTCGAGGCAGGGCGCGCCTGCGCGCCGGGCACGATCGCGTCGAGCCATCCGAAGCCACCCTCCAGGCTCGCCTGATTCAGCGCGAAGAGGCCGCCCCCGGCCGAGGTCACGAAGGCGCCGAGCTGGGTCTTGAACTGGTTCAGGACCGCGACCTGGTTCGTAATGATTCCCTGGTGCGAGCTGTCGTTCTCCTGGCTCGGAATGTAGATGAGACCGGCGTCATCGATGCCGGGCATCATTTGGTTGACGAGGAAGTCGGCGATCTCGGCGGGTACGGTGATCGTCGTCCTGGTCCAGCCGAGGCCGGGCAGCGTCGATTCGTCGAAGCCGGAGTTGAAGCCGTCGAGCGCAGTGGTGCCGTTGCAGCCGAGGCACACCGCGAGCTTCTTGCCGTTCGTCACCAGCGGCCCGAGACGATCGAAGCCGTCCTGGATGAAGATGAAGCCGCCTTGGTTCTTCTCCGTACCGGCGGTGAAGAAGCACGGCGCCGGCAGGTGGCTATGCGCAAAGTGCCACGTCGACGAGCACGCGCCCTCGTTGCCGGCGAGCGTTTCGCAGGGCGCCCCACCCGGCTCGTCGACGAGCTGGGTGAACTGCGGATCCTCGCAGGAGACGCAGGTGTTCGTGCACTGCCCGCCGAAGCGCTCACTGACCTCGCAGGCGTGACATTCGTTGGTCGTGCCGTCGTAGAAGCAGGAGATGGGTACCTCGCTGAAGCCGTTCAGCACCCATGCCTTCCCGCAATTGTTCTGGTTGCCATCGAAATTTCGGCAGCCGTCGGGACTTTGGGAGCCACCCGCGAAGGTCGTGCGCGCGGCGTCGGCGCAGGGATAGCAGGTGTTCGAGCATAGGCCGCTCTTCTCACTGAAGTCGTCACAGATCACGCACACGCTCTGCGGGTGGAAGAAGCACGAGACCGGGGTCCCGATCTGGTTGTGCTGCCACCCGCCGTTGCAGCTCTGCGCGTCGGCGAACTGGCCGCAGCCCTCCGCAGCGCCGTCGCCGGCGAAGGTGCGTCCGGCGTCGTGGCAGGTCACGCAGGTGTTGTCGCAGAGCCCTTGTCCGTCGTTCTCGACGCTGCAGCCGCGGCACTGGTCGGCGTCGAAGTGACCGACCGCGTCCGGCGAGAGGCCGGTGATGATCGCGGGGCCGTTCTGCTGCGCCGATGCCGACGCGGCGACGGCCATGAGCACGACGAGCAGCAGGGCCGGGAGCGAGGAACGGACGTAGTGGGCGAGGTTCGTGCGCATGAGGTGCCTCCGGTGCGGTGTGGGCGATCGCGACGGTTCCGATTGGCGTGCGATCGGCGGACGTGGGGAGAGTGATAGGGCCGCGCGAGCCTTCTAGTCAAACGAGGCGGCGCGAACGGGCGGTGTCGTCGCGCGGCCGCCGCGACCTGGCGTGCCGCCGCCGACGCGTCTCTGTCGCCGGCGCGCGGCGTCGCCGAGCAGGAAAGCGACCGCCGCCGCGAGCGCCGCCGGACCGAACCACTCGCCCCAGCGCACCATCAAGGTCGCATCGCCGCGCGCGGGCGTGACGGCGGCGAGAAGCGTCACGCGCTCGTCGACGCCCGCCGTGGTGAGGAGCGTGCCGGCGGAGTCGATGATCGCGGAGACGCCGGTATTGGTGGCGCGGAGCTGCGGCCGTCGCGTCTCGATGCTGAGGAACGCCGCACCGATCAGGTGCATGCGCGGGCCGGGACCCGCCGAAAACCACGAGTCGTTCGAGAGCGTGACGATGAGCTCGGCGCCGCGACCGACCGCCGCGAGCGCGAGCCGCGGGTCGAGCACGTCGTAGCAAATGAGCGGGGCGATCCGGACCATCGTGCCGTCGCGCAGGGCCATCGCGACGACGTCGGTGCCGGCGCCGGACTTCCAGGTCCCGAGCCACGGCAGCCAGCGCCGGACCGTCTGCGAGTCGAGCAGCGCGGGGACGCGCTCGGTGAGCGGGAAAAGCGCGGCCTTGCGATAGGTCTGGAAGCTGCGCGGCGGTGGCGGTGCGCCGTCGCCGGTCGGTCGCGCCGGCTCGAGGAACATGGCGGCGTTGAACTCGTCGGGACCGTCGGCGTCGTACGACCCGAAGATCAACGGCACCCCGCTGCGATCGACGAACGACACGATCTCGCGGTCGAAGAGCGCCCCGTCCTCGCTCTTCGGCGCGCCGAAGGTCGTCGGGTACACCGTCTCGGGCCACACCAGGACGTCCGCGGGTGCGCCGCGGAGCGCGGCCGTCGAGAGCGCGAAGTGCGCGTCGAGGATCCGCCGCACCGCCTCGTAGGTTCCGATCTCGGCACGGAGCGCGTCGTAGTGACTGATGTCGGCTTGGACGAGGGCGGCAGTGACGGGCCCGGCGTGGCTCGTGCCGGTGGCGCCTGCTTCGCCGGAACTCATGCCGGCGTTGCGGGCCGCGTCGCGGACGGCGATCTGCTCGCAGCGCCACGCGCCGTAGAGCGCGAGCGCCGCGACGATCGCGACCACACCGGCCGCCGGCACCGACGCGCGGACGAGCCGCGCCCGCCAAGGCGCGTCCGTCCCGAGGCTGCACACGACCGCGAGCACGCACTCGTTCGCGACGATCAGCGCGAAGGTGAGCCCGTGCGCCCCGGCGACGTCGGCACCTTGCCGCAGCCAGAGCGACGGGTAGAGACCGTGGCCGAGGGTGTCCGCGAAGAGCTTCGGCAACACCGCCTCGGTCCCGACGTAGACGGCGGCGCCGACGAGCGCGGGAATCCAGAAGCGCGGCGTGTCACCGTCGGCCGCCTGCGCCAGTCGGCGCGCCAGCGCGTGCGTCGCGAGCTGCGGCTGCAGCAGCGGTGACATGGCGGCAAGCAGTACGATGGCGACCATCCACGGCGCGCCGGAGTAGGTTTCGATCGCGCTCGCGAACCAGCCGAAGACCGCGAGCTCGAAGACGACCGCCATCACCAGGCCGGCAGCGAGCGCGCGGCGCCATGAGCGGGTGCGATCGACGACGGCGAGCCATGGCACGAGGCCGAACCAACCGAGCACGAGCCAGCGCGACTCCATCCGACCGTAGAGCGCGTACGCGAGGGCGGTTGCGAGCATCGCCGCGCCGGTGGCGAGGCGACGTCGAGCGGTCGTCCCGCTCAGGGCGCGGAGTCCGGCGCGCCCAGATCGAGCATCTCGATCCGCATGCCTTCGGGCGCCATCTCGGGAGGAACGATGTGATCGTCCGGAATCGCGACCGGCTCCCCACGCTCGTTCACGAACTGGTAGTCGGGATGGAACATCAAGATCGCCGGCAGCTGCTTGCCGTCATCGGTCGTCTGATAGTGGCGGACGTAGCCCTCGGGGAGCTCGAGCTCTTCGGGCACGATGATGCCGCGCTTGATGGGCTTGGTGCCTGGCAGCGGGAAGGCCGCGATGCCGCCCGTCTCGCCTTCCTCGCGGAGCGCGGTGATCACCTCCGCCGCGCCGACCTCCGGCTTCTTCTTCGGCTCGCGCGTCGGTGCGGCGTCCGGCCGGTCGCGACCGGGCGCGACCTGCTCGATGCCGGCGACGCGACGCGGGATCAGCTTCTCGGCGCGCGGCGCGACGGTCGCGCTCGGCGCCGCGTTCGCCGCCGTGTGCGGCTCGCCGGGCGCGCCGCCGCTCGCGATGCGCGGCGCCGGTCGTGCGGTCTTGGCGGGCGCATGACGGATGACCGCGACCGCGACGATCGTCGCCACGATCGGCACCCCGATCGCGAGCACGATCAGGCGGAACGCCATACGGCTGGGAGGCGTCTTCGACGTGCGAACGCCGTCCGCGTCGATGCGGACGCGCGCGGGGCGCGCCGGAGACGAGCCGGGCGGCGGCGGTCGCGTCTCACTCGCCATCGGGATTGATCGGATATACGAGAACCCGCGCGCGGCCCGCAAGACGGGTTGCCCAACACCGATCACGTCGATGCCGAGCCCCGCACGCCCATCGTGAGCCGGACGAGCCGGACGAGCCGGACGAGCCGGTCCGGCGAGGAGCCCGATCTCGCAGCCGGACCCGGCGCGCCGCACGAGGAGCGGGTGGAACGATTCGTCGACCACGCCGCGGTGTACGGCGCGTGGATGCGGGCCGCGACGGCCGGGGTGCTCGCGGTGAGCGCGGCGAGCGTGCCGACGCTGGCCGCGCTCATCGTCTTCGGCAACGACTTCGTGCTGACGCCGGCGGTGCTGATCCGCATGTTCCTCGTCCTGACGGCGCTGCCCGCGGTCACCGCCTGGCTCGCCCTGCGCACGGCCGCGGCACGCGTCGCCGTCGGCGCCGGGATGCTCGTGCTCGAGCGCCGAAATCTGCGTGTCGACGTCCCGTGCGACGCGATCGTGGCGGTGGTGCCATGGCGCGTGCCGCTGCCGAGTGCCGGGCTCACGCTCCGCCTGCGGTCGGGGCAGCGCTTGCGCCAACGCGTGCAGCCGTCCGATCCGGCGGCGCTGCTGACGGCCCTCGCCGAGCACGGCGGCGTCGAGGATGCGCGCCGCGCGCTTCGCCACCCGACCGTCGTCTACGCGACCGCCAAACGCCGGCCGCCGTCGCGCTGGTACCACTACGCCGCGAAGTATCCCCTCTTCGCCCTGCTCCCGACCGTGGTGCTCTTCAACGCGCACCAGCACATCGCCTACGGCGCGCTCCTCGGCGAGTACTATCTCCTCGGTCTCGGCTCGTGGCTCGCGACGCTCACGACCTATTGGACGACGCTGACGATCTACCTCGTCCTCTTCGCCGCGGTCTGGCGCGGCATCGCGGAGGCGGTGGCGCTGCTCATGGCGTGGCTCGCGCCGGCGCGGGCCGTGCGTGTTCGACGGCAGGTCGAGGTGGGATGCCGGCTGCTCTACTATGGAGGCGTGCCGGTGCTGCTCGTGCTGCGGTTTCTGCCCTAGGAGTCTGCGCCACGACTCGGGTCAGCTCCGCGCGCGCGCCGAGCGGCCGCGACGTCCGGATGTCCACGTGACCCGGACGGCGCCGCTCGACGCGCGCTGAAGCGCCGTTGGGGTTACGGCGTGGGCAGGTTGTAGACCGAAAGCGCCCAGCCCATCCGCTCGTGACCGAGCTGGTTCCAGACCGGGTTCTGACCACCGACGATCTGCGCGTCGCTGTAGTCCGGCGGTCCCGAGCCCGTGCCGGTGCCGCCGAAGAGGCCGACGCCGACCGTAGAGCCGGTGTAGGTCGGGTGGGTGTTGTCCGACTGGATGTAGTCGTAGCTGGTGCTGGCGTTCGCGAAGTGGGTGTTGGCATCGCGGATCGTCGAGCGCAGCGTCGAGGTGATCCGGGTCACGTACGCCGCCTCGGACTCGCCCTGGACGTAGCGGAGCGCGTCGGAGTCGATCTGACCGTCGCTGTTCGAGTCGTAGTCGGCGCCCATGTACTGCGCGAAGCTATCGGCGCACTTGAAGCCGTAGGTGTTCGCGAAGTTGCAGGCCCGCCAGTTCATGCGCGCGAGGTACGGCAGGAACACCTGCTGCTTGTTCTGCCGCACTCCGCCGATCGTGCAGTTGGTCAGCGTGTTGTCCGCGTCGTAGCCCGGGTAGTACAGGTTCGAGATCACCTTGAGCGTCACGTTCGCGCTCGCGTTGGCGTTGATGTACTGCATCCCGAGCTGCATGTAGTTGGTGCAGTTCGCCTGCGCGGTATCGAGCGGCGCGAGATTGCAAGTGCCGCTCTGCCCCGCGAAGCTCGAGCGCGCCTGCAGGCCGTCGTTGCCGCACATCTCGAAGGTGACGACGCGGGTGTTCGCCGCCTGCATGTACGAGCGCTCGGCGACGATCTTGTTGTTGTAGATGTCGGAGGCGACGGCACCCGACTTGGTCCGCCGGATGACCTCCATGTCGGCGTTCCACGCCTTGCTCAGGTACTCGCCGTCCGCCCACGGTGCGGCACGCTTCGCCACGCTCGAGAGCGAGCCGCGATAGCCGGCGTAGATCGAGTCGCCGTACGCGGTGATCCGGTACTTGGCGGTGGTACCGGCCCGGTCGATCGTCCACGAGGTGTTCTGGGTGATCGTGGTCGCGAACGCGGTCGAGCTGATCAGCATCACCGCGGCGCCGAACACGGGTACCAGCTTGACGTGATTGCCCCTACGCTTCATGCCCTGCCTCCTTGTTTGGTAATGAGCCGCACGATCACGGCTGTGGGTGAGGCGAGCTACCATCTTTTCGGCCCGTGACGCTACAGAAAAATACACAGCGGCACCGATACGGAGGGGCCACACGATGACACCGCGCGTCGATGTAGACGATCGTGCGGAACCGACGGTACGGCGTCGTATCGGTGAGGCGCTCGCTCGCGCCCGAGCTCAGCGCGCGGGCACCGGTGTGGATCCCAGCAGGACGCGCATGATCGACGCGACGCCGAGACCCCAGGCGCCGTTCAAGAGCAGCGCGCCGGCGATGATCGCAGGGTCCCAACCGCCGGCAAACCCGAGTCCTTTCAAAGGAAAGACGATGAAGAGGGCGACGATGCTGGGCGCGAGCGCGCCGATCACGAGCGCGTTCGACCAATACGCCGACCCGCGCCGGTCGCGGATCATCGCCCACAACACGACCCCCCACAGCCCGCCCCAGAACGCGAGCGAGAACACCGCCGGGACGCCGAACGGTGGGGTCGGGTCCATCGCGTATGGCGCGCGCGGCGTGAGCCCCGTGTTGTGCAGAAAGGCGAGCACTCCCTGATGGAAGACGAGGGTGGAGACGAATCCGGCGACGAACGCTTTGAACGAGGTCATGATGACGTCCTTTCGCGGTCAGGGGACGAGCCACGACTCCGTCGGGCGGGGGTCGTTCGCGGCTGGTGGGGTGTTCGAGGCCGGCGAGGCGGTCGCGCGAGCATCGTGCCCCGGCACCGCGGCGCACCGCAGTAGCACGGGTACCGACGGCGCCAATCGCGCGGCAGCGGTTGCGGTCGCGTGAGTCGATAGTCGTACGTGAGCTCTTCGCCGGCCGCCACGTCGCGGATCGTCTCGATGAAGACCCGCCCGCGCACGGTGACCGTCGTGCAATTCGGATCGCAGGAGTGATTGACGTAACGCGCATGACCGTCGCCCAGCGCGCCGTCGATCACCGTCTTGCGGTCGACGGTGAAAAGCAGCACGTGCGGCCGCGGCGAGCGGCCGTCGTAGTAGCGCTCCGCCGCTTCC
>JBGPIT010000246.1:0-7780 GCA_041485125.1 Binatia bacterium | reverse complement strand
CGCGGTCATGATGATCGAGTACGCACCGGCGCCATCTGGCGACCGTCGCGACTGACGCCGCCCTCCACTCGAGACCGCGTCCCGTCAGCGCGTGTGGATCGCTTGCTCCCAGTTGCGACCGTCGAACGGCACGATCGTGAGCGACGCCACGTCGACGTCGCGCAGGCAGCGCGCGTTGACGTCGATCTTGTCGGGATCGGAGCGCGGCACGTAGAACGCGTGGATGCCGCAGTGACGGCAGAAGGTGTGGCGCGCGGTGCGGGTGTTGAACTGGTAGGTGGTGAGATCGTCGGCGCCCGCGATCAGCCGGAACTGCTCGGGCGGCACGATCAGGTGCAGGAAGCCCTTCATCGTGCACATCGAGCAGTTGCAGTCGCTGACGCGCGCGAGGTCGGTCGTCACCTCGAAGCGCACGCTGCCGCAGTGGCAGCCGCCCTCGTAGGTCGGCACGTCAGCGGCTGCGCGAGCGCGGCAGCTGACCGCGGGGCTCCGGCTTCTCCGCTTCGGCGTGCGCCTTGAAGCGGCTCGCGACGCGCTCGCGCAGCTGCTCGAGCGCACGCACCGCGGTCTCGTCCTTGGGGTTCGAGGTGACGGCGCGCTGGAAGTACGTGACCGCGCTCGCCTCGCGGCCTTCGCGCAGCGAGATCGTGCCGAGCGCGCGCAGCGCCTCGCCGTCCTCGCGCAGCACCTCGTTGGCGCGCACGAAGAACGCCGCGGCACCGGCGTAGTCGGCCTTCCCGTAGCAGGCGCGACCGAGCCCTTTCAGCGCCGAGCCGTTCAGCGGGAAGATCTTGAGCGCCTCCTCGAGCTGACCGAGCGCCGCTTGCGGCCGGGCGCGGCTGGAGAGGTCGCGCGACAGACGCACCAGGTTGTCGCTCTCGGCCTGGAAGTCGGTGACCTCGACGCGTACTCGCAGGCGCGAGCCCTCGACGGTCGCCTGCTTGATCGCGACCTTCGAGCCCAAGTACTGCCGCAGCACCCGCTTCATCTCGCGCTCGTCGTTCTCGTCGAGGAACAGCCGTCCGAGACTATCGTGCTTGTGGTCGTCGAGATGGATCAGGAGATCGACGGTTTTTTTCATGAGCTCACACCCGTTCGTAAGGATCGAACAGCTTCTTGTACTCGTCGAGAGCGAAGCGGTCGGTCATGCCAGCTATGTAATCCGCGACTACGCGCGCGGTCGGTTCCCCCGCCTCGATACGGCTATGGACGTGCGGCGGCATCTGGTGCGGCTCGGCCATGTAGGTTTGGAAGAGATCGGTCATGATCTTCTGCGCTTTCATCGCCATGCGCGTCACGCGGTAGTGGCTGTAGAGCCGCTCGAGCAGGACGGCCTTGAGCGCGCGATTGCGTGCCGCCATCTCGGTGCCGAAGCCGGCGAGCCGAATCGGGCACCGCCGGACGTCGGCGAGACTCCGGATGCGATGCTCCTCGATGCGAGTGCGGATGGCTTCGATCATGTCGGTCGCAAGACGATCGATGATGCGGCGAACCGTCTGATAGCGCTGCACCGAGGCGCTCGCGGCGGCGTGGTGATACGCGACCCAATCGTGCGCCTCGCGCCAGAGCTCGACGTCGGCGAGATCCTCCGGCGTCAACATCTCCGACTTCAGGCCGTCATCGATGTCGTGACTGTTGTAAGCGATCTCGTCCGCATAGTCGACGATCTGCGCCTCGAGGACCGGCTTCACCTCGGGATCGAACTGCAGCACCAGCGGCCGGTCGTAGTCCGACGAATGCTTGACGATCCCCTCGCGGATCTCCCACGACAGGTTCAAGCCGGGGAAGTCGGGGTAGCGCTCCTCCAGGATGTCGACGATGCGCAGGCTCTGGGCGTTGTGCTCGAAGCCGCCGTGCGCCTCCATGAGCCGGTTCAGCACCCGCTCGCCGGCGTGGCCGAACGGAGTGTGGCCGAGGTCGTGCGACAAGGCGACCGCCTCGCCGACGTCCTCGTTCAGGCCGAGGGTACGGCAGAGCGTGCGGGTGATCTGCGCCGCCTCGATCGAGTGCGTGAGCCGGGTGCGGTAGTAGTCACCCTCGTGGTTCACGAAGACCTGGGTCTTGTACTCGAGGCGCCGGAACGCGGAGCTGTGGATGACGCGGTCGCGGTCGCGCTGGAACGGCAGGCGGAAGCTGTGCTCGGCCTCGGGGTACACGCGCCCGCGCGTGTCCGTACTGCGCGTCGCGTACGGTGCGAGGTTCGCCGTCTCGCGGCGGAGCAGCTCGGTGCCCAGATTCGAGAGATTCATGGAGGATCCGGAAGACGGCGGAATCCTACCCCAGCGGAGGGCGATCGGCCAATGAAAACGCCGCGTTTCCGGAAGAAACGCGGCGCTGAAGCGGCGCAGCGACGCAGCGGCGATCGGGAGTGTCGCCGCGCCGCCGAGAATGGGAACCGTCAGGGCGTGATGCTGGCCGCGATCGCCGGGACCTTCACGACCTTTTGCAAGCTGAGAGTCCTCACGTTGCTGTCGATCGAGCCGTTGCCGTCCGCGTCGACCGAGCAGGTATGGGTGGAGTCGGTGTTGATTGCCGTGGTGACCGCCCGCACGCGAACGCGTGAGCCGGGCGTGACGTCCGGGATGGTGCCGGCAAACGTGGCGACGTAGTGGAGCACGACGCTGCCCTGCGGCAGGTTCTTCACCTGCGCGAACGTGAGCTCGTTGCCCGCGCCGTCGGTGAGGACGATGTGGCCCGGGATCGGGCCCGCCGCGAACGATCCGTTGCAGGTGTTGACGAACGAGTGGCCGGCCTCGTCGAGCACTTGGGTTGCGGCGACGACGTATTTCCCCTTCTTCTTGGCGTCGAGCTCGATCACGATGTTTCCGAGGGTCGGGTTCGCGCGCTGGTTACTGAGGACGATCGTCCCGGTTACGACGTAGATCGGGCTCTCGAGGTTGCCGCCGCCGTTCGGGTCCGGGCAGGGACAGGTGAAGAGATCGATGCGGGCTGCCGCGCGAACCGCCGAGCACGGATACGCGACCCCGTTCATCGTGAGCACGCTGAGCACGACCACGAGTGCATTCAAACCGAGAGTGGAAACACGACGCATGACGCCTCCTTCGATAGGCAATGTCACTGGCAGGAGAGCAACAGAAGTGCCATGCGGATGTGCCCGACGCTCGTCAACGCGAATCACGCGTTGGTTCGCGGGAGTGGGGGATTTTCGGGGGTCCTCTGTCATGTCGTTCTCTCGAGCGCTCGGCATTTCGGAACAGCTCGCGAGCCTGCATGTTCGTGCAGTGGCGCGGTGGCTGGCCGGATCGGCTGCGCGTACTCTATATCGCCCGATTTAGCGAGGACAAGCGTTCATGCAGTAGAAAGACGTGTGCCACCCGGCACGTCGAGTATCACGGAAAGGTCGATAGGGTGATGCGAACGCGCACGACGATACTGATGTGCTGTGCGACCGGCTGGGGAGTCCTCGCCCTGTCCGGCGTGGCGGCCGCCGACGCTCACCGCGAGCGTGCGCGGATCCCGCACCTCGACGGCAGCGGGCGTGCGACCATCGTCGAGATCGACCCTGGAGTCCCCGGGCGGAGCGACTTCCTGCGGGCCACGCCGGAGCCGATTCCCAAGCCAGGCGAGCTGGTCCTGCCGCCGAAGTCGCCCGCCCCGTCACCCTCGCCGCGCCGGCGTTGAGGGTCAGCTCTCGAGGGCCGCGGTTGCCTTCGGGACGGTGTCCTTGGGGCTGACGCCGTACCAGGCGTTCTGGATCTTGCCGCGCTCGTCGATGAGGAAGGCGGAGCGTTTGATCCCGTCGTAGGTACGTCCGTACATGGACTTCTTGCCCCACACGCCAAACGCCTTGGCGACGACGTGGTCTTCGTCGGCCAGGAGCGGAAAGCCGAGCGTGTACTTGTCGTCGAACTTGCGCTGGCGCTCGACGCTGTCCGGGCTGATGCCGACGACTGCCGCGCCGAGGCCGTCGAAATCGTTCTGGGCGTCCCGCACCGCGCACGACTGGACCGTGCACCCGGGGGTGTCGGCCTTGGGGTAGAAATAAATCAGCAGCTTCTTTCCGGCGAAGTCGGCGAGCTTCACTTTCTTCCCGTGCTGGTCTTCGAGGGCAAACTTCGGTGCCCGGTCACCGGGCTCGAGCTTCGGCATCCGACCTCCTGTGGGCGTTGGTTATGACGACCGCGATCCGGCCAAGCGCTCGACCAGCCGGCCGAGCTCGCGCTCGGCCTCGGGCGTCTGGCCGCCGAGCTCGAGGAACCGCGCCATGCGCGTGCGCGCCGCCTCAGTGCCGAGCGCTCGGTTGAAGCAGTCCGCTTCCTCGAGCAGACCCTCGAAGGTCGGGAGCTCGGCGGCGTTCACGGCCGCCTTGGCGAGCGCAATCGCTTCCTGCGGGAACGAGGCGATGCGGTAGGCGAGTCGCTCGACGAAAGGCCCGAGCTCCTCGGGCGGCAGGGCGCGATTCAAATATCCGTAGCGTTCCGCGAGCGCCGCATCGAAGTCGTCGCAGCCGAGGATCACCTCGAGTGCGCGCGCTCGGCCGATCAGGCGCGGCAGGCGCTGGGTGCCGCTGCCGCCGGGGATGATCCCGAGCGCGACCTCGGGTTGCGCGAGGACGGCGCGTCCGAGCGCGCCGAAGCGCATGTCGAGCGAGAGCACGAGCTCGCTGCCGCCGCCGCGCGTGATGCCCTCGATCTGCGCGATCGTCGCCTTCGGCATGGTGCGGAAGCGATCGACCATGGCGTGGAAGAGACCGAGCGACGTCGGCTTCGGCGCCGCCGCGGTCGGTAAGCCTTGGATCAAGCGGACGTCGGCGTGGGCGATGAAGAAGTCCGGATTCGCGCTCCTGAAGACCACGACGCGGACGTCGTCGTCCTGCTCGAGCTCGAGGCCGAGCCGGTTGACGTCCTGGATGAGTGCCAAGTCGAAGAGGTTGATCGGTGGATGGTCGATGGTGACGAACGCGACGCCGCGATCGCGCCGCACGCGCAGGCAGGCGTAGTCGTCGGCGGCCATCAGTGCGAGCCCTCCCGCTCGGCGAGCAACGAGTCGACATAACGGGCGACGATGTCGGTCTCGATGTTCACCTGGTCGCCGGGCTGCTTCCGCAGGAGCGCGGTGTTCGCCTGGGTGTACTGGACCAGCGAGACCGCGAAGGTGTCGCTGGTCTTCTCGATGATCGTCAGGCTCGCGCCGTCGATCGCAACCGGTCCCTTGACGACCATGTAGCGCAGCAGGTCGGCCGGAGCGCGAAAGAACGCGATGATCGCCTCTCCTTCGGGAACGAAAGCGTCGATCGTCGCCGTGCCCTCGACGACGCCGCGCACGATGTGACCGCTCAAGCGGTCCATCGGCCGCACCGAGCGCTCGAGGTTCACGGCGTCGCCTGCCGCGAGCGCGCCGAGATTCGAGCGCCGGTACGTCTCCGGCATCAAGTGGGCGAAGAAGGTGTCGCCCTCGAGCGTCGCGACCGTGAGGTCGACGCCGTTGATCGCGATCGAGTCGCCGAGCTTGGCGTCCGCGAGGATCTGCCGGGCCCGGATGCGCAGGAAACCCGGGCGTGCCTCGACGACCTCGCCGACCTCCTCGATGATTCCGGTGAACACCGGCGCGCACGGTAGCCGTTCGCGTGCGCTCCGGCAACGACGGTCGTCCCCGTCGTGCCTGCGCCGCCCTCCCGAATCGTGGTAGCGTAACGGGACGTGACGCGCGTCGCGGATCAGAGTCTCGAAGGGACCTTACGCCGACCGCTTGCCCGGCTGCCCGCGAGCAGGCGCCGCAACCACGTCGGCACGGCGTCGCTCATTGCCGCGGTCGTCGGCGCGGTGGGGTGTCAGATCGCGCTCCGGGTCGGGCCGTTCGCCGGCCAGGAGTGGCTGCGCCTCGCCGCAGCCGGCTTCGAGGCGGCGACGGTCGGCGGGCTCGCCGATTGGTTCGCCGTGACCGCCCTCTTCCGCCACCCGCTCGGCATTCCGATCCCGCACACCGCTCTGCTGCACGAGCGGCGCGACAAGATCGTCGAGAGCATCGTCTCGATGGTGCAGGACGATTGGCTCGCTCCCGACGTCATCCTCGCCCGCCTCGAACGGGTCGCGCCGAGCACGCTCGTCCTCGACTGGATCTCCGATGCCGAGCACCTCGAGCGCATCGGCGCGCCGATCCGCGACGTGCTCCGGGGCGTCGCGCGCATGCTCACCGAGGGCGAGGTCAGCGAGTTCGTCGACCGCACTCTTCAGCGCCAGCTGCGCGACCTGCCGATCGACGCCTCGGCCGGACGGTGGCTGATCGAGCTCGCGGAGAGCGAGAGCGCCGACGCGGCATTCGAGATGATGGCCGCCTCGCTCGCGAACATCGCCGACCGGCCGCGCACCGCCGCCGAGCTCGGCTGGTGGCTCGACCGCTCGGCGCGCACGCTGCGCGAGGAAGGCAAGCGTCTCGTGCCGATGTTTCTCCGCCGCAAGATCGTGCAGCGGAAGATCGTCGAGGCGGCCTGCGGCTACGCCTCGGCCGAGCTCCGCCACGCCGCCAGCGAACGTGATCATCCACTCCGCGGCTTGATCCGCACCGCTCTGCAGCGCTTCGGCGAGCGCCTCGCCGGCGGCGACCCGACGGCGCTCGAGCAAGTGCGCCAGCTCCGCCAGGCGGTCCTCGAGAGCCTCGAGGCCGGCCCGGTGATCGGCGAGATGCTTCAGCGTCTGCGCGCGCAGCTCGAGGAGGATCTCGACGATCCCAAGAGCTACCTCTCCGGTCTGGTCGACCGGAAGCTCCGCGCCGGCATTCTCGAGCTGCTGGAGGACCCGGAGCGCCGCGCGTCGTTCGATCGGTGGGTGCGCACCACCGCGCACGACCTGCTGCGCCGCCACCACCATCAAATCGGGCTCACCGTGCGCGAGAACCTCGAGGCGCTCGACACCGACGCGCTGGTCGCGCAGATCGAGGAGCGCGTCGGCGACGACCTCCAGTTCATCCGCCTGAACGGCGCCGTCGTCGGCGGCATCATCGGCATCCTCATCGCTCTCACCCACTGGCTCCTCGGCTGAGTTGACGATGCGCGGGCAGTACCGCAGCATGACCGGAGGATGGCCGATACGATGAACACTCCCGAAGCGGCAGTCGACGAGCGCGAGGTGCTGCGACATGCGATCGAGCGTGACGAGGCCGAGCTGCGCGAGGCCGTCGAGGAGCTGAAGGTCGCCGTGCAGAGCGAGTTCAGCCTGCGCAGCCAGATCAGCAGCCATCCGGTCCCGTGGCTGGTCGGCGGCTTCGTCTTGGGTGCGTGGCTCGGGCGTCGGGGCGACTGAACGGAGCGACGAATGGCACACCTCGACGATCACATTCCCGGCCCCGGATCGATCGATCCCGCGGAACTGGACGCGGCGAAGAATGACGGCGCGAATGGCTCCGATCGCGACGGTGCGCTGGGCGACGGCGATTTCGAGTCGGTTGCCGCGCCGGTTCTGGCGCTGATACGCGAACGGCCCTTCGTCGCGCTCGCGGGCGCGATCCTGGCGGGCTTTCTGGTTTCGAAGATTCTCTCCCGGCGCTGAGAGGTCGCCGTGCCTTCGGCCTCGCCAGACCGGGACCGGCGCGACGAGCCGCCGGCGGAGCCCGCCCCGCACGACACCGACGCAAGCGGTGAGGACAAGCTCACCGCGGCGATCTTCGCGCCCGCCAAAGACCGTTCGCACCCGCTGCGCTCGCCGCGCGTCCTCTGGTCGCTCCTGACTGCCACCTTCAACGAGTGGAGCGCGCACAACGACCTCCGCCTCGGCGCCGCGCTCGCGTACTACACGATCTTCGCGCTCGCGCCCCTCCTGATGGT
>JBGPIT010000245.1:0-7785 GCA_041485125.1 Binatia bacterium | reverse complement strand
TCAAGCGGCGCGCGTTTGCCGGCATCGGCAAGCCCGAACCGCTGCGAGGCATCCTCGCGGGATGGTGGTCGCGGCGGATCACCGCCGAGCATCGCCTCGTATACAGGGTCGTCGGCAAGGGGGCTGCGGCTGAGCTCCAGATCGCGCAATGTCGCTACCACTACTGAGGTCGAGTGCTCGGCGAGGCAGATCGGGGAAAGCGGGGGAGGGCGGAGGTGGGTTGGCGGCCCCCGAAGCCGCGTCGGTCATTCCTCGGGTAGTCCGGCTTTGCGCAAGGCCGCTGCGTATCGCTCCCGGTCGCTCGCGCGAGCGTACGCGACTTGCCCGTAGGCGTCTCTCGTGATCGAGCTTTCCGGAGCCAACCGCAGCACCTCTGCGATGGCGCTCCGTGCTTCGTCCATCTGTCCGAGACCGATATGACACGCGGCGAGAAAGCGAAGTGCCGGAGGAGCATGTGGGCGCTCCTGCAACGCCCTCTCTTCGCACGCAACACCCTCGGCGTAGCGTTCGGCCGCAAAATGTCCGATGGCCGCGAAGTGCAGGTAGGCAAAGTTGAACGGATCGCGCAGGCTCATACGCATGCAGCGATCGACGGCCTCGATGGCCGCGTCAGGTTGCCCGCCAAGAGCAAGCGCCGCCGCCATGTTGCCGTGCGCGAGCGCGAAGTTCTCGTTCAACTCGATCGCGCGACGATACCATGCGATTGCGTCGTCGTATTTGCTCACGAAGCATTCGATGTATCCGGATGAAAAATAGCTCCAGGGGTCATCATCGTCCAAGGTCCTGGCCGCCTGTGCCTCCTGGCGCGCCGTGGACAGCGCCGTATCGATGTCGCCGCCGAAAAACACCGTTCGTGCCTCGGCAAACGCGAGCACGCTGTGCGCTTTGGCGTAACGAGGGCTCAAGGCAACGGCTTGCCGCAAAAGGTTTCACACCTGTTCGTTGTCGTCCTTGGTGAAGCGCCCGAGGTGCCACAGACCTCGTATGACGCATCCCCCCGCATCGAGGCTCTCCGGTGCTTTGCTCTGAGTGCGCAGGTTCTCGGCGGCGTACAGCTGGGGTTCGATCGCACCCACCACGTGCCGCGTGATGTCGTCCTGCACCGAGAAAATGTCCACCAGCTGCCGGTCGTACCGTTCCGCCCAGAGGTGGGTTCCGGTTATTCCATCGATCAGCTGCGCGGCGATACGTACGTGGTTGCCGGCCTTACGCACGCTCCCCTCGAGCACGTAGCGCACGCCCAGCTCGCGTGCGACCTGGCGTAGCGTCCCTCTGCTCATGCAGCACGCGTCAACCGGAAGGCTGTGCGGATCTCGTCGAACGGGACACGAATCGTACTGCCCTGGCGCTCGATGAGCCCGATCTCGATCAGTGCCTGCACATCCCCATGGACGTTCTTGACGTCGCGCTGAAGCTCACGGGATAGCTCGCGAACCGATTGCGGACCCGATGACTGAAGCGCTGTCAGCACCGTCCAACGCTTCGGTGTGATGCGACGGAAGAGGACCTCAGGCGATTCGAAACTGATCACCTCGCCGATACGACGACCCGATCGCCATCCCTTGGCAAACCGCTTCAGCGACTGCTCTAGGCCGGAGATCTCGATCGTGACGGTTCGCTTCATCGTCGCCTTCCTCGTGCGCGCACCTCGCGCATGAAGTCGTTCAGCAGGGCGTCCACCGTCGTGAAGCAATACGGCTCCGATCTCGAGCCGACGTGTCGATGATCGCCCTTGCCTGTTTGTCGTAGCGCAGTACGCATCGTTTCCCCTGAACATAGGCAAGTCGGTACTTGTAGCCATGCGGTCGATCTGCCGTCGGGCTTGGCAGTTTCCACAGCACCAGTTCGACGAAGCCTCCCTGATCGAGCTCCTTCCGCTCCCGAAGCAGCAACTGGGCTCGCACGTTGGTGTGTATGCCAACAGGGATTGCGGAAGCAACCGGCCCAACAGGGAACGCAGACGTCATGCATAGCCGTGTCACCGATGCGCGGACTGGAACGTGATGTGGGCTGAGCTGTGAGAGCCGCGAGGCGCTCTAGAGCCCCACAATCACGCGGGTTCCGGAGATTGAGTGCGGCGCGGCTGCCGGCTACCCTTCGCTAGGCGTTGCTCAGTTTGCTCCGGCTGGGCATCGCGCAGAATTCGCAGAACATCTTCGACGGCGACATGACGTCGGAACCGGAGGACCCGTGCACCCGCGGGCAGATCACCGTCGGCGCATTGCCGTTCATCGTCGATACAAAGGATCAAGTTTTGCAGGCCGGTCCGACGGTAGAGCGTCAGCTTGCGGTCGAGATACTCGGGGGTCCAGAAGCCGACGATCTCGAGGAGCCAGCGCCTCCCTCCATCGCAGCGGTGCTGCAAAACGAAGTCGGGAAACAGGAGAGCATTGCCGGCCACCACCGGCTCCGGTTCACGAATGATCTCCCAGTCCCGCGCCGCGCGGCGGAAGTCACGGGCGAACCGCTCTTCGATCTTGCTGTCGTAGGCGCGCGGCTCGCCGGCCGGAAAGATGGGATCGCCGGTGGCCAGCCACAAGGTCACTCGTCGGTCGCGCAGAACACAGTCGGCGCGCAGGCGAAACCGCCGACTCCATGCCAGCAGCGGCACCAGCGCGCCGAGGGCGCGACCGTAGAGCAGCGTCCGGCGAAACAGCGAGAACGGCCCGGAAAGCTCGAGGACGGCGTCACCCATGTCGCCGCGCGCGACTACCGTGCAGATCAGCCCGCGCAACTTGGCATGCCGCACCAGGGCACGGGCGTTGCCGCATATCTCGATGCGGACGGCCGTCGCCCGAAACATCAGACCCTGGGCCAGTGCCAAGTTCGCTCGCAGCGCCAGCTCCGAGGGCGAGAGTGGTCGGTCCGGTGACGCGACGAGACGTTCGCCCGGAAGGTCGGCGAACAGCATCGCCTCTACTTCGGCCGCCGACGCCCCGAGCTGGCAGGCAGCTGCCGCAAGGACGTCTTCCCGCGTTCCAGCCGAGCGAGCTGCTTCTGCAAAGACCGTCGCGCGGGCGCGCTGCGGTAGCATCGCGGGCCGACCCTGGCGGCCCCAGATCCGTTGCAAGACATGCACCGCCAGCTTCTGCCTGCCGAACGGAAATGCGCCCGGCAGGGGCTCGAGCAAGCGTTCATCGAGCTCGCGCTGGGGCCGACCGACGAAGCGCTCATACTCGTCGAGGAGCACGCGCAGCCATGGATGATCGTGCTCCGCGAGGAAACGCGGCACGACGATCTCGCCGCGGAGACCATAGAGAAGCAGCCCTTCAGGGACCAAGGGCTGCTCGCCTCCGCCGCGCCTGGCCGACCTCTGTCGTCCGCCGCGCGACGAGCTCGTAGACCAGCGCGCGCTTCCCAGGCGCCGGCCGAAGGAGACGGCCCACACGCTGTACATGCTCCCGCTCACCGAGCGAGCTGCCGACGATGATCGCGAGGTCGGCATCGGGAACGTCCAGGCCTTCGTTCAGCACACGCGCGGAGACGAGCGCACGCAAGGCGCCGGAACGAAATCGCTCGAGGACGACGTCGCGCTCTTTTCGGCCGACATCGCAGGTGATCGGCATGATCAAGTGCTCGCGCGCAATGGCATACGCTGCCTCATTGTCGGCCGTGAATACCAACGTACGCGTGTGGCGATGACGCTGCAGGAGCGAACGTAGGGTGGCGCGCTTTGCCTCGGTCAATGCGAGGAGCTTGCGCGCCTGCCGCCAGGCCGACAAGGCGCCGCGACCCTCGGGGGTGGGCGCGGCGAATCGCACGAACTCCTGCCAGCTCGCCGTCGGCGCGAGGCGGCGAAACTGCTTGTGGATGGCACGGAATGTTTCCATCAGCGACTCGTAGGTCGCACGCTCGCCTTCGGTCAGATCGAGGTGGAGAGCGATGATATCGAAGCTCGCGAGGAACCCGCCGGTCAGATCGGCGATCGCTAGCTCGTAGACCAGCGGGCCGATCAATTCCGCAAGTCGCGTGACGGCCGTCCTAGCACGAGGCGGCGTTGCGCTGAGACCGAGGCGCGCGTCGGCGATCGCCATCTCGAGCGTTTCGTCGCGAAGCCCGGTGCCAAAATGATGAACCTCGTCGACGATCAGCAAGTCGAACCGATTCCCGATGCGCTCGATGTTCCGGTAGGCGGCCTCGAACGTCGCCACCGTTATCGGGGCGAGCTCTCGCTCACCGTCGCCCAAGCAGCCGATCGCGTGAGGGTACGCGGCTCGGATCGCCTGTAGCCACTGGTGGAGGAGGACCCGTGTCGGAACCAGACACAGCGTCGTCAGTTTCGTACGCGCCATTGCGGCGACGGCGATGCGCGTCTTGCCACTCCCGGTCGGCAAGGCGACGATCCCGCGCCGTCCACTGAGCTCCCAGGCATGGAGCGCAGCTTCTTGGTATGGCCGGAGCTCGATCGAAGACCAGACGTTCGGTTGCTGTCCCGACGGGCGGACTTGGTCCGAGAACGGAATGTCATGTCGGACCAGGCGCGTCTTGATAGCGGGGTAGAAGAAGGCCGGCGCCCGATAAGCCTGCACTCGCGCATCCCACTGGAACCCCGCGGCTTCCGCCAGATCGAGTCCCAGATGAGGATCGACGGCGACGATGGTGCCGCGATCGAAGCGGAGACGCACGGCAGGGAAGGCGAGCAATGTCTGTGCCGAGTTGCGCGGCAGATTCGCTACGCGTACGTTGGGCCGATGCTCAGCGCTTACCCGCCCACGCGTCCACCGTGGCGAGAAGGGAGGACATCGTCATGAGGTAACGACACCAATACGGAGGAATCGAATGCCGATTCAGATGAAGGATGTGCCGAGCTCGCTGTGCGATAGCTGTCGCCATGCCATCATCACCCGCGCGCTCGGTCGCAATGACCGGGAGATTCGCTGCCGGATGCTCTCGGACCAACGCGTGGCACCGATGGCCGAGTGTAGCGACTATCGCGACCGGACGACTGCCAGCCTGCACGAGATGAGCGACTTGGCGTGGCGCGTGCGCGTGCTGCCAAACGGCACGGTGGAGATCGTTCACCCCGACGAGATCGAGCCTCGCAAGAAGTACGTACGTCTTCCTGGTTTTCTTTCTCGGTATGACGATGATTGAGAGGAGCATGCGATGCGAAGGGCACGCCGACGGGGCAGCCAAGGTAATGTTACGGGTCGCTTGAAATCTGCCGGTGGCCTCCTTCGAGAACGTGAGACGCTGACGTTGAGTGCTCGTGATCGCGACGTGTTGATTCGTGCGCTGCTCTCGCCGCCAACGCCATCGGGACGCCTCGCTCGAGCCATCGGGCATTCCGTCAACGAGGGTAGCGCTTCGTAGTCCGCGACATGTGAGACAATCAACGTGCGTGTTCGCCGAATCGTGCCAACATGCGCGGCGAGCGGCCGTGCCTTCGCTGGTTGACCGTGTACCGCTGGTCCCAGGGGGATGGAGTAAAAGTGGTCCCAGGGGGAATCGAACCCCCGTTTGCGACGTGAGAGGCCGCCGTCCTAACCGCTAGACGATGGGACCGTGAGATTTTCGTGTCGTTGGCTGGGCGGGGCGACTCAGTCGAGCGCCCCGCCATTGCCGCCGAGGGAAGCTGAGGAGGCAGGACTCGAACCTGCAATAACCTGATCCAGAGTCAGGTGGCTTACCAATTTGCCCACTCCTCACCGCGGGAACCCCGTATCTATAGGGAAGGCCTTCCGAACCGTCAAGAAAGCGCTCGTGCGTCGTGGTCGGGCGACGCGTCCGGCGGTGCGAGCGACACGCCGCTGCGTCCGCATCGACGGCGACTCCGCGCGGCCTCGCAACGCCGGCGCCTTGCCGGCGAGACCTCTTCGTATACGATGCACTGACGCGGTCGGGTCACGACGGCCGCGCAACTCGACCCGCACAAGCAGCGAAGGAGAGCGATGGCGAAGGTCCCGCCGACGACCGGCGACGCGCCCGTGCAGACAGCGAACTTCCTCCGGACGATCATCGGTGAGGATCTCCGGAGCGGGAAGCACACGCGCGTCGCGACGCGCTTCCCGCCCGAGCCGAACGGCTACCTGCACATCGGGCACGCGAAGAGCATCTGCCTGAACTTCGGCCTCGCGAAGGAGTTCGGCGGCACCTGCAACCTGCGCTTCGACGACACCAACCCGGCGAAGGAAGACGTCGAGTACGTCGAGTCGATCCAGGAAGACGTGCGCTGGCTCGGCTTCGACTGGGAAGACCGCCTCTTTCACGCCTCCGACTACTTCGATCGCCTCTACGACTTCGCGGTCGAGCTGATTCGGAAGGGCCTCGCCTACGTCGACAGTCTCTCCGCCGACGAGATCCGCGAGCACCGCGGCACGCTGACGGAGCCCGGCCGCGACAGCCCCTACCGCAAGCGTTCCGTCGAGGAGAACCTCGACCTCTTCACGCGCATGCGCGCCGGCGAGTTCCCCGACGGTGCGCACGTCCTGCGGGCGAAGATCGACATGGCGTCGCCGAACCTCGTCATGCGCGACCCGCCGCTCTACCGCATCCGCCACGTGCCGCACGAGCGCACCGGCGACAAGTGGTGCATCTACCCGCTCTACGACTTCACGCACTGCATCTCGGATGCGCTCGAGGGCATCACGCACTCGATCTGTACGCTCGAGTTCGAGAACAACCGGCCGCTCTACGATTGGGTACTCGACAACGTGAGCGTGCCCTGTCACCCGCAGCAGATCGAGTTCGCGCGTCTGAACCTCAACTACACGGTGATGAGCAAACGGAAGCTCCTGCGCCTGGTGCAGGAGGGCAGGGTGTCGGGGTGGGACGATCCGCGCATGCCGACGATCTCGGGCCTCCGCCGGCGCGGCTTTACCCCCGAGTCGATCCGCAGCTTCTGCGACAGCATCGGCGTCGCGCGCCGCGACAGCACGGTCGACGTCGGCATGCTCGAGCACGCGGTCCGCGAGGACCTGAACGCGCGCGCGCCGCGCGTGATGGCGGTCCTCCGTCCGCTCCGCCTCGTCATCGACAACTATCCCGAGGATCAGGTCGAGGAGCTCGAGGCGGTGAACAACCCGGAGGATCCATCCGCGGGCACGCGCCGACTGCCGTTCTCGCGCGTCCTCTACATCGAGCAGGACGACTTCCGCGAAGATCCGCCGCCGAAGTTCTTCCGTCTCACGCCCGGGCGCGAGGTGCGCCTGCGGTACGCGTACATCATCAAGTGCGTCGACGTGGTGAAGAACGACGTCGGCGAGGTCGTCGAGCTGCACTGCACCTACGATCCCGACACGCGGAGCGGCATGCCGGCGGCGAACCGCAAGGTGAAGGCGACGCTGCATTGGGTTTCGGTGCCGCACGCGCTCGATGCGGAGGTGCGGCTCTACGATCGCCTCTTCACGGTCGAGGATCCCGAGAGCGGGAAGGACGGCGAAGACTTCACGAGCTTCCTCAACCCGGCGTCGCTCGAGCGTCTGACCGACGCCAAGCTCGAGCCGAGTCTCGCGTCGGCACCGATCGGCGGCCGTTACCAGTTCGAGCGTCAGGGCTACTTCTGCGTCGACCGCGACTCGAAGCCGGGTGCGCTCGTCTTCAATCGGACGGTCTCGCTGCGCGACACCTGGGCGAAGATCGAGCAGGCGGACTCCGGCAGAAGGCCGCCGCGCTGACTACCCGCCTGCTCAGCTGATCGACGCGAGCGCGGCGTCGAGGCGACCGAGCGTCCGCTCGCGGCCGAGGACGTCGAGCACCTCGAAGATGCCCGGGCTTGCCGATGTCCCCGTCACCGCCACGCGCACCGGCTGCGCGACCTTCCCGAGCGCCAGGCCGTGGCGAGCG
>JBGPIT010000244.1:0-7788 GCA_041485125.1 Binatia bacterium | reverse complement strand
GACTCACCGCTGCTCGAGAGCATCACCTATGGCTGGTGGCCCGATCATCCGCCGTGGCCGCTCTTCGACATCGAAGCTGGCGGTGGCTTCCGCCGCCTCGCGGTCGAGCCGGACACGACGCTCCGTATGATCGACGTCGCGCCGCAGCCCGACCCGACCTTCGGGTGGCGCGGGCGATTGCGGTGGAGCCGCCTCGCGCAAATGGCCTTCAACGCCGCCGACCTGCGCTGGCAGTGGACGTCGCGGAAGCAAATAGCGATCGAGAGCGCTCTTCTCGCGCGCCTGCGGAACGACGCGCGCTACCAGCCGAAGCTCGAGGGCTGGCGCTACCCCGACGACCTCGACCACAACGAGATGTTCTTCGCGAGGGAGATGCCGCCGGTCTTCGAGGAGGCGGAGGCGCTCACCGACCACGTCTTCGGCCTCTTCGCGGAGGCGCGGGCGCGCGACGGCTTCGAGCTCCTGATCCTCGCGACTCCACCGTGCTCGGCAACGCCGGCGCGACGGCCCGATCGCCGCGAGCTCGTCGACAAGGGTCTGCTCAAACGGATCGAGCGGATCGCGGCGCGCCACGACATGCCGGTCGTCGATCTCGCCACGGCGTTCGCCGAGCGCGGCAATCCCGAGGATGCACACTGGAGGCACGACTCGCATTGGAACGCGGTCGGCCACCGCTGGGCGGCGGAGGTGGTGGCCGACTTCGTCGACGCGCATGCGGAGCGGCTGCTCGGCACGCGATGAGGAGCGGCCCGAGCGAGGTCAGCGCTTGGCTGAGCGCAGGTCGCTCGTCCACTCGATCGGAGCATTCGACTCCGCGGTCGCGCTCGTCGTCGCGGGTGGCGCGTCTCCCTCGATCACGATGCTCGGCAGCTCGCGCACCTCGACGGGGCACGCGAATCGGACCGTCGTGCCGCAGCCGGGCGTGGAACGCAGGTCGAACTCGCCGCCGAGCGCGAGAGCGCGCTCTTCCATACCGACGAGGCCGAGGGCTCCCGTGCTGCGACGCTCGTCGGGGAGGAAGCCGGCGCCATCGTCGCTGATCTCGAGCGTGAGTCTCGCGCCCTGTACGGCGAGAGTGAGGTGGATCGTGGCAGCGCCCGCGTGCCGCGCGGCGTTGGCGAGCGCCTCTTGGGCGATCCGATAGACGCCGATCTCGGTCTCCTCGCGCAAGCGGGGAATTACGGTCGGGAAGCGTGCATCGACCCGCGTCCCTGCCGCGGTCATTCCTTCGGCGAGGGAGTGCAGGCTCTCCTCGAGACCGAGATCACGCAGCAGCATCGGGCGCAGCTGGCGCGCGAGCTGTCGCAGGTGCTCGCTGACCTCGGTCACGTAGCGACCGATGCGCCCGAGGCGGACGTCGGCCTCGGGCGACTGCGGCGCCAGCTGCTGGCGCAGCGACTCGATCAGGATGCCGATGCCGACGAGCTCTTGGCAGACGTCGTCATGCAGATCGAAGCCGAGCCGCTTGCGCTCTTCCTCGCGGATCTTCGCTTGATGTCGCGCCAGGCGACGGAGGCGCTGCTCGCTCGCGCGCAAGGCATCCTCGGCGCGCTTGCGCGCCGTGACGTCGCGCGCGATGCCGCGGACGCCGGCAACGCCGTCGGGGCCGTGGATGGCGGACACCACGCATTCGAGCCAGCGCCGCTCACCGCCTCGCGCTTCGACCCAGAAGAGCTGCGGCGGCACCGCCTCGCCCGCCTTCAGCCGGGCGATGACCGCGCGTAGGTCTGGGTTGCTGGGATGAGCAGGCACCATGTCGAGACAGCAGCGCCCGACGAGGTCGGCGGCGGGCACGCCGACGTAACGTGCGAATGCCTCGTTGACGTAGGTGAAGCGTCCGGCGAGATCGTGCGTGTAGATGAGGTCGCGGGCGTTCTCGGCGAGGTCGCGATAGGCGTCGAGCGATTCGGCGAGCTTCTGGGCCGCGGCGCGACGGGCTCGCTCCTGGTACCAGCTCGTCCGGAAGCTCCGCGCCGCGGCATCCGCGACTCCCAGCCAGACGCACGATCCGATCGCGACCTCGAGTGCGCGCTCGGTGCTGGTGGCGAACGAGCGCAAGTGCGGTGCGGCGGCGAGCCACGCGACCATGGAAATGGCGAGATGTCCGAGCGCAACGCGCCATCCCCACGCGAACGCGAGCGACGATGCGAGGCCGAGCGTGAAGAGCGCGAACGACAGGGCCTCCCCGGCGCCGCCGGTGTAGCCGTAGAACCCGGCGGAGAGGACGCTCAGAAGCGCGCAGCTCGCAAACGCGACCGGGAGGACGCGGGGCGCACGCGGGTCGGTACGGCAGAGCGCGATCGCGACCGCGAAGACCACCGCTTGAAGCGTCAGCGACACGACCGCGGGGCCCGGCGCGAGGGCCGATTGAAGAATGAGCCCGGAGCGCATCACCAGCCCGAGACCCAACCAGCCGAGCGCGACGAACGGCAGACGGCGCGCGATCAGCGCCCGGTGCGCATCACCAAACTCACGGGCCGCATCGGCTTCCGTGTTTCGGGCGAGCACACCGTTGTTTCTGGTGGGCACGGCGCGGTTGTAGCTCCATTCGGTGGCGCGGAGCCAATAGCGCGCTGCGGTTTCGGCGCGTGGCGCATTGCCACGTTCGAGTCGATCGCGACGGACAGCGTAGTGCAGCGTCGCGATGCCGTGCACAACTGCACCGCACTCATCGGGTGATCACCCTACAAATCGGGATATTGGACGGTATGCGAGTTGCTCTGGCGGCAGCGTATCCGTCAACTGCTCTCGTTCGCGGGATGCCGAGGAGGTTCCAATGAACCGAGTGACTCTCGGATGTGTGCTGACGCTTGTCTTCTCCACGGCGCTCGCCGAGTCCGCCAGCGCGCAGAGCTGTTCACCGGATTCGGTGCGGGTCGGAACGGTGTGCGTCGATCGCTACGAAGCGAGCGCGTGGCAGATCAGTCCGACGAAGAAGGCGCTGCTCAAGAAGGTGCGTGACGGCAGGGCGAGCAAAGCCGACTTGCTGGCGGGCGGCGCGGTGCAGCTGGCGGCGAACGAGATCGAAGGCGACGAGATCGTTCCCTATCCACCGAGCTTCCCGCAGGACGGGAATTGGACGCCGCTTGCCGGGTCGGATCCGCCGACCCCCGGCATCTACGCCGTCGCGATTCCGGGCGTGCCCGGGAGCACGGCGTCGTGGTTCCAAGCGGCGCAGCTGTGCACGCTCTCCGGCAAACGCTTGCTGACGAATCACGAGTGGCAGATCGCCGCGGCGGGGACGCCGGAATCGGTCGAGGACGACGGTGCCACCACCTGCTCGACGGTCGAGGACTACTACGACACCGGCTCGCGCTCGAAGTGTGTGTCGAGCTGGGGCGTGTTCGACATGGAAGGCGCGCTCAGCGAGTGGGTTGCCGACTGGGGCACGGTCGCCAACTTCGACAACTGCACGACGTGGCTGAACGCGTACGGTCCCGACTTCACCGATTGGTTTCCGACCAGCTTGAACGACGGCCTTTGCTTCGGAGGGGTCGCGCCCGGCGAGTACGGGAAGCTCCCCGCCGCGTGGGCGCGCCGACCGGGGGTGCTGTCGATCGACGCCCGCTTCAGCCCGGCGGAGTCGCCGTACGGCAAAGGCTTCCGCTGCGGGCGCTGACGTCTGATTGATCCGCCCGGGCGCGGCCCGGCGTTGCTCTCGTCCGAGATGCTCCGGTAAGAACGAGAGCGATGGACGATCGCTTCGCAAAACGCGCCTTCGAGCCGATGCGGCTCACGGCGGTGCCGCGAGCCTTCGATCATCCCGAGTGGGTGTTCGAGCCGAAGCTCGATGGCTTCCGCGCATTGGCGTACGTTTCGGCGAAGACCGTCACGCTCGTCTCGCGCAAGGGACACGCATATCGCTCGTTCGGCGGCCTCGCCGCCGAGATCCTGGGCGCGGTCCGCGCCAAGGAGGCCGTGCTCGACGGCGAGATCGTCTGCGTCGACGACGCCGGCCGGCCAGTCTCCACGTCCCTGCTCCACCGCCGCAGCGCCGCCTGCTTCTACGCGTTCGACGTGCTGTGGCTCGACGGCAAGGACCTGCGCGATCGTCCGCTCACGACCCGCAAGCGCGCCTTGCGGTACGTGCTGCGGCGTTCACCGCAGGTGCGCTACGTCGACCACGTCGCCGGTTGCGGCGAGGGACTCTTCGATCTCGTCCGTACCCACGACATGGAGGGGATCGTCGCCAAGTGGAAGGACGGTCCCTATCGCGCCGGCAAGCCGTCGAGCTGGGTGAAAATCGAGAACCCGGACTACACGCAGGCGCGCAACCGCCACGAGCTATTGGCGATGCGTCGCGCCTCCGGGCCCCTGCCCTCACTGTTCTAGAGGCGCGTCGCCGGCCGCGCGCCGCGCGGCGCCGACGGCGCTCGTCGTGGTCGACGTGTCTACGCGCTCGAGGAGCGGAACGCGATGCGATGAAGCCACAGCAGCAAGATCGAGCCGACCAGCGCCATGAAGAATCCGGCCGGCTGTCCGGGCTCGTACCATCCCAGCACCTGGCCGATCTTGCCGCCGATGAGCGCGCCGACGATGCCGATCACGATCGTGAGGACGAATCCGCCCGGGTCGCGCCCGGGCATGAGGAGTTTTGCGACGATGCCGACGATCAGCCCGAAGAAGATCCACCCGAGAACGAACATGCGGCGTCCTCCCGTTCCGCCACGCTACGGCTGTGGCACCGCGATCGTCAACGCCCCGGCCGTCCCTCCCGCTGTCCTTGCCGGCGCCGGCGGGAACCGTTAGCAGAGCACGATGGCCGAGCTCATTTTGCATCACTACCCGATGTCGCCGTTCTCGGAGAAGGTCCGCAAGGTCCTTGCGTTCAAGGCTGTGCCGTGGCGCGCGGTCGAGCAGCCGATGTGGAACCCGAAGCCGAAGCTGACGCCGCTCACCGGCGGCTATCGGCGCATTCCAGTCATGCAGATCGGCGCCGACGTCTACTGCGACACGGCGTGCATCCTCCGCAAGATCGAGGAGCTGCACCCCACGCCGACGCTTTTCCCGACCGGCCAGCGCGGCGCGGCCGAGCTGATCGCGTGGTGGTCGGATCGCCAGCTCTTCGGCGTCGCCGTCACGCTCGTCCTCGCCGCGGTCGGCCACACGTTGCCGCCCGAGTTCAAGGCCGATCGCGAGAAGATGCTCCCCGGCTTCAAGATCGATGCGATGCCGGCGCTGGCGCCGCACGCGCAAAGCCAGTTCCGCGCCTTCTGTCGGACCCTCGACCGCCAACTCGACGGCCGCCCATTCCTCCTCGGTGACGCCTTCAGTCTCGCCGACGCGGCGTGCTTCCACTCGCTGTGGTTCGCGCGGATGGACCCCGGCACCGCCGCGATCGTCGGCGAGCTGTCGCGGCTCGCGCGGTGGTTCGCGCGCGTCGAGGCGATCGGCGAGGGTACGAGCACGCCGCTCTCGGCCGACGATGCGCTCGCCGTCGCGCGCGAGAGCACACCGGCCGCCGTCGCCGCCGGAACGGAGCGTGATCCGAGCGGCATCGCGCCGGGAGATCGGGTCACCGTCACGCCCGACGACTACGCGTTCGACCCGGTCGCCGGCGAGGTCGTGTCGATCAGCGTCGACGACGTCGCGATCGAGCGGCGTGACGCGCAGATCGGCGACGTCGTCGTCCACTTTCCACGTGTCGGATTCCGAGTCGCCGCGGCTTGACGCCGGCGGCGGCGCTGCGCGCGCGGGCGACCGTGCCGGCAGCACGTTCCGGCCGGCGGTGCTGATCCCGTGCTACGACGCCGCGGCGACGGTCGGAGCCGTGGTCGCCGACGCGCGCCCGTACGCGCCGCACATCCTGGTCGTCGACGATGGCTCGGGCGACGATACCGCCGAGCGCGCGCGCATCGCCGGCGCGGAGGTGATCCGCCAGCCGAGGAACCGCGGCAAAGGCGCCGCGCTCGTCGCCGGCATGCGCCACCTCGCCGCCGCCGGCTTCACGCACGCGCTCAGCATGGACGGCGACGGCCAGCATCTCGGCAGCGAGATCCCCAAGCTGCTCGCGCTCGCGCGCGCCGAGCCGACGGCGATCGTAATCGGCACGCGCGCCATCGGGAACCAGGCCGTCGCGGCGGTGAATCTCTTCGGCAATTGGTTCGCGAATAGCGTCACCACCCTCGCGGCGGGCGTGCCGGTCGTCGACACGCAGTCGGGCTTCCGCGTGTATCCGATCGCGCTCGTTCTCGCGCTCCCCGCCGACGGCGAGCGCTTCGAGTACGAGACCACGATCATCATTCGCGCCGCGCGCAGCGGCATCGCCGTGCGATCGACGCCGACCGCTGTTTACTATCCGCCGATCGCCGAGCGCCGCAGCCACTACCGCAAAGTCACCGACACTGTCCGTATCATTCGTGCAGTTGCGCCCCTGCTGCTGCGACGCTGAAGCGGCGTACGGTACTTTTACGGCGCTCACGAGCGTCACGAAAACGCGAAAGCCGCGTGCGCAGCTGCGCCCGCCGTGGCATTCGTCTTGCTGTCTCGACGGGACGGAGGAACTGCACCTGTGGAAAGACTCGCTCCCGTCATTCGTGATCTGCGTAACCGTCTCGGTCTGACGCAAGAGGAATTCGCGCACGCGCTCGGCATAACAGTCAGCACGGTGAACCGTTGGGAAAAGGGCCACTCGGCACCCAGCAAGCTCGCGCGTGCATCGCTCGCACGCTTCGCCGGCCGACGCGGCGTCGCGGTCGAGAGCCTGCTCGACGACAGCATGACGTCGGAAGGTCCGCCGTCGCTACGCCCGGTCAACTGAGCTCTCCGTCGATGGCCGCGAAACGGGGCGACGCGTGTGGCGTGCGGTCGTGGGTGCTCAGCGCCGCGGCAGGCGTCGCGCGAGACGCGGCGTCGTGCGCGTGGTCGCCGTTCGCACGCGGCTCGGCGGGGTACCGCCCCGAGCCTCGGCGCGCAGCCGTCCGACCCGCCGCTCCACCAGCTCGTCCGCGCGCGCGAGCAGCACCTCGTCGTGAGTGTATTTCTCGATCATGAAGCTCAAGTCGCCGAGGTCGTGGATCAGCATCTGCACCGCTTGATCGCGCCAGCGGCGATCCTTCACCACCTGCAGCAGCTCGACGACGACGTCCTCGAGCTCCGATCCTTCGATGTCGAGCGCCATCGCGAGCGCCCGGTCGATGGTGACGCCGCGGCGCGCTTCCTTGATGTACGCGCTCAGCAGCCCGCGCAGGCGCGCGACCGTCGTGTCGTCGAACCACACCTTGCGCTCTCCCGCGAGTGAGGGATCGCTTTCGACGAGACTCTCGACCAGCGCGAGCGCGCCGCAGTGTCCCGCCTCGTGGCGCGCCATCGCGAACCAGAACCCACGTAGCTCGTCCTGTTTCTTGAAGACGGTGACGAGCGCCGTATAGAGCTGCATCGTCTTGCGCTCGAGCTCGAGCGCGGTGTCGAGCACCTCGCGGATCGTCGCACGGTGGCTGCGTCCCTTCATGGCGCGGCGATAACAAGAAGCCGCCGGCTTGGAAAGCGCGGGCAGCGCCGATGCCGACGCCGCCCCGCTCTTCACGGATGCGCTACTTGCACTGAATGGCAGCGGTCGAGTGGCCGCAGCCCGGCTTCGCGGGCAGAAGACCGAACGCCACCTCGCCGCACTGATCCTTGCCGGGCGTTCCGCCCGGAGGAACCGCCGTGTCGTTCAGCTCCACGGTGATCGTGAGCGGCTCGTGCCCCGGGATGACGTCGTACGTTCCCCCTTTACCCTTCGCCAGGATACCGAACAGATTCGGGGCGAAGCGCTGCAGGTCTTTGATGATGATCTTTCGGATCCCG
>JBGPIT010000243.1:0-7789 GCA_041485125.1 Binatia bacterium | reverse complement strand
TGCGCGAGCACGCCGTCGCGCGGACCGGCGCCGCCTCGACGCTCGGCACGATGGCGCTCGACGCGATCCGCCGGCCGTGGAGATTCGTGTCGGTGGTGAAGGCGGTCCGCGCGGCCGTCTGGCCGCGTCGGCCCTTCGATGCGCCGGTTCGGCCGACGCCTCGCGACAGAGCGGCGTCGCCGGCCGACGTCGACCAGACACTCGCGCTCCAGGAAGAGATCGGCGCGCTGCGCGCCGAGATCGCGACGATCGCGGAGCGCTCGGCGACGCAGCTTGGCCGGCGGCTGCTGCGGCTCCGTCGCCGGCCGTGGAGGCTCGCGCTGGTGCCGCTCGTGGTACTCGATCACCTGCGACGTGCGCGCGAGACCGTCGTCGCGACGTCTCGGCCCGCCCCGTGCGGAAAAGCTTCAGACGCGACGGCTCGTCCGCCGAGCGCCGATCCAACGGCCGCCGCTCGGCGTTGGTCCTGCTTCGCCCCTCCCTGGCTCGCCGAGATGCTCGCGTTCGACGGCGTGCCGACCCTGAGCCCAGGAGACGTCCCGCCGGACGCGCTGCTCGTCTGCGTCGGCGGCCAGGCGGACCCGACGCTGCGCTCGCTCGCGGAATGGCGCGGGCCCGCTGGCCGTAGGTCTCCGACGTGCCCGGTCGTCTTCTGGCTGCTCGACGGAGCGCACCAGGACACCTGGGCGTCCGTCGTCCGGACCGGCGATCGGATCTACGTCGGAGATCGGGGCCGCGTCGACGAGGTCGCGGCGCGGGTCGCGCAGCCGGTCGCGCACTTGCCGCTCGGGGTCCAGCCGTTGCTCCACAATCCGATCGAGTGGTGGCACGGGCGGCGCGGCATCGCCGGCGAGCACGAAGCTGCCGCCGACGTGCCCGCGATCCTGCGCACGCTCATCGACGTCGCACGCGGCCGCGACGTCGACGACAGGGCGCTCCGCGCGCTCGAGGCGCAGCTCGAGTCGCCGCTCGAAACCGCGACTCCTCCGGCGTGGGCCGATCGCGCGCTCCGCCGCGATCTCGTCAGGCAGGCTCGATTGCGCGGGGTCCTCGGCGGCGAGACCCTCGCCGCCCGCTTGGCGCGGATCGCGGACGACCTCGGGCTCGCCGCCAGCGCCGACACCACGCCGCTCGTGAGCGTCGCGATCGTGACCACGCGGCCGCACCGGGTCGCGGCGATCCTGCGCGCGTACGTGACGCAGACCTACGCCCGGAAGGAGCTCGTCGTGGTGCTGCACGGCAGACATTTCACCCAGCGGGACGTCGACACGATCGTCGCGACCGAGCCTGCGGCACGGGTGCACCGCGCTCCGGAGCACTGGAGCGTCGGCGAGTCCCGTCAGCTCGCCTGCGACGAGAGCGCCGGGCATCTCATCTGCTTCATGGACGACGACAACCACTACGGGCCGCGCTACGTGGAGCAGCACGCCCTCGCGATGCGCTTTTCGGAGGCCGGGCTCGTCGGCAAGGCGTCACACGTGATCCGCTTCGACCACCTCGATCGAATGTACCTGTTCAACCCCGGCCACGAGTATCATTACATGAAGATCTCGGGGGCCGGCCGCCTCGGGCTACGACGGGAGGTCGTCGACCAGGTACGGTGGCGGCCGATGCCGATCTTGGAGGACGTCGCGTTCATTGACGATTGCGAAGCGCTCGGCATACCGATGCTGTCGCTCGACCGATTCCATTTCGTGCGCGTCCGTGGCAACCCCAGCCAGCATACCGCACCGACGACCGCCGCACGTTTCTTCGCCGACGAGCACTTCCGAATCGAGCCGCTATCACCGGCCGCAACCGTAGAGGGCCTCGACCCATGACCACGCCCACCTCTCTCCTCGGACCGCCGTCGACCTGTCGACTGTTCGTCTTCAGTCACCCGAACCACGAGCTCGCCGTGCTCGGCCTGGCGCGACGCTTGCGGCCGCACTTCCTCTTCCTCACCGACGGCGGTGGCGAGCGCCGCGTCGCCGAGACCCGTCAGGGATTGGAGAGCGTCGGGCTTCACGATCGCGCCCGCTTCCTCGATCACAGCGAGCAGTCGTTCTACGACGCCCTCTTGCGCCGCGACGTCCCGTTCTTCGCGACGATCGCCGCCGAGGTACGGCAGACGATCGACGCGCTCGCGGTCGAGCAGGTCTACGCGGATGCCGTCGAGCTCTACAACCCGGTCCACGACATCACCCTGCCGATCGTCGCCGCGGCGTTGCGCGCGGCAGGCGACATCGCCGTCTTCGAGGTGCCGCTGCTCTATCAGCGTCCCGGCGAGGGCGAGACCTACGAGGTCCAGCGGTTCCCGCCGTCGGAGCGCGCGCGCTGCATCGACGTCGCGCTCAGCAGCGACGAGATCGCCGCCAAGGAGCACGCCCGCGACTGCATCTACGCGACGCTCGGCGCGCAGCTCGGACCGATTCTGACCGGCGTGTCCCGCGCCCACCTGGCGACGGAGCAGATCGCGACTGCCGACACCCGGCTCCCGCCGCCCGGAGCACGCGTCCTGCGCTACGAATGGCGCGGCGAGCTGCTGCGCGGTCGCGGCGAGGTGCGCGAGATCATCACCTTCGCCGAGCACTACGCGCCAGTCGCGTCGGCGCTCCTCGCGTCATGATGCACGCTGGGGCGCGCCGACACGGTGCCGCCTGCGGCGAGCGATGAAGATCACGATCGCCATCTGCACCTGGAACCGCGCGCGCCGGCTCACGCGGGCGCTCGAGTCGCTCGCGCGCGCCCTGCCGCCGCGGCGTGCTGCGTGGCAGGTGGTGGTCGTCGACAACAACAGCAGCGACGACACCGCGCGCGTGATCGCCACGTTTCGTGCCCACCTGCCGCTGCACGCGATCTTCGAGGCGCGGCAGGGTCTCGCCCATGCCCGGAACGCCGCGATCGACGGCTGCGACGGCGACTACTTTCTCTGGACCGACGACGACGTGAGCGTCGGCGAAGACTGGCTGCGCGGCTACGAGGCCGCCTTCGACCGGCATCCCGACGCGGCATTCTTCGGTGGTCCGATCAGGCCTCGATTCGAAGGCACGCCGCCGCGCTGGCTCGACACGATGCTGCCGTCGGTCCTGCCCGCCTACGCCGGGATCGACGTTTCCGCCGACGCGATCGTGTTGGATGGCAGCGTCCGCACGCTGCCGTTCGGCGCCAATCTCGCGATCCGCGGCGCGGAGCAGCGCGCGTTCCGTTTCGACCCGCGTCTCGGCCGGTGCGCGCGCGAGCTCGTGCACGGCGGCGACGAGAGCGACGTTCTGCGCCGCATCGTGCGCGCCGGCGGCCACGGCGTCTGGGTGCCGCAGGCGCCGGTCGAGCATTGGATCGGCACCGACCGGCAATCGGTTCGCTACCTGCGCGCGTACTACACGGGCGTCGGCTGGCGCGCGACGCAGCGAGCGATCGCACGCGGACGCACGATGAGCGCACGGAAGCTCGCGACGACGATCGTACGGTTGATCGGCCTCGAGAGCGTCTACCTCGCCGGCCGCATCACGCGGCGTCCCGTGCTGTGGGTCGCCGCGCTGAAAGCGTCGGCGCTGCTGCGCGGCAGGCTGCTCGCGCAGCAGCGCGCACCGACGACGTCGGCGACCGAGGTCGGGGGACGGTGACGCAACCGAAAGCGCTCGTGGTCGGGCTCGACGGCTACGAGCCGAGCATCGCCGACGGTCTGATCGCCGAGGGACGCCTCCCTCATCTCGCGACGCTCCGGAACCGGAGCGCGTGCTTCGCGCTCGACCACGGCGACGCCAAACGCACTGGTCTCGCCTGGGAGCACGTGAGCCTCGGGCAGAGCCCGGAGGCCTGCGGTCGCTGGGCGGCCGTCGGCTTCGATCCGGCGAGCTACGAGGCCTACAAGGATGAGACCACCGGAACGCCGTTCGTCGCCGACACGGACCTCCGCGCGGTCATCTTCGACGCGCCCTACTTCGACCTCAGCCGCGCACCGAGCTGTCGCGGTCTCGTCCATTGGGGTGCGCACGATCCCGGCGTCGCGGCGCACTCGGTACCCGACTCGCTCGCGGATGAGATCCGCACCCGCTTCGGCCCGTATCCCGCGAGCCGCTACATCTACGGCTTCGTCTGGCCCGACGCCGACGCCGCACGCGCGATGGCGATCGCGCTGGTGCGGGCCGTCGAGGTGCGGACGGAGATTTCCAGCTGGCTCTTCGGCGAGCGCTTTCCCGATTGGGAGCTCGCGATGGTCGTGGTGAGCGAATTCCACTCCGCGATCGAGGCGCTCTGGCACGGCATCGACCCCACACATCCGCTGCACGGCGCGCCCTCGGCTCCCGCGGCGCGCGACGGCATCGTCGGCGTCTACGAGGCGTTCGATCGCATGCTCGGCGCCATGACCGCGCGCTTTCCCGATGCGTCGATCGTCGTCTTCTCGATGCACGGCATGGGCGCCAACGACTCCGACGTCGCGACGATGCTGCTCTTGCCCGAGCTGCTGTATCGCGCCCAGCTCGGCCGTGCGTTCTTCGTGCCACCACCGGAGTGGCTCGCGGCGCGCGACGGCATTCCCTCGATCGCACCGACGGCCGATTGGGCACGGGCGGTGAACGCGCACCTCGGGATCGGGAACGGAACGGCGGCGCGCTCGCCGCTCGCGGTATTCCGTCGCGTCTGGAGCAAGGTGGCGCCGACCGGCAGCGCACGTTCGCGATGGGACTGGATGCCGGCGGCGCGCTACAGCGCCGCGTGGCCGCGGCTCGACGCCTTCGCGCTGCCGTCCTTCTACGACGGCCGCGTGCGCATCAACCTCGCCGGCCGCGAGCGACTCGGGCGGGTGAAGTTGGAGGACTATCGACGCACGTGCGACGAGGTCGCCGCGCTCGTCACCGACTGCCGCAACCCGCGCACCGGCGACGGCGTCACCGTCAGGATCGAGCGACCGGTCGAGGACGATCCGCTGCACGCCCTTCCCACCCAGGCGGATCTCGTCGTCATCTGGCGCGGCGCGCCGCTCGCGTTCGAGCACCCCCGACTCGGCCTGATCGGACCCGCCCCGTACCGGAGAACCGGAGGACATTCCGGCGGCCACGGTGTCGCGTACGTCGCCGGCGCCGACGTCGCGCCCGGCGAGTACGGCGTCCGGAGCGCGTTCGACGTCGTGCCGACGCTGCTCGAGCTGCTCGGTCTCGCCAAGCCCGAGCACGTGAGTGGACGGAGCTTGCTGTCGCGCCCGAGCCGATGAGCTCGTCCAGGCGCGCGCTCGGCACGTTCGTCGTCCTGGCGCTGGTGGTCCTCGCCGTCTACGGCCGGGCGCTCGACGCGCCGTTCATCTTCGACGACCTTCCGGCCGTCGTGCACAACCCGTCGATCGTGCGGCTCTGGCCGCTGATCGGCGACGCCGAAGCTCCGGGACCGCTCGACCCACCGCCGCTCGCGCCGACCTCGCGCCGCCCGCTGCCGAACTACACGCTCGCGCTCAACTACCACTTCGGGCGCGTGGACCCCGCGGGCTACCGCGTCTTCAGCCTGATCGTACACGTGCTGACGGCGGCGCTCTTGGCGTCGATCGTCGCACGGACGCTGTGCTTGCCGTTCTTCGGCGGCGCATTCGATCGGGTCGCGTCGCCGTTGTCGCTCATCGTCGCACTGGTGTGGGCGGTGCATCCGCTCAACACCGAGGCGGTCGTCTACGTGACGCAGCGAACCGAGCTCCTCGCCGCGCTCTTCTACCTGACGACCGGGTGGGCGGCGCTGCGCTACTGGACCGCCCCGGCCGGCGCGCGACGCGCGGCATGGATCACCGTCGCGACGCTGGCGGCGCTCGCCGGCGCGGCGTCGAAGGAGATCATCGTCTCCGTTCCGCTCGTCCTCTTGCTCTTCGAGTGGACCTTCTTCGGGCGGACGCCGGCTGCCGCGCTGCGCGGCTCGTGGCCGCTCTATCTCGGTCTCGTGCCGAGCTGGGTGCTGCTCGTCCTGCTCAGCGTGTCGGGCGTCGGCGGCCTGAGCGACGCGCGCCACCGCGTGCCGCTTCTCGTCTGGTGGCTCACCCAGACCAAGGTTCTTCTGCTCTATCTGAAGCTCGCGATCTGGCCGTGGCCGCTCTCGATCCACTACGCACCAGGGTGGCTGCCGACGTTCGCGGCGGCGTGGCCGTCGGTCGCGGCGGTCGCGATCCTGGCGATCGCGACGTTGGTGTTGCTCGGACGTCGCTACGCCGCCGGCTTCGTCGCGGCCGCCGCCTTCTTGATGCTCGCGCCGACGCTCGTGGTGCCGCTGCCGAAGGTCGTCGCCGCCGAGCGCCGGATGTACTTGCCGATGGCCGGCCTCGTGACGCTCGCGATCGTCGCCGCGTACCGTTGGATCGCGCAGCGTCCGCCGTCGACGCGGACGCGACTCTCCGTCGTCACGGCGACGGTCCTGGTCGCCGCCGCGAGCTTCTTCAGCGTGCTGCGGCTGGGCGCGTATCAAACCGCCGTGACGATCTGGGAAGACGCGGTGCTGCACCAGCCCGACGACGCCATGGCGCACTACAACCTCGGCGTCGCCCTCCTCGACGCGGACCGTCCCCGCGACGCGACGGCGCACTTCGAGCAGGCGCTCCGCATCGAGCCCGATCACACGGGCGCCCTCGACAACCTCGGGGCCGCGCTGAACCGTCTCGGCCGGCCGCAGGACGCGATCGCGCAATTCGAGCAAGCATTGAAGATCGATCCGAACGACACCGTCGCGCACAACAATCTCGGTGCCGTTCTGACCAGTCTCGGGCGGCCGCGGGAGGCGATCGATCATTTGAACCGCGCGTTGCAGCTCGACCCGGAGCAGCCGAAAGCCAAAGTCCACGCCAACCTCGGGAAGGCGCTCGTCGCGCTCGGTCGTCTGGAGGACGCGGTCGCACAGTTCGAGGAGGCGTTGAAGCTCGATCCGGACGACGTCGACGCGCACTACGGCTTCGGCGGTGCGCTCATGAGCCTCGGACGCCCCGAGGATGCGGTTCGACACTTCGAGGCCGCCGTTCGCCGTCAGCCCGACTGGGCCGAGGCCCACAACAACCTCGGCGTCGCGCTCCTCGCCGCGGGTCGGACCGACGACGCCATCGCGCAGCTCGAGCAGACGCTCCGGTTGAAGCCCTACCACGCCAACGCTTCGTACAACTTGGGCAACGCCCTCCTCGACAGCGGCCGACCGCGTGAAGCGATCGACCACTTCCAAGCAGCGCTGCAGGGGAATCCCGACGACGCGCACGCGCGTCTGCGCTGCGCGATCGCCTACGCGCGCACCAATCAGCCCGGCGAGGCCGTGGCGATGGCGGAGCGCGGTCTCACCCTCGCGCGATCGCAGGGTGAGACCGCGCTCGCCGCCGAGATCGACGCCTGGCTGCAAGCGCAGCGCGGGACGACGACGAACTGACGCGCTCGCCGCGGCACGCCCGCCGCGCGTGCGCCCAGCTCACCGACGCGGATCGTACGCCGGCCAACGTCCGCGCGAGAGCCGGATCCGACCCGACGCGTAGGCGTAGCCCGCCGCGCGGGCACGATTGGCGATCAGCATGTAGAGCGCCGCGGCGAGACCGTGGAGCCGGAACGACCGCGTCGCGGAGCGGTCGGGTCGCGCGAGCGTGACGTCGAGATGACGCGCGATCGCGGCGCCGATGCCGTAGCGGAAACTGCTCCGCAAGTCGGTCGCGACCGAAAGCGGCGCGTGGTGAATCATGCAGCCGTCGACGGAGACGATCCGGATTCCGGCGCGGTCGATGCGATGGGCGAAGTCGGCGTCCTCCTTCCACGGCAGTCGCGCGTCGAAGAAGTACCCGCCGAGTCGGGCGCGGAGCTGTCGCGAG
>JBGPIT010000242.1:0-7823 GCA_041485125.1 Binatia bacterium | reverse complement strand
GCCGTGGCGATCGCGTTGGTGCGATGCGGGATCGTGTCGCACGAGACGATGCGGCGCACGCCGGCGGCGCGGATCGATGCCAGCGCACCGGCGGCGAAGATGGCGTGCACGACCACCGCGTCGAGTGTCTGGACGCCGCCGCGACGGAGGGCGCGGGCGGCGGTCGCGATCGTCGCGCCGCTGCTCGCGATGTCGTCGACGATGACGGCGCGGGCACGCTCGGGGAGCACGGGGAAGCGGATCGTCACTCGCCGGTCGCCCTGACGGATCTTACGGCCGACGACCCAGGGCACACCGGCGATCGCCGCGATCGCACGGACGGCGGCGGTCGACTCCTCGTCGGGACCGACGACGACGGCCTCGCCGCGCTCGCGCCGGAGCCAGGCTCCGATCACCGGCGCCGCCGAGAGCGAGGAGCTGGCGCGGCCGAGGATATCCTCTAAACGGCGGAGGCGATGCAGATGCGCCTCGATCGTGAGCACGCGATCGAACGCGTCGCCGAGCGCGCGGGCGACGACCCGCTGCGAGATCGGCTCGCCGGGCGTGAAGACGCTGTCCTGCCGCATGTACGGCAGATACGGCGCGAGCAGTGTCACCCGCCGCGCACCGGCGCGGCGGAGGGCATCGGCCGCGAGCAGGACCTCGACGAGTTTCGTGTTCGGATCGAAGAGCGATCGGACCAGGTAGGCGTCCGGCCCAACCGGTGCCTGCACGCGCACCAAGCTCTCGCCGTCGGGAAAACGGTGCAGCCGGAGCGCCGCGACCGGGAGCGCCGCACGTCGCGCCAAGCGGCGCGCAAAAGCAACGCTGTCAGGAAACGCGTGCAGGCGGGGCACATTGTCTCGGCGACCGGACACCGTCGCTAGAGAATCCCGCCGCGCGGCGAATTTCAAACGCCCGCGACGACCGCGCGAAGGACGAGCACGGGCAATACTCCTCAGGTGCGGTCCGGACCGTGAGGAAATCGGCGTACGTCGCGACGCGGAGTGCTTCACCGATCTCGGCGCCGGTCGCACGCGCGCCGGAGCGACGGGGTTGACACCGAGGCAGCGACGACGGACTTACCCATCATGGCCGCTCCAGTCGTGCTCGTCATCGAGGACAAGGACGATGTCCGCGAGGGCATCGCGGCCCTGCTCATGGAGCACGGATACCGGACGATCGCAGCTGAAGACGGCGCGCATGCGCTCGCGCTGCTCGACATCGCCGCCACGCAGCCGTCCCTCATTCTCCTCGACGTCGTCATGCCGACGATGGACGGCCTGGAGTTCCGCCGGAAGCTCCTCGCCGAGCGTCCCGAGCTCGCCGACATCCCCATCGTGGTCGTCACCGCATTGCCGTACGATGCCCGCGTCGTGCGGCAGTTTTCGGGTACGACCTACCTGGCGAAGCCGTTCGACCCGCGAAAGCTGATCGAGCTCGTGGACCATCACTGCAATCCCAGACTCGCGACGAGAATCCTTCACCAATCACGGCCCCATCAGGCGTGATCGGCACGCGACGATCGTTCTCGATCTGATTCGACGTCGCCGGCCATCCACCTTCCTCGTGCTCGCGATCGTCGTCTCGGTCGAGAGCACCGCCGCACGCGCCCAGCCGACGGCTGCGGATGACCCCGCAGACGCCGCGGCAGCGACCAGCACTGCCGAGAGCTCGTCCGCGGCGCCGGCACGCCGTCCCGACCTGATCCTCGATCCCGTCGTCGTCACCGCGACCCGACTGCCCGAGCCGCTCGCAGACGTGCCGGCCGCGGTGAGCGTGATCGGACGCGACGACATCCACGCCGGCCGGCCGATGGTCGGTCTCGACGAGACGCTCGAGCGGGTGCCGGGTGTGTTCGTCCAGAACAATCGCAACTTCGCGCAAGACCTGCGGGTGCAGATCCGCGGCTTCGGCACGCGCGCAGCGTTCGGCATTCGCGAGATCAAGGTGCTGGTCGACGGTCTGCCGGAGACGTTGCCGGACGGCCAGACCGAGCTCGACGCGCTCGACTTGGCGGCCGTCGATCACATCGAGGTGCTGCGCGGTCCGGCGTCGTCGCTCTACGGCAACGCCGCCGGCGGCGTGATCCAGATCTTCACCGACGAGCCGCCGCCGACACCGGAGGCGCGCCTCCGGCTCACCGGCGGCTCGTACGGTCTCGGCACGTACGACGTCCACGCCGGCGGCCGTACGGGCGATGCCGGGGTCGCGCTGCACGCCGGCTTCGTCCAGCTCGACGGCTACCGCGACCACAGCGCCGCCGAGCGCGGCACGCTGACGGCGAAGCTCACCTACGCTCTCGGGACGAACACCGACGTCATGCTGCTCCTGAACGGCCTCGACACCCTGCGCGCCGACGATCCGGGTGGTCTCACCCGCGCCGAGGTCCGTGCCGACCGCCGCCGGCCACGCGGCTTGAACGTCGATCTCGATGCCGGCGAGGACGTCTCGCAGGGCCGCGTCGGTACGATCCTCCGCCATCGCACCGATGCGAGCGAGCTCTCCGCCTACGCCTACGTGCTCTACCGCGACTTCGACGGACGCCTGCCGATCCTCCCCGCAGCCGGCGACGGCATCACCGCCTTCTCACGCGTGAGCCCAGGCGCCGGCGTGCGTTGGGCGGGCAGCGGAGATCTCCTCGGGTGCGAGCACACGCTCCTCGCCGGCGTCGACGTGCAGCATCAGGACGACGACCGCCGCCGCTTCGCGAACGTCGCCGGAAAGCGCGGCGCGCTCGGCCTGGCGCAGGATGAGCGCGTCACCAGCGTCGGCCCCTACCTGCGCTGGATAGTCCGGCTGCGCGATGACCTCGAGGCCAGCGCCGGCGTGCGCTACGACCGCGTGTACTACGACATCGACGTCCACGTGCCGGCCGAGAGCGGTGGCTCGGCAACGCGCACCCTCGATGCGTGGAGCCCGAGCGGTGGCATCACCTGGCATCCACGGCGTTGGCTCTCGCTCTTCGCGAACGCCGGCACCGCGTTCCAGGTCCCGACCACGACCGAGCTCGCGAACCCGGACGGCGCGGGGTTCAACCGGAATCTGCAACCGCAGACGTCGACGAGCTACGAGATCGGCACCCGCGCGCGCTGGGCCGAGCGCGGCAGCTTCGCGCTCAGCGCCTTCTACCTCGACCTCGAGAAGACGCTGATCGCGTTCGAGTCGCCGTCGGGACGGACCTTCTTCCGAAACGCCGGCCGCTCCGAACGCTACGGCGTCGAGGCGGAGTGGCAGCTGCGGCTCACCGACGAGCTGCGCTGGTCGGCGGCGCTCACGTTCATCCACGCCGCGTTCCGGCGGTATCGCACCGGAAGCGCCGATTTCGCCGGCAACGAGGAGCCGGGCATTCCCACCGGCATCGCCTACAGCGAGCTCTTCTATCGGCATCCCGGCGGGCTCTACGCCGCGATCGAGGCGTCGGCCACGAGCGGCTTCTACGCCGACGACGCCAACACCGTCCGCTCGCGCGGCTCCACGCTGGTGAATCTCCGCGGCGGCTACGACCGTACGCTCGGCCCGCTGCGCATCGAGCCGTTCGTCGGCATCCAGAACGTCACCGACGCCGCCTACGACGGTGTCGTCCGTCTGAACGCCGCCGCCGGACGCTTCTTCGAGCCCGCGCCCGGGCTCAACGTCTACGGCGGAATCGCGATCCGCATCGAGAGCTGAGGCCCGCGGACGCTGGCGAGCTCACTCGGCCGTGGTGGTCGTCGCGACCGCGACGTCGGCGCCGGCGAGGCGGAGCTTCCAATCCTCGATCACCGTGCTCTCGACGGCGAGGCGCGAGCCGATGAAGTGGAGCCGCTGCGTCTCGGGGCCGGCCGCGGTGCGAAAGCGGTCGGCGAGGTAGTAGGGCGGGATCGACTGGTAGTAGAGCGTCGCGCGCACCCGCGCCGCGCCTGGGACCGCGGCGATCGGGACGCGGTACACAACCGAGTCGCTGCCTGAGCCGTCGAGGTAGCGCGGGTCGCTCCCCACCGCGTGCGGCGTGGTCTCGTCGGCCGACGGTCCGAGCGCCGACCAGCCGCGCGGCAAGAGGCGATTGTCCTTCACCTCGTCGGCGAGTGCCAAGAAGCTCGTCGTCAGCGTGCCGCGCGTGTCGCGGTGGCGGGTCTCGTAGATCTGCGCCTGGTTCTCGCGCGTGATGACGTCGTGGTGCGGCTCGACGTCGGTGGTGCTGAGCTCGGTCGCGAGCGGCACACCGGCCGCGTCGACGATCACGCCGAGGGGCGACGTGCGACCGGACGCCCAGAGCACGCCGCCGGCGCCGTCGAGAACCGCGAGCTCGAGGAAGGCGCGCCGGAAGCCGACGCCCGACGGGAGCTTGTGGCCGGCGAGGTTCTCGACCGTGACGGTCACCTCGAGTGCCGCGCCGGTCTGGCGGAGCGGCGCGATCGTGACGCGCGCGCTACGCGTCTGGGCGAGCGTCGCCGACTCGCGCGCCGCCAGCAGCAGATTCGGCAGCGGGTGCTCGCTGCTCGCCAGGTTCTCGTCGCTCGGATCGATGCCGAGGAGATCCGGGAACTGCTGGAACATCGACATCACGAAGAGGTTCGCGCCGACCAGCGTGTGACGCGCGTACGGCGTCCGCACCGGCAGGTCGATGTCGTCGGCGGGCGCGACGTGCTCGAAGGGCGGGTAGCCGGCATCCTGGATGTTGGCGATGGGAAACGCGAGCGGCTCGCCGTCGAGGTCGGCCGGCATGTGACAGTCCTGGCAGGTACGCGCGCTCGCGGCGGCGATCGGCGCGCGCTCGTTCTGGTAGATGCTGTTCTGCCACTCGAGGTAGGTCGCCTGCTCGTGGACGCGCGCCGCGGCGGCGAACGTCACCGGCGTGTACGACTGGTCGCGATCGAGGATCGGCAGGATCACCGCGTGACACGAGCCGCAGAGCGCCGACGACTTGATCCACGGCGCCTCGCGCGGCGCGAGGCCGAGCCCGTTCTCCATCGAGTACGCTTTCGGATTCGGGAACGGGCCGTAGATCTCGTTCGGCGGGCCGACGGCGAACTGCCCGGTGAACGTCTCCGGCTGCCCGAGACCGGCGGCCGCGACGCGGTGGCAGGCGGCGCACGAGACGCCGTCGCGCGCGAGCGCGGCGTAGCGCGCGCGTGGCGCGCTTCCCGTCGCGTTCGTGTCGGCGAGCGTCAGGAGACCCGTGCCCCCGGTGTCGGTCGCGAGCTGCCGATGGCCCATGACGCCGTGACAGGTGAAGCAGAAGTTGTCGATGAAATCGGCGATCTCGGGGTGGAGCGCCCATTCCGACTCGAGCTGCGCGCGGAAGACCGGGTCGCGACCGGCGAGGCCCATGAGCGACGCGCTCCACTCACCGTAGGGCGAGAGGTTGAGGCGCTCACTGCCCTGCGCGACCAGCATGTTCGGCGTCACCCCGTGCAGCAGCGAGTCGGCGTCGTGACAGCCGGAACAGATGTCGGAGGTGACGAAGCCTTGCGCGGTCGGCGCCGGCGGCACGTGATCGAAGATCGCGTCGGGAAGCTGCACGACGCTGTCGGGCGCCGGCGGCGCGATCGTGTCGTAGAGCGCGACGAAATCCGCGCGCGGGCTGGCGAGCGGGTCCGGCAGCGCGGCGGCCGTGGCCTCCTTCGCTTCCGGAAAATCGTCGTCGAAGCTCCCGTGCGAGAGCGTGAGGCGCGTGAACGCGCCCGGCGGCAGGTGCGCGAAGTCGTCGCTGTCGCCGGCGACGTTGCGGAGCGACGCGAAGGTGAGCGCGCGCGAGTCACTCGAGGCGTGGCAGGAGACGCAGTACTGGAGAAACGGCTCACCGACGTTCCACGCCGGGTTCACCACGTCGACATAGCCCCAGATCCAGCCGTCCCACGAGGCGATACGGTCGCGCAGCATGAACGTCCAGCCCTGAAGCTCGGCGGGATCGGCTGTGCCCGGCCCGGCGTACTGCTCCTTCACGATCAGCGTGCCGTCGGGAAGGTCCTCGTCCTCCGGCCGTCCATCGTGCAGCCACTCGAGGAGCGCCGGCGCGTACCAGACCCGCACGTCGCCGTGCACCGAGTAGTAGACGCCGTCGACGGTCGGCCCGGTCGGACGGATGCGAGGATCGCCGCGCCACCCCTCGCCCTGGTAGCAGCCCGCGTGCAGGAACGCGGCGATCGCGTCGAGGTCGGCGCCGCCGCTCAACTGACACTCGGCGCTCGGCGCGGCGTCTCGTGTGCCCGAGTCCGAGCCGCAGCCGGCGATCACGGTGGCGAGCGCGAGCAGCGAGGCCGCCGCGCGGATGTGTGCCATGGAGACCATTGCTCCAATCGTGCAAGCACTGGGCCGGATGGATGTGCCACGCGGATCACGATGGGGGCACGCCGTGCGGCTACGGAGGTGCCCGCGCTTTTCGGGGGCGCGGCGGACGAATCCGCGCAGCCATGAGTCAGAGACTTGGCGTCTCGTCCTCCGTTGATCCGCGTAGGTGATCAATTCGCCGCGGCGCGGCCGAGGCACGCATCTCGCATCCGCGGGGGCGACTCGAGGCCCAGACGATGCGAAACCAATTCAGCTCACCGGTCGAGGCCGACCCTGACGCCGACGCCATCCGTCTGGCACGCGCGAGTCTCACCGTCGCCGTCCTCGTGAACGCGCTCGCGATCATCAACATCACCGTCATGACCGTAGCGCTCCCGGACATCGCACCGGAGGTCGGCCTCAGCGGCCCTGACGAGCTCTGGCTCCCCGACGTCTTCCTGGTCGCGGTGGTGTGCACGACGCCGCTGGCGGGCTCGTTGATGCGTCGTTTCGGCGCGCGGCGCGTCCTGCTCGGTTGCATCGTCACGACCCTCGCGGCGGCGCTCGCATCGGCGCTCACCAGCTCCCCGGCGGTGCTGCTCGTCCTTGCCGCCGCGCTCGGCGCCGCGGCCGGACCGGTGGCGCCGACCACGCAAACGCTGGTGGTCGCGACGCACGCGCCCGCGGACCGCGGCCGCGGCATGGCCGTGTGGGGCGCCGGCTCGATGATCGGCGTGCTGCTCGGTGCGCTGCTCGGCGGCGTGCTCGTGCAGACGTCGTGGCGGCTCGCGTATCTGCTCTGCTTTCCGATCGGCGCCGCGGGCGCATTTGTCGTCGACCGCCACATTGCCGCCGCAGAGCCGCGCCCGACAGCCACCGACTGGCGCGGCCTCGCGCTGCTCGCGACGACGACGGTCGCGCTCGGGATCGTGCTGAATCTCGGCGACGAGCTCGGCTGGCTGCGCTCGCGGCTGGTCCTCGCGATGCTCGCCACCGGCACGGCGACCGGCGTGCTCTTCGTCCTGCACTATCGAATGACGGCGCGTCCGATCGTCAGCGTCGCGGCGCTGCGTGGTCGCGACTTCGCGCTCGCCACGCTCTTCTGCTTCGGACTCGACTTCTTCAGCACCGGTCAGTTCGAGACCGATCTGCTCGGCGGGCCGCTCGGCTTCTCCGCGGAGATGCTCGGCCTGCGCTCGGCCTTGGGCGGTGTGCTGCTCATCGGCGGCGTCCTCGTGGGCGGCTGGCTGCTGCGCCGCACCGCCGCGCCGCTCCTGGTCGCCATCGCGCTCGTGATCGTGATCGTCGGGAAGGTCGGCTTCACGCTCTATGAGCCGGGCATCCACGCGTGGACGGCGATCAGCCCGCAGCTGATCACCGGCGTCGGCATCGGCGCGCTCACGACCGTCCTCGCGGTGGTCGCGTTCGCCGAGGTCGATCCGTCGTCCTCCGCCGACGCCGCGAGCCTCTACGGCTTCGCCGGACAGCTGGCGTGGGCCTTCGGCCTGGCACTCCTCGGCGCGACGCAGGCGACGCGCGAGGACGATCTGCTCCGCGCCGGTTCTACGGCGGACCTCGCCCGCCTGTGGTCG
>JBGPIT010000241.1:0-7832 GCA_041485125.1 Binatia bacterium | reverse complement strand
CGGTCGCGGAGCAGTCGCAGCGTCTTCGCGGCGAGCGCGCGCACGTCGCCGGTGGGAAAGAGCAAGCCGGTCTTCCCAGGGACGATCGCCTCGCGTGCCGCGGGGATGTCGCTCGCGAGGAGCGCCCGGCCGACGGCCTGGGCCTCGCGGTAGACGAGCGAGAAACCCTCGCGCTCGGAGGGTTGCACGACGACGTCGGCGAGCCGCAGGTAGCGCGGCACGTCGCGTTGCGCGATCTCACCGGCGAAGCGAAAGCTCGCCGCGATGCCGTGGCTCCGCACGCGCGCTTCCATCTCGGCCCGACTCGGGCCCGTGCCGACGACGAGGTACACGCAGCGGGGCGCGGCGCGCAGCACGCGCGCGGCGGAGTCGACGAGATCGAGCGGACGCTTCCATGGCCGCAGCACCGAGACGTGCGCGACGACGGGAGCGTCAGCGGCAATGCCGAGGGCACGCTGGAGACGCCGGTCGCGCCTGCCGGGCCGGAAGCGGCGCGTGTCGACGACGTTCCGGATCGTGGTGATCCCGGTCGCGCCGAGCCGCTCGAGATCACCGGCGATGTGCGCGGCGACGGCAACGATCGCGTCGGCCTTGCGGAAGCCGTCGACGAGCCGGCGCGCGAAGGCCGGCGCGTAGCGACCGTCGCGGAGCCCGGCGACCGTCGGTCCGTGGGCGATCACCAGCGTCGCGAAGCCGTGGCGCCGGCAGAGCGGCAGGACATACGGCAGGAGGATGTCGCGCCCGATCAGGACGACGTCGGGTCGGAGCGTCCGCGCCGCACGCTCGAAGTGGGCCCGCAGGCGCTCGACGACGCGGCGCTGATACCCGCGGCTCGCCGGCCGTTGGCTCGAGCGGTGCTCGTAGGCGAACCACGCGACGTCGAGATTCGGCACGCGAAGCGGCAGCGGGGCGCGCCGCTCACCGGGGTGCGGCTCGGGGGCATCGGCGATCACCGAGACGTGATGACCGCGGCGCGCGAGCGCCGGCAGCAAGGTGTGAAAGAAGACGGTGCCACCGCCGTGGAAGGTCGGGACCTCGTCGCTGAGATAGGGAAGTGGTGCGAGCGCGAGAATCCGGAGCGGCGCTCGACGTGCCGGCGTGACGCTCAGAGCGCGATCGGCAACGGCCACGGCTCGATCTCGCCGGCGGCGATCTCCGCGAGTCGAGGCTCCGGCAACGGAAAGCTGAACATCTCGTTTCGCATCCGCAGCCGCTGGCGGCAGATCCGCGCGACGAGGTCCGCGGCGCGCCGCCAATCGTCGTCGCCGCTCGCGTGGCGCGCGACCATGTGGATCTCGGCCGGGCCGTGGAAGACCTCGTCGTCGTGGATCTCGCGGAAGACCGCGGCCATGCGACGGTCGATCGGCGTGCCGTCGAGACCGCCGAGCACCGCGTAGATCGCGCCGCCGCCGCCCTCGGTGAAATTCACGACCGCGCGCTCGAAGGCGCTACCGCGACGATAGGGCGCGCGTAGCGCCTGCAGGCGGGTCTCCTCCGGGAGCTCGCCGAGACCGTCGATCGAGACCGTTGTGCCGGTCTGCGCTTCGATCAGCTCGACGATCAAGCGGAAGTGCTTCATCTCCTCGGCGAGCTTCATCGGCGGTGCACCCTCCGGATGCGCGTCGATCGTTCCGTTCGCGAGGAACGACGCGCGCTCGGCCGGCGGCAGCACGCGCAGCAAGCGCGATTCTTTCCACGCTTGCGCCTTTAGCCAGACTAGGTCGCGTGCCGGCGAGCGGTGCGCGGCGAGGTAGGTCGTGACGATCTCGGCCTCACCCGCCCACGACGGCGCCGCGACCGCGACGAGCTCCTGCATGCGCGTGCGCGTGTCCGTGTCGAGCGGGTGTGTTGCCGATCGGTCCGCTGGCGGAAGGTCGCCGCTCACACCGCGACCTGCGCATGCGCGTCGCGCAGGCCGTAGAAGCGGCGCGCGTTGCCCGCGAGCACGTCCCGGCGCAACGACGGCGAGAGGTCGGCGCGGGTGCGGAGCTCGTCGAGCTCACGCCGGCAACGCTCGAGGTTCACCTCGTGCGGGAAGTCCGAGGCGAAGAGCAGGCCGGCGCCGCCGAGGCTCGCGGCGACCGTGCCGAGGTCGGCCTCGCTCGGCTCCGGGCTGAAGTAGACGTTGCCGCCGCGCACGTATGTGCTCGGCAGCTGCGTCGCGGCGCCGACATACTCGGGGAAGCGACGGATCTCGAACGCCCGATCCATGCGCTCGATCAGGAACGGCACCCAGGCGACGCCCGCTTCGAGGAAGGCGATGCGCAGCCGCGGAAAGCGATCGAGCACGCCGCTCATGACGATGCTCGTCAGCTGCGTCATCTGCGCGAACGGATGCGCGAGCGTGTGCACCTGCGCGAAGTGGCCGAGGAGGTCGAGGCCGAGACCGTGCGATGGGCCGCCGTGCACGGCGAGCGGCACGTCGAGACGCTCCGCTTGCGCGTAGACCGGATCGTAGTCGGCGTGGCCGAGGGGCTTTGCTAGGCCGACCGCCGGCAGCACGCCGCCGATCATGCCGAGCTCGTCGACGGCACGGCGCAGCTCGTCGGCCGCGGCGGTCGGGTCCTGCAACGGCAGCAGCGCGACGCCGTGGAGTCTGGTGTTCACCGCGAGGTAGCGCTCGGCGATCCAGTCGTCGTAGGCGCGTGACAGCGCGACCGCCCACTCCGGGTCGCGGATCAAGCCGTGCGCCAGCCCTGCGGTCGGGTAGAGGACGGTCTCGGTGATGCCGGCGCGGTCGAGAAAGTCGACCCACGTTTCCGGTGAGGTTTCGAAGCTCTCGTGCAAGCCGAGACGGGCGTGGATCGCGCCGCGCTGGAAGCCGTCGCCGGTCGGCCACAACGGGAAACCGAGCACCGTCTGTCGCCCGGCGTACGGCGCGGGCAGGAAATCGAAGATTTCGTCGGCGCGCTCGTACACGTGGCCGTCCGCGTCGATGACCGGGAGGTCGCGCCTGCGTTCCATCCGCTTGTCGGTGACATCTCCGTTCGCCGGTTGTCAAGCAGCACCTTGACAGTCTGAGGGGCCTTCGTTACGGTTCGCGCCTCACATCGACGATCGGTACGCACGACTGGCGTTTTTGCGTGGAGCACCACGAGGGAGTGCGACCTTTCAGGAGCCGAACGCCTGGGCCTCTGAGACGACAAGGTCCAGGCTTTTTTTTGCCCAGGACCCGCTGAGGACCGTCTCATGATCAAGAAATATTTGCTCGCCCCGGGGCCGACGCCCGTCCCTCCCGAAGTGCTGCTGGCCATGGCGCAGCCGATCATTCACCACCGTACGCCGCAGTTCGAAGCGATCTTCGCGCAGGCGCAGGAAGGCTTGCAGCGCCTCTTCGACACCACGAGCGACGTTCTGATGCTCGCCTCGTCGGGGACCGGTGCGATGGAAGCGTCGGTCATCAACACGACGTCACCCGGTGACCGCGTCTTGGTCGTGAACGGCGGCAAATTCGGCGAGCGCTGGGGGAAGATCGCCGCCGCGTACGGCCTCACGGTCGACGAGATCAAGGTCGAGTGGGGGCGGGCCGTCGATCCCGCCGTGGTCGAGCGCGCGCTGCGCGAGCACCCCGAGACCAAGCTCGTGCTGATGCAAGCGAGCGAGACCTCGACGACCGCGCTGCACCCGGTCGCGCCGATCGCACGCCTCACCCGCGAGCGCGAGACCTTGCTCGTCGTCGACGGGATCACCGCGGTCGGCGTCATGGCGCTGCCGATGGACGCGCTCGGCATCGACATCCTGATCACCGGATCGCAGAAGGCCCTGATGCTGCCGCCCGGCCTGGCGTTCCTCGCGCTCTCGGAGAAGGCATGGCGCGCCAACGCGACCGCCAAGACGCCGCGCTTCTACTTCGACTTGAAGCGCGAGCGCGACAACCAGCAGAAGCACACCACTGCCTGGACGCCGGCGATCTCGCTGATCTTCGGCTTGCACGAGGCGCTCCGCATGATGTTCGCGGAAGGCCTGCCGAACGTCTTCGCGCGTCACGATCGTTTGGCGCGGGCGACGCGCGCCGGCGCGCAGGCGCTCGGCCTGCGCCTGGTCGCGCCCGAGAGCCCCAGCCCGGCGACGACCGGCATCTTTCTGCCCGAGGGCACCGGCAAGATCGTCGGCTATCTCCGCGATCAGGTCGGCGTCACGTTCGCGGGCGGGCAGGACCAGCTCAAGGGGAAGATCGTCCGCGTCGCGCACCTCGGCTACATCGACGGCTTCGACATCGTGACCGCGTTCTCGGCGCTCGAAATGGGGCTCGGCATGTTCGGCCACGAGGTGAAGCTCGGCACCGGCGTCGGCGCGGCGCAGACCGTCTTGGCGGAAGGCATGCCGCCGGCCGCGGCGCGCGGCTGAGGCGAGGACCGCCGATGGCCACGTACCGAGTCCTCGCGACCGATCCGCTCGACGCGCAAGGCGTCGACGTCTTCCGCGCCTCGCCCGAGATCGAGCTCGACCTGAAGCCCGGCATGGCGCCCGCAGATCTACAGAAGGAGATCGGCAACTACGACGCGCTGGTGATCCGCAGCGGCACCAAAGTCACCGCCGACGTGCTGAAGAATCCCGGCAAGCTGCGCGTGATCGGCCGTGCCGGCATCGGCGTCGACAACATCGACGTCCCGGTCGCGACCAAGAAGGGCATCGTGGTCATGAATACGCCCGGCGGGAACAACGTCACCACCGCCGAGCACACGATCACCTTGATGCTCGCGCTCGCGCGCTGGATCCCGCAGGCCGACGCGTCACTGCACGCCGGCAAGTGGGAGCGCACGAAGTTCACCGGCACCGAGGTCTGCAACAAGACGCTCGGCCTCATAGGCCTCGGCAACATCGGCCGGATCGTCGCCGAGCGCGCCCAGGGTCTCCGCATGCGCGTCATCGGCTACGACCCCTTCGTCACCCCCGAGGCGGCGGCGAAGATGGGTCTCGACCTCGCCACGCTCGACGAGCTCTACGCGCGCTCCGATTTCGTCTCCGTCCACACCCCTCTCACGCCCGAGACCAAGGGCCTCGTCAACAAGGCGGCGATCGCGAAGATGAAGAAAGGCGTGCGGATCGTGAACTGCGCGCGCGGCGGCATCGTCGACGAGCGCGACCTCGCGGAGGCGATCAAGTCGGGCCACGTCGCCGGCGCCGCGCTCGACGTCTTCGTCGAGGAGCCGCCGCCGAAGGACCACCCGCTCTTGGCGCTGCCGCAGGTGATCGCGACGCCGCACCTCGGCGCCGCGACCAGCGAGGCGCAAGTGAACGTCGCGATCGCGATCGCCGAGCAGATCAGCAAGTTCCTGCTGCGCGGCGAGGTCGAGGCCGCCGTGAACATGCCGTCGGTGAGCCGCGACATGCTGGCGCTGCTGCAGCCGTACCTCTTGCTCGGAGAGAAGCTCGGCAGCTTCTTGGCGCAGCTCGCGACCGATCCGGTGACGGCGCTGCGGGTCGAGTATGCCGGCCAGATCGCCGAGCTCGACTCGCGGCCGGTGACGAACGCGATCCTGCGCGGCTTCCTGAGCCCGTTCCTCGACGCCAGCGTCAACTACGTGAATGCGCCCGCGATCGCGCGCGAGCGCGGCATCACCGTCACCGAGGCGCGCGCCCACCGCTCGAGCGCCTTCGTCAACTCGATCATCGCCTCGGTGACGCGCGCGTCGGGGAAGAGCGAGGTCGAGGGCGCGGTCTTCGGCAACAAGGTGGTGCGCCTGGTGCGCATCAACGACTTCTACATGGAGGCGGTGCCCGAGGGGTACGTCCTCATGCTGCACAACCACGACGTGCCGGGAGTCGTCGGCAGGGTCGGGACGCTGCTCGGGACGCGCGGCATCAACATCGCCGGCCTCGAGCTCGGCCGCGAGCGCGTCGGCGGCATGGCGATCTCGTTCTTCCACGTCGACGAGGCAGTACCGGAGCCCGTTCTCGAGGAGCTGCGCCGCTCACCGGACATCATCTCGGCACAGCTGCTGAGGCTCTGATGCCGACCACGGTCGTCGTCGGAGTGCAGTGGGGCGACGAAGGCAAGGGCAAGGTCGTCGACATCCTTGCCGCGGAGGCCGACATCGTCGTCCGCTTCCAAGGCGGCAACAACGCCGGCCACACGCTCATCGTCGATGACGAGCGCACCGTCCTGCACCTGATCCCGTCGGGCGTCCTCAATCCCGGCAAGATCTGCGTCATCGCCAACGGCGTGGTCCTCGATCCCGCGGTGCTGGTGCAGGAGCTGACCGCGCTCCGCAAGCGCGGCTTCTTGACCGACGACGCCTGCCTCAAGATCAGCGAGGAGGCGCACCTGATCCTGCCGTACCACAAGGCGATCGACCTCGCGCGCGAGCGACTGCGCGGCAAAGGCGCCGTCGGCACGACCGGTCGCGGCATCGGCCCGACCTACGAGGACAAGATGGCGCGGACGGGGATCCGCGTCTGCGACCTCCTCGACGAGGACGTCTTCCGTGAGAAGCTCGAGCGCGCGCTCGCGGAGAAGAACATCTACCTCAGCGCGATCCTGAAGGAGCCCGGCCTCGAGTTCGCCCCGATCTTCGACGCGTACCGTCTGCTCGCCGAGCAGATCCGTCGTTACGTCACCGACACCGCGCTCTATCTCCACCGCGAGATCGACGCCGGCCGGCACGTCCTCTTCGAGGGCTCGCAGGGCACCATGCTCGACGTCGATCACGGCACGTACCCGTATGTGACCTCGTCGAACACCGTGTCGGGGGCGGTCTGTGCCGGCGCCGGCGTCGGGCCGGGAAGCTTTCAGAAGGTGATCGGCATCTGCAAGGCGTACACCACCCGCGTCGGCAACGGTCCTTTCCCCACGGAGCAGCTCGGCGACGTCGGCGACCGCTTGCGCGACGTCGGCGACGAGTTCGGCTCGACGACCGGGCGCCCGCGCCGCTGCGGCTGGTTCGACGCCGTCATCGTCCGCCAAGCCGCACGGCTGAACGGACTGACCGGCATCGCGCTCACCAAGCTCGACGTCCTGACCGGCATGGAGAAGCTCCTGGTGTGCACGGCGTATCGCGCCGGCGCCGAGCGCTTCGAGCGCGTGCCGGCGAGCACGCGCCTCATCGAGAGCGTCACGCCCGAGTACGAGGAGCTTCCCGGCTGGACCGAGCCGCTCACGCAGGCGCGCCGTCTCTCGGATCTCCCAAAGAACGCGCGCCGCTACGTCGATCGTCTCGAGGAGCTCACCGCCACGCCGTTCAGCATGATCTCCGTCGGCGCGCGGCGCGAGGAGACCATCGTCCTCGACTGAAGTCGATCGCCTCGCAGCCGCGCTTCACGCCGGCTCATCGGTCCCGGACCGGAGCGAGCCCTGCACGGAGCCGACGACGACGAAGAGGACGAGCACGAGCTTGCCGCTGTAGAGCGGTGGCTCGGCGAGGCTCATGATCGCGATCGCGACCAGCGCGCCGAGGGTGCCGGCAGCGCGGAGGCGCTCGGCGCCGGCGGCACGTCTGGTGTGGTGCGCCGCTGCGCGTCCGAGCGCGACGGTCCACCAGAGCGCGAGCACCGTGCCGACGATGCCGGTGCCGACGAGCAGGTCGACGATCTGGTTCGCCGAGTGGAAACGGAAGAGCCGCTCGCCGTAGAGCGCCTCGAAGCGGGCCGGGAAGTGCTCCTCGAGGTTGTTGATGCCGAAGCCGATACCGAGAACGGGATGCTCGACTGCGAGGCTGAGCGAGGTGCGCATGATGCGCAGGCGGTCGGCGTCGCCGGGGCCACGCATCGACATCCAGCGATCGGGACGCTGCACGAGGACGAAGAGCACGGTCGCGGCGGCGATCACGGCGATCGTGGTCGCACGCCGCGTGCCCGCGAGCACCACCACGAACGTTCCGATGGCGAGCCCG
>JBGPIT010000240.1:0-7845 GCA_041485125.1 Binatia bacterium | reverse complement strand
GATCGCGAACGCGCGCGCGAAGATGGTGACCGGCGCGCCGCGCGAGCAGACGATCGACGCCGCCAACCAGATGAGCTCGGCGCTGTCACGCCTGCTGCTGCTCTCGGAGCGCTATCCCGACTTGAAAGCCGACCAGCAGTTCGCCCGTCTCTCCGACGAGCTCGCCGGCACCGAGAACCGCATCGCGACGGAGCGGCGCCGCTACAACGAGAGCGTGCAGGAGTACAACACGCTGGTGCGGAAGTTCCCGACCTTGCTCACGGCGCGCGCGATGGGCTTCACACCGCAGGCGTACTTCAAGGCACCGGAGGAGGCGCAGAAGGTGCCGGCGGTGAAGTTCGAGTAGCCGCGGCGCGATGCGCATCCTGATCGCCGGCGCCGGCGGGGTCGGCGGCTACTTCGGTGCGTTGCTCGCGCGCGCCGGCCACGAGGTCGTCTTCCTCGCGCGCGGCGCCAATCTGGAAGCGCTCTGCACGCGCGGCCTCGCGATCGAGAGCGTCGACGGCGACTTCCGCGTCGGTGCGCTCGACGCGACCGACACGCTCGCCGGCGCGGCGCCGGTCGAGCTCGCGATCGTCGCCGTCAAGTCGTACGACACCGCGGCGGTGGCGGCACGGATCGCGCCGGTGATCACCCGCGAGACGGTCGTCCTCTCACTCCAGAACGGCGTCGAGAACGAGTCCGTACTCGCGGCCGCGCTCGGCTTGCCGCCGCTCCTCGGCGCGATCACCCACATCGGTGCCGAGCTGATCGCCCCCGGCGTCGTGCGCCACGTCGCCGACGGCACCATCTACTTCGGCGAGATCACCGGCCACGAGACCCCCCGCGCCCGCGCCGTGGCCAAGGTGCTCGCCCACGCCGGCATCCGCCATCAACTCTCGCGCCACATCCTCGTCCTACTCTGGGACAAGCTAGCCTGGAACGCCTCCCACAACGCCGTCACCGCCCTCACGCGCAGCACCGCCGGAGAAGCCACGAGCATCCCAGCAACCGCCGCCGTGATCCGAGACGCAATGCACGAGGTCGTAGCCGTCGCGCGCGCCCAAGGCATCATCCTCGACCCCGCCCGCGTCGAGACGACGATCGCCTACTCCCGCGACCACCTCCCGGATCTACGCACGTCGATGTTCCAAGACGTCGAACGCCACCGCCACCTAGAACACGACGCAATCAACGGCGCAGTAATCCGCTTCGGCGAAACCGTCGGCGTCCCGACCCCGGTAAACCGCACGCTCTACGGCTTACTCGAGCGTCTCGATCAGCCGCGACGATGAGCGGCAGCCGCTGCGCGCGAGGGGTGTGTGCGCGCGCAGGCGAGTGAACTCCCGAGCCAGCGCGCGCACACACCCCTCGCGCGCGCACGGCAGTCTTGTCTTGTCTGAGCCGGGATCGACCCAGTTCAGGGATCGACGTCGTCCTGCACGAGCACCGGCGCCGAGCCCGACGGGCTCGTCACGATCATGCGATACTTCCCGCCCGTGCACCCCGCGCCGCCGCGGATCGACGCGAAGAACGTGCCCGTGAACGGCAGGCGCCGTTTCAATTGCGGACACGTGCTGCCGCAGGCATTCGGCACCCGACACGGCTCGGTGACGAGGCTGGTGTTGGCGACCGGCGTCGTCGCGTCGGTGCCGAGCAGCATCAGGTCGGGATCGAGCGTCGCCATGTTGCTGCCGGTGTCGTCTCTGGTCTGAACGCGGATCCGGACCTCGTCGCCGGCCTGGCCGCTGAACGACCACACGTCGACCTTGCCGTTCGCGACCTGTCCCTTCACCTTGCGCGCGACCGGGATGTCCGGAAACTCCGCTTCGAGATTCAAGGCGGCGACCACGTCGGGTGCGCGCGGATCCAGGAGCGCGCTGATCTGATCGATGAGTGCCCGCTCGAGCGGGCCGCCGAGACAAGTGATGAGATTGTTGAGCGTGCAGGTGTAGCCGGGATTGAGCGCGAGGCAGCCACCGTTCAACACGGCGAAGTTCAAGCCGTTCCCCTGCGCGCTGCAGAGCTCCTCCTGAGTGACCGCCGCGCATGAGGAGAGGATCTTCGCCTGCTTGCTCGCCTCGTACGATGCGATCTTCGCGGTCACCGAGGCGCAGTCGGCGTCTGCATCGGTCATGCAGGCATCGAAGGTTTGGTTCGACGTGCGGTCGTCGGGGTCGCAACACGGTGGCGGCGCAGGATCACACGGGGTGCCGAACACCCCCTCCTCGCACTGGACCTGACACACGGAGACCTTCTCGGTGCACTTGAGTGTCTGCGTGATCACCTTTTTCGCGAAGTTCGCTCCGGCGGTCGCGATCTTCTTCTGGCACTTCGCGACCTCGGCGATGCCGGCATCGGCCGCGGTGGCAACCGCGACCAACGCGAGCAGCGCGACGAACGACGATACTGAATATTTCCGCATGGCGATCTCCTCCTCGCAGCAGGGGCTCTCGGCCGCACGGAGCGAGAGATGCGTCGGCACCGCCCGTGAAGCTGGCGCCTGCATGCCACGCATCGGCGAGCCGCGGCAAGAAGAAAATGCGCCGGGCGCGAACGCACCCGACGACGGCCGCGGAAACCGTTCCGCCGCGGCTCAGAGCGAGAGGAAGCTCAGGCGGGCGAGCTGGAACCAGAGCGCCGGAAAGACGCCGATGATGATGGTCGCGACGGCCGACACCACGATCGACGTGAGCAGGTACGGCCGGCTCACGGCGCGGCCGGCGTCTCGCGACGCGGGGGTCATGTACATCATGACCACGACCCGGATGTAGTACGCCGCCGAGACCACGCTGTTCAGGACGCCGATCACGGCGAGGGCGACGAAACCCTCGTGGACGGCGGCCGTGAACACGTAGAACTTGCCGGCGAAGCCGACCAGCGGCGGGATGCCGGTGAGCGACAGCATGAAGACGGCCATGGTCGCGCCGAGGAGCGGCGAGCGCCAGCCGAGGCCGGCGTAGTCGTCGATCTGCTCGTTCGGCTCGCCGCGCCGGCCGAGCGCGGTCACGACACCGAAGGCACCGATGTTCATGAAGGCGTAGCCGAAGAGATAGAAGAGCGCGGCGGCGCCGCCGAACGAACCGCCGGCGGTGAGCGCGACCAGGATGTAGCCGGCGTGCGCGATGCTCGAGTAGGCGAGCATGCGCTTGATGTTCTTCTGCACCAGGGCGAGCACGTTGCCGACGGTCATGGTCGCGGCGGCGATCACCCAGAGCAGCATCGACCAGTCGGCGTGCAGCGCCGCGAAGGTGTGGAGGAAGACACGGGTGAACGCCGCGAAGCCGGCTGCCTTCACCGCGACCGCCATCAACGCCGTCACCGACGTCGGCGCGCCCTCGTAGGCATCAGGCGTCCACATGTGGAACGGGACGGCCGCAACCTTGAAGCCGAAGCCGATCAGGAGAAGCGCCATGCCGGCGAGGAGCAGCCGGCGGTCGGTGACACCGGCGATGCGCTCGGCGACGAGATCGAGACGGACGGCGCCGGTCGCGCCGTAGACGAGCGCGATGCCGTAGAGCAGGAAGCCGGTCGCGAAGGCGCCCATCAGGAAATACTTCATCGACGCCTCGTTGGAGCGCGGCTGCGTCCGCCAGCAGCCGGCGAGGATGTAGATGCTGATCGACATCGCCTCGAGGCCGAGGAAGATCACGATCAGGTCCGTCGCCGACGCCATCACCAGCATACCGGCGAGGGCGAAGCAGAGAAGCGCGTAGTACTCGCCGGGCGGGATCTCGGTCTCGCCGATGTAGTTCATCGACATCAGCACGACCATGAGGCCGGCGCCGAGAATCAAGAGGTCGAAGAAGATCGCGTAGCCGTCGAGCGCGTAGGTGCCGTTGAGCGTCGTGCCGCCGCGGCCGGCGAGGAGGACGGTGACCAGCATGGTCACGCCGAGGCCGACGATCGCGCCCCAGCCGAGCACCTCGTCGTCATCGATGAAGAGCCCGGCGGCGAGGAAGGCGCAGGCGAGGATGCTGGTGAGCATCAGCGGCAGCAGCAGGACCAGGTCGATCGCGGGGAGCGTCATTACAAGGGCTCGGCAGCCTGCGACGTCGTCCCGGCCACACAGCCGGGAATCGATTCCGGCACCGCGGGGCCGGATACGGTGGTCGCGCTCGCGCTGCACGCAGCGAGGGGCGCGACGGTACCATGACGCGGTGCCGCGCCGCCGCCGGCGTCGTGCTCGGCCATCGCGGTCCGTGCCTGACGCGCCTGCATGCGGGCGACGAGCGCGTCGACGGAAGGCTTCATGGTCGCGAGGAACGGCCGCGGGTAGACGCCCATGATGACGATCATCGCGACGACCGGTGCGAGGACCATGATCTCGCGGCGGCTCAAGTCGTGAAGCTGCTTGTTCTCCTCGTGGCGGAGCGGGCCGAAGATCACGCGCTGGAACATCCAGAGCATGTAGACGGCGCCGAGGACGAGGCCGCCGGTCGCGAAGATCGCCGCCAGACGATTGGTGCCGAAGGCACCGAGCAGGATCAGGAACTCGCCGACGAAGCCGTTCAGGCCGGGCAGACCGACCGACGAGAACATCACGACCAGGAAGACCGCGGCGTAGACCGGCACCACCTTCCAGAGCCCGCCGAAGTCGGCGATCGCGCGGGTGTGCCGGCGCTCGTAGATCATGCCGACGAGCAAGAAGAGCGCGCCGGTCGAGAGGCCGTGGTTCAGCATCTGATAGATCGCACCCTGGACGCCGATCGAGTCGACGGCGAAGAGGCCGAGCATCACGAAGCCGAGATGCGAGACCGACGAGTAGGCGACGAGCTTCTTCAGATCCGGCTGCACCATCGCAACCGCCGCGCCGTAGAGGATGCCGATGACGGCGAGCGCGAGGATGAGCGGTGTCGCCGCCGCGGCCGCGTCGGGGAAAAGCGGCATCGCGAAGCGCAGGAAGCCGTACGTCCCCATCTTGAGCAGCACGCCGGCGAGGATCACCGAGCCACCCGTCGGCGCCTCGACGTGGGCGTCGGGAAGCCAGGTGTGGAGCGGAAACATCGGCACCTTCACGGCGAACGCGAGCGCGAATGCGGTGAAGAGCCAGAGCTGCTCGCGTGAGCTGAGGGCGACGTCATAGAGCAGGCGGACGTCGAAGGTGACGGGCGACGTGCGGGCGTGGATGCCGACCAGGTACAGAATCGCGACCAGCATCAGCAGGCTCGCCGTCAAGGTGTAGATCAGGAACTTGAGCGAGGCGTAGATCCGCCGGGTGCCGCCCCAGATGCCGATGATGAAGTACATCGGGATCAGCATCAGCTCCCAGAAGACGTAGAACAGGAAGAGATCGATCGCGACGAACGCGCCCAGCATGCCGGTCTCGAGCATCAGCAGAAAGAAGAAGTACTCCTTCACGCGCGTGCTGATGTCGCCGAACGAGAACAGGACGACGATCGGCGTGAGAAACGTCGTGAGCAGGACGAGGAAGAGGCTCACCCCGTCGATGCCGAGCAGGTACTGGATGCCGAAGTCGGGGATCCACGCGACCTGCTCGAGATACTGGAAGTCGGCGGTATCGGTGCGGAAGCCCGCCCAGAGCGCGAGCGAGAGCACGAAGGTGATGAGCGAGAAGGCGAGCGCGGCGCGTCGCGCACCTTCCGGATTGTCGCGCGGCACGAGCAGGACGAGGAGCGCGCCGAGGAACGGCGTCCACACGATCATGCTCAGGAGGACGTTGCCGGTCGGTCCGCTCATGTGAGGAGATAGTAGGAGAGCAGCGCGACGCCGCCGCCGAGGAAGATGAGCGCGTAGTGCTGCACGTCGCCGTCCTGGATGCGGCGCCAGAGCTGGCCGTTCACCATGACCGTCGCGGCCGCGCCGTTCACCGCCCCGTCGATGATGGTCTGATCGATATCGCGCCAGAAAAAGTTCGCGACCCAGAGGTACGACCGCACGAACACCGCGTCGTAGAGCTCGTCGACGCGGTACTTGTCGTAGAGCAGGCGATAGACGAAGGCGAAGCGCCAGGCGAGGATCTGCGGCAGGCCCGGCATGCGGACGTAGAAGACGTACGCCACCGCGGCGCCGGCGAACGCGAGGAGGGTCGCGACGAGCATCAAGACCAGCTCGAGCGTCTCGTCGTGTACGGCGAGGTGCGGATGACCGGTCACCGGCGCGAGGAAGCGGCCGAGGACGTTGCCCCACAGCCAGTGCTCGGGCAGGCCGATCCAGCCGCCGGCGATCGACAGCAGCGCGAGGATCACGAGCGGGATCGTCATCACCGGCGGCGACTCGTGGACGTGGTGCGCGACCTCGGGATCGGCGCGCAGATCGCCGAAGAACGTGAGGAAGAGCAGGCGGAACATGTAGAACGCAGTGAGCGCCGCGGTGAGCGCGGCGACCGCCCACAGCACTTGGTGCCCGCTCGCGAAGCTGTGCCAGAGGATCTCGTCCTTGCTGAAAAAGCCCGCGAGCCCCGGCGCGCCGGCAATCGCGAGCGTACCGACGAGGAAGGTCCACCACGTGACCGGCATCTTGGTGCGGAGGCCACCCATCTTCTGCACGTCCTGCTCGCCGCCCATGCCGTGGATGACGCTGCCGGCGCCGAGGAAGAGGAGGGCCTTGAAGAAGGCGTGCGTCATGAGGTGGAAGATCGCGGTCGCGAAGGCGCCGACGCCGAGCGCCAGGACCATGAAGCCGAGCTGGCTCACCGTCGAGTAGGCGAGCACCTTCTTGATGTCGGTCTGGACGAGCGCGATCGTCGCCGCGAAGAGCGCGGTCGCGGCGCCGACGATCGCGACCACCTCGAGCGCGAACGGGCTCGCCTGGAAGACGACATGCATGCGCGCGATCATGTAGATGCCGGCCGTCACCATGGTCGCGGCGTGGATCAGCGCCGACACCGGTGTCGGACCCGCCATCGCGTCGGGGAGCCAGACGTAGAGCGGCAGCTGCGCCGACTTGCCGGCCGCGCCGAGGAGCAGCAGCAGCGACACCGCGGTCGCCGTGCCGCCGGCGAGCGCACCCACGTGTGACTCGATGTGGGCGAAGTCGAGGCTCATCACGCCGCCGTCGGCAGTCGTCCACGCGAGGAACAGCAGCGCGAGGACCATGCCGACGTCGCCGATCCGATTGACGATGAACGCCTTCTTGCCGGCGGCAGCGTTCTCGTCCTTCTCGTACCAAAAGCCGATCAGGAGATAGGAGCAGAGGCCGACGCCCTCCCAACCGACGAAGAGCACGAGCAGGTTGTCGGCGAGGACGAGGAGCAGCATCGAGACCATGAAGAGGTTCAGATAGGCGAAGAAGCGCGAGAGGCTCTCGTCGTGCTCCATGTAGCCGACCGAGTAGACGTGGATCAGGAAGCCGACGCCGGTCACGATCAGCGTCATCACCGCCGAGAGCGCGTCGAGACGGAAGGCGACGTCGGCGCGGAAGGGCGGCGCCTCGATCCAAACGTAGACGTCGTCGAGAAGGCGTCCGCCTTCGGGCAAGCCGAGGAGCCGCAGGACCGCGATCACCGTCACGACGAACGCGACGCCGACCACGAGCGGCGAGACGATCTTGACGGCGTTCTTCGCGCCCCCGAACGCGACCGCGAAGAGAAAGCCCGCGAGCGGCAGGAGCGGAATCAGCCGCAGCAGCGCGGTGGTCGTGACGGTCGCGGTAGCGGTGTCGTGCATCAGGCGCTCACCACTTGAGCAGGTTCAGCTCGTCGACGTTCACCGTCGGCCGATTGCGGAAGGCGGCGATGATGATGGCGAGGCCGACCGCGGCCTCCGCAGCGGCGACGACCATGACGAAGAAGACGATCACCTGCCCGTCGACGGTGCCGAGCTGGCGCGCGAAGGCGACGAACGTCAGGTTCACGGCGTTCAGCATGATCTCGATCGACATGAAGATGACGATGACGTTGCGGCG
>JBGPIT010000239.1:0-7877 GCA_041485125.1 Binatia bacterium | reverse complement strand
ACTTTCATGGAGCGAGCCGAGCTGCGGGAGCGGTGAGTGACGTCGTCTTTGCTTGCGTTGGAGTGATTGGTGCGCCCACAGGGTACCGACGGCATTTCAACCAGGACCCGGGACGCATGTCACCCTATGTGGGTTCGGACCCGCGTCGCAAGCAAAAATGCGCCGTTTCGGCGCGATTGACGGTCTCGCCTGTCGCCTGCTAGCGCCGACCGCATGCGCGAGCGCAGCTACGACGTCGTGACCGTCGGCGGCGGCATCGGTGGGTCGACACTGGGAAAGGTCATGGCCGAACGGGGTGCGCGGGTGCTCGTCTGCGAGCGTGAACGCCACTTCACCGACCGCGTCCGCGGCGAGCTCCTGCACCCATGGGGCGTCGGCGAGGCGCGTGCGCTCGGGATCTTCGACCTCCTCGCGACGACTTGCGGCCACACGCTGCCGTGGAGCGACCTGATCTTCGCCGGCAACCGGGTCGTCCACCGCAATCTCGTCGAGACGACGCCGCAGGTGGCGCCGTGGTTCAGCTTCTACCACCCGGCGATGCAGCAGGTGCTCCTCGACGCCGCCGAGCGGGCCGGCGCGGAGGTCCGTCGCGGTGCGCGCGTCCGCGGCGTCACGCCCGGCGCCTCACCGACGGTTGCGATCGCGAGCGAGGACGGTGTCGTCGAGGAGGTGCGGGCGCGGATCGTCGTCGGCGTCGACGGCCGGACATCGGTGGTACGGAAGTGGGCGGGGTTCGAGAGCCGTCGCGATCCGGCGCGCCTGCACTTCGCCGGCGTCCTTTTCGACGACATGCCGGCGCCGGACGACACCGGCCACATTTTCTTCAATCCCTCGATCGGCCGGATGTCGCTGCTGTTCCCTCAGGGCGGCGGCCGCGTGCGCGCGTACGTCTCGTACCACAAGGACACCGACCCGCCGCGCGGCGCGGACGGCGCGTCGATCGAGCGCTTCATCGCGGAGTCGGTGCGTGCCGGCGTCGATCCCGCGCTCTACGCGTCGGCACGCGCCGCCGGTCCGCTCGCGACCTTCGACGCCGCCGACGCGTGGGTCGAGCATCCTTATCGGAACGGTGTCGCCCTGATCGGCGACGCCGCCGCGACCAGCGATCCGACCTGGGGCGAGGGCATGTCGCTCGCGCTCCGCGACGTCCACGCGCTCAGCGAGCGCCTGCTCGCGAGCGACGATTGGAACGCGGCGGGTGATGCGTACGCGGAGGCGCACGACCGCCACTACGGCGTCATCCACAAGGTCGACAACTGGTTTGCCGACTTCTTCATGGAAATCGGTGACGAGGCCGACGCGCGCCGCGCCCGCGCGCTGCCGCTGATCGCCGAGGACGCGACCCGCATGCCGGACGCGCCGTTCAGCGGGCCGGAGCAGCCGGCCGACGACGGCGTCCGCCGTCGCTTCTTCGGGGAGGAGTGACGGGTGTCCGCGGAGCCTCAGGCCGGCGCGATGGACCCACGCCTCCAATCGCGTCTCATCGCGCATGGCGCGCTCGTCTTCTTGGCGGGCATGCTCGCCGGCTTTCCGTTCGCGTTTCTGCTGATCGAGAAGATCGCCCTCTGGCCGATCCCCGGCTCGCTCGACGTCACCATGCCGGGCGACGTCCGCGGCTGGCGCATGGCGCACCTCGAAGGGATCCTGAACGGTCTCACACTGATCGGCGTCGCGGCCGTCGGGCCGCGCCTGCGGCTCAGCGCGCGGGCGCAGCGCATCGTTGCATGGTCGCTGATCGTCACCGCGTGGGGCAACATCATCGCCTCGGTGATCGGGCCGATCTTCGGCGGCCGCGGCCTCGAGTTCGGCGGCGGCGTGGCGAATAGCCTCATGTACCTGCTCTTCGTCGCTGCGATCGTCGCGGTGATGATCGCGATGTGGCTCGTCTTCCGCGGCGCGATTGCCGGCACCGAGCGCTGACGAATTTCGCCGATGGCGAAGGCGCGGACTTTTCTTTACCGTCGGAGCAGTGCAGATCTCTGGTGAAGACGACCTCCGCCGGCGCCTCGTGATCGCGACGCGCCTGTTGATCCTGCTCCTGCTCGTCGCGCTCGGCGGTTGCGAGCTGAGCACGCTCGAGAGCAGCGACGCGGTACGCCGGGACCGGAAGACCGTTTCCTCGGCGATCGTCGAGCGCGAGCCGGGTCGCGGGTCGTTACGCGCCGACGCGGAACCGCCGCCGCTCACCAACGGCATTCCGGCGAACGCTCCCGACGTCTCCGGTCCGGCCTCGCGCGAACCCGAGCCGCCGGCGGCCCCCGAAGTCGAGCTCGCGCCGCCGCTCCGCATCGACCTGGTCAACGATCCGACGCTGCGGGAGCTCGTCGCGCCTGAAGCGTCGCGCGAGGCGATCCTGCGCGCGCAGATCATGCTCGACCGCGCGCGCTTCTCGGTCGGCGAAATCGATGCCAAGTACGGCCGCAACACCAAGGGCGCGATCTCGGCGTTCCAAGCGACGCGCGGCCTCCACCGCACCGGTGAGGTCGACGCCGCCACCTGGGCCGCGCTCGACGACGGCAGCAAGGCGATCGTGCCGCATCTCGTGACGACGGCCGACGCGACCGGAACGTTCGTGCCGCTCCCGCGCGGCATGATGGCGCGCTCGAAGCTGCCGCGCCTCGGCTACGAGTCGGGCATCGAGGCCGTCGGCGAGCGCTTCCATGTGAAGCCCGACTTGCTCCTCGAGCTGAATCCCGAGAAGCGCTACGAGCTGCCCGGCGAGGTCGTGCTGGTGCCGAACGTACGCGCGAGCCGGCCGCCCGCCGCGGCGTCGGTGGTCGTCGATGCCTCCGACAGCGCCGTGATGGCGCTCGACGGCGACGGCAAGATCCTCGCGTGGTATCCGGCGACGACCGGCAGCGCGCACGACCCGCTGCCGGTCGGCGACTGGGCCGTCACGTACATCGCGCGTACGCCGCGCTTCCACTATTACCCGAAGCTCTTCTGGGACGCGCCGTCGGGCGATCGTCCGGCCGTCCTTCAACCGGGCCCGAACAATCCCGTCGGCCTGATCTGGATTGACCTCACCAAGGAGCACTACGGCATCCACGGCACGCCCGAGCCGTCGAACATCGGCCACACCGCGTCGCACGGCTGCATCCGACTCACCAACTGGGACGTCTCCGAGCTCGCGCGCATGATCAAGCCCGAGACTCCCGTCGTGCTGCGGAAGTAACCGCGCCGTTAGACCAGCCGCCGCGCTTCGCGGATCGCGTGGCGGACGAAACGGTTCTGGCGGCGTTCTCGCGCGAATTCCTCGGGCGTATAGATGAGAAGATCGATCCCGACCGGCACCTGTAAGAGCTCGGGGTAGTCGCGAAACCGCTCCACGAACGGGCGAGCCGATGGCGCAACGATGATGAGGTCGATGTCGCTGTGAGCATCCGCGTCGCCACGAGCCCAGGAGCCAAAGAGATAGACCGCGGCGACGTCGCGGCGTTGCAGGAGCGTCGGCAAGCGCTCCAGCCATGCCGCTACCGCGGGCGACGGAGCTGAGCTCTCGCCCATCGCAAGATCCTTCCAGCGGCAGTGAGTGCGCCTCGCGCCTGCGCAGTCGAGAAGGCATCTGCGGGCGCTATCCCTGGAAGCGCGTCAGGATAACGTGTCGCGACGTAGAACTGATCGAGCTCGCCGCCGGATGTGATCAGCGCCTGGGTGACACCCGCGCGCGCATTGAGGCGCCTCAGCAGCGCCTGAACGGAATGTCCGATCACCGGACGAGCCCCGAGGTGGTAGTGAACCGCCTTTGCAGCCTTCTCGCCGACCTGTTGTGAGATGAAACACGCCTGCGCGTAGAATTTCTGTCTTGCCGCGAGACGCGCGAACCGAAAGTCGTCGGCCGCCTGCCTGAGCCACAGCGCTCCGTCTTCGCGACGCTTCGCCACGTCCCGCTTATAGCAGCTTGCGAGATGGGCGCTCTACGCCGCACCCGCGATGGAGCGCTACGCGCGCTTCGCGCCGCGGACGACGAGAAGGATCGGCGCGCCGACGTACTTTGCGCCGTTCGGCGCGGCCGTCGCGAGATCGGGGTCGCCGCGGAACTCGTGGACGCCGACCTCGCGGAAGCCGGCATCGTCGAGCATCGTCGCGTAGTCGGCGACGGTGTGGTGCTCGGCGCCCAAGCGGAACTCGACGCCTGCATCCTCGAAGCGCGCCTCTTTCCCCGCCGCGACCATCTCGGGATGAAAGACCGAGAAGACGACGCGGCCGCCGGGACGAAGCGCCGCGTGCATCTCGCGGAAGAGCGCCGGCAGGCGGCGCAGGTGCTCGCCGACGAGCGCGCAGAGAACGGCGTCGAACCGTCGAGAACGCACCGGCAGCGGCTGCTCGAGGTCGGCGATCGCGACCGCGGCGCGCGGGAACTTGCGGCGCGTGACCCGCAGCATGCCGCATGAGAAGTCGAGACCGCACGGGCGGCTGCCCGCCGCGAGCATGGCGCCGAGGTGGCGTCCCGTGCCGCAGCCGGCGTCGAGGACGCGCTCGCCCGCCGCCGGGCGGAGCAGGGCGAGCGTGTGGCGATCGTCCATCAACACCAGCGGGTTCGGAATGTGGTCGTAGGTGCGCGACCATCCGTCATACCCTTCACGGACGGTCACACGGCGGCAGCTCGGTTTCATGCGGCGATCCTAGCACGCGATCATTCGCCGACTCACAAGATCCGCGTCTGGTGGCCCTTCCAATATCGGTCCTTGAGGAGGCGCTTGTAGAGCTTGCCGGTAGGGTGGCGCGGCAGCTCCGCCTCGAAGTCGACCGAGCGCGGGCACTTGATGTCGGCGAGGTTGGCGCGACAGAAGTCGATCAGCTCCTGTGCGAGGACGGGCCCCGCCGCGGCCATGTCGACGGGCTGCACGACGGCCTTCACCTCCTCGCCGAAGTCCTCGTTCGGCACGCCGAAGACGGCGACGTCCTGCACCTTGGGGTGCGTGACGAGGAGGTTCTCCGCCTCTTGCGGGTAGATGTTGACGCCGCCCGAGATGATCATGTTGGCCTTGCGGTCGGTGAGGAAGAGATAGCCCTCCGCGTCGACGTAGCCGATGTCGCCGAGCGTCGACCAGCCCTTGGCGTTCCGGCTCTGCGCGGTCTTGGCGGGATCCTTGTGGTACTCGAAGCTCGTGCCGCCTTCGAAGTAGATGGTGCCCGCCTCACCGGGCGGCAGCTCGTGGCCGTCGTCGTCGACGATACGGGCCTTGCCGACGAGCGCGCGTCCGACCGAGCCCTGGTGCGCGAGCCAATCCTGCGAGTCGATGGCGCAGAAGCCGTTGCCCTCGGTGCCGGCGTAGTACTCGTAGATCACCGGGCCCCACCACTCGATCATCTGCTGCTTCACCGGGATCGGACACGGCGCGGCGGCGTGGATCGCGACTTGGAGTGACGAGAGGTCGTACTTCTTCCGCACGCTCTCCGGCAGCTTCAGCATGCGGATGAACATCGTCGGCACGACCTGTGTGTGCGTCACGCGGTATTTCTCGACCAGACGCAGGAACTCCTCGGGATCGAAGTGCTCCATGATGATGCACGTCGCGCCGACGCGCTGGGTGGTGAGGTTAAAGCGCAGCGGCGCCGCGTGGTAGAGCGGCGCCGGTGAGAGGTACACGCTCTCGGGCTTCATCCCGTACATCGCGGTGATCAGAAGAAACAGCGCGTTCGGCGTCCCGAGCGGCGCGTGCTCGAGGTCGAGCTTCACGCCCTTCGGCCGGCCGGTCGTCCCCGACGAGTAGAGCAGATCGGCGCCCTCGAGCTCGTCAGCGATCGGCGTCGCGGGCTGTGCCGCGACCGCGGCTTCCCACGACTCGAAGCCCGGGATCGTGCCGTCGAGCATGTAGCGCTTGACGACGTTCGGCGTCGTGTCGACGAGGGCCGCGGCGCGCTCGGCCATCGCCTTCGACATGATCAGCACCTTCGCGTCGCAGTCGTTCACGATGTACTCGAGCTCGCCCGGCGTCAGCCGCGAGCTCGCCGCGGTGTAGTAGAGGCCCGAGCGTTGCGCCGCCCAACAGACCTCGTAGTAGCGCGGGTGGTTCTCCATGCAGATCGCGATGCCGTCGCCGACGTTCAAGCCGAGCGAGCGAAAGAGCTGCGCGCCGCGGTTCGAGGCCTCGTCGAGCACACCGTACGTCTCGACGTGGCCGCTCGCGGCCATCACGTATGCGGGCTTCTCCGGGTTGGTCTTGGCATGAGTGCCGGGATGCATGGGGCCTCCCGCGATCGATTCGCGATTGAAAGTGGCGTCAATAGATGGAGAGGGCGGCCCGAGCGAGCCGCCCTCTCCATCGCGTCACCGCGCCGGCGCGCGGCGCGCTTTCAATCGCTCTGGGCCTTGAACTGCCTGCCGTCGTTCACCAAGAAGGGGGCGCTGTACGTGGCTTTCCAGCAGTCGGTGTTCGCGGTGTTCTTCAGCATCACCGTGACCGGCGACGTGAGCCCTCCCGGAAAGAGGACCGGCGGCTGGAGGTTGATGCCCTTTCCCTTGAGCTTGACCGAGGCGTTGCCAGAACCGGTCGACAGCTGCACCTTCTGCACGCCGTTGGGGGTGAACAGCCTGTCACTGTATTTGAACTTCGTCACCTGCGGCACGTTCACATGCGGCGTGCCCGTCGAAGGCCCCGGGCTCGTCTTCCAGCACTTGTCGCCGCTCTTGCAGTCGTCGTTGTTTCCGTGCGGCGCCGCAATGCTCATGAGCGGCTGCGTGGCCATGCTGCCGTCGTAGAGGCAGAGGACGTAGGTCGCGTCGAGGCGAGGGTCGCCGTACCCGCCCGCTGCGATCGTTCCCTGGCCCCACTTCCACTGCAGCTGGTCTTTCGTGTCGACGGCCAGCGGATCGTTCTTGATCGCGAGCGACGCCTGCTGGGATGCGGTGGTGTGAACCGTCGTACAGCCGGTCAACGGCGTCGCGCAGAGCTCGAGCTGGCACGTGGAGGAGCAACCGTCGCCGCTCATTGTGTTGACATCGTCGCACTGCTCGTCGGTGCCACGGATGCCATCGCCGCAGATGTCGATCAGGAAAGAGAGGACGTTCCCTGTGCTGGAAGCCACGTACAGGTGCTTGCCGTCGGGCGAGACCACGACATCCTGCGGATTGATGAGATCGTGGACGCCCGGGAGCGAGAGATCCGCGACGTTGAACACCGTCTCGAGGATCGTGAGCTTCCCGGTGGCCGCGCTGCGGCGGAAGACGGACAGCGCATCATCGCCGGTGCCGGTGACGTAGACGTAGCGTCCGCTCGGGGAGTCCATTGCGACGCCGGAGGCTCCATTGAGTCCCTTCGTGATCCCTCCGTCTTTCTGGAACTCCACCTGCGTGAGCGTCCCGTCTCCGGTATTGCGCAGGAAGGCATGGATCGACTTGCCACCCGGGCTCGTGACGTAGACGTGATTGCCGTCGCCACTGACGACGATCGCGGAAGGGTGATGGAGAGCAGTGATGCCGTTCTCGAGGTTCCGTACGGTCTGCTTGAAGGTGAGCTTCCCGAAGTTCGCGGACATGTCGTCGTTGTCGCGGGCGAAGACCGCGATGGTGCCCGCCGTGGCGTCGCCCTTGGTCCCGGCCGCGTAGAGGGAGTCCCCATCAGGTGAGAAGGCCAGGTATCTCGCGTTGTTGAGGCCGCAGATACCAGCCATCGTGTCGCAGCTGCCGGGCGCCTGCTGCTGCACCTGGAGGAAGGTGAGCTTCCCGAAGTTCGCCGACATGTCATCGGTCTCGCGGCTGAACACCACGACCGAGTCGTCCGCGTTGGTCACGACGTAGACGTGGGCGTAGTCCACCGGGCTCACGACGACCGCCTGCGGCTTGCGCATCGTGTGCACGGGCGTGTCAGTGGTGTCCGTCAGTGTCTGGATGAGCGTGAGCTTCCCGAAGTCCACCGACATCGTATTCGTGT
>JBGPIT010000238.1:0-7889 GCA_041485125.1 Binatia bacterium | reverse complement strand
GACATCCTCCTCCTTCCCGGCGGACCGGGCGACGTGAAGGTGCGGCGGAACGAGCGTCTGCTCGCGTGGGTGCGCGCCATCGACGCGACCACGCAGTGGACGACGTCGGTCTGCACGGGCGCGCTCATTCTCGGCGCCGCCGGGCTCTTGAAGGGCGTCCCCGCGACCACGCACTTCGCGGCGCGCGAGGTGCTACGGAGCCTCGGCGCGGAGCCGACCTCCGAGCGCGTCGTGCGCTCCGGCAAGATCGTCACCGCGGCGGGCGTTTCGTCCGGGATCGACATGGCGCTTCGGCTGGTGCAGCTGATCGCGGGCGACGATCTGGCGCAAGGAATCCAGCTCGGCATCGAGTACGACCCGCAGCCGCCCTTCGACGCGGGCTCACCGGAGAAAGCGCCGGCCCACGTCCTCGCGATGGTGCTGTCGATCATGGAAGCCGACATGCGGCGCGCCGAGGCGGCGGCCTGACGGATTCGTGGAGGCGTCGCGACTCGCGCCCGGCCTGCGCCGGGCGCGGGCGCCGCTATCGCGCCGCCGGAATCACCTCTTCGGCGAACGCCTGGATCTCGTCGACGAAATACGGCGCGAAGCACATGAAGATGAAGTGCGTGACGCCGGCCTTCACGTAGCGCTCGATCGTGTCGAGGCACTCCTGCTTGTTGCCGATCATGATCTCTTTGCGCGCCATCTCCGGAGTGATCGTCCGTGCGCCCGACGGTGCGTTGGCCCGCATGTGTACGATGAGGTTGGTGACGAACTCCTGCCGCTCGCGCGGCGCGTTGTAGACGAGCGGCATCATCACCGTCTTCTCGATCGCATCGGTGTCGCGGCCGACCGTCTCGCCGTGGCGCTTGATTACGTCGATGTGGCCGCGCATCTCCTCGGCGCCGTTGGTCGCGTTCCACATGTCGGCGTGCTTGGCGACGAGCTTCAAGAGCACTTTCTGCCCGGTGCCGCCGATCATGATCGGCGGATGCGGCCGTTGGATCGGTTTCGGCAGGCACATCGCGTCGGTCACGGTGTAGTGCTTGCCGTGCACTGTGGTCTTCTCCTGGGTGAACATGCCGCGGATGATCTCGCACGACTCGTCGAGCGCGCCGAGGCGGCCGCCGACCGTCTTGAAGTCGATGCCGAAGCTCTTGTGCTCGAGCTCGAACCAGCCGGCGCCGATGCCGAGGTTCAAGCGGCCGCCGCTCACGTGGTCGAGGGTCGCCGCCATCTTCGCGAGCACGCACGGGTTGCGATACGTGTTCCCGGTCACCAGGTGCCCGATGCGCGCACGGCGTGTCGCTTGCGAGAGCGCGGCGAGCAGCGTCCAGCCTTCCAGGCACGGGCCTTGGGGATCGACGAAGATTGGGTAGAAGTGATCGAAGGCCCAGAGCGAGTCGTAGCCCCACGCGTCGGCCTTCTGCCAAAGATCGAGGAGCTGCGACCACTCGACGCTCTGCTGCCCCGTCTGGATGCCGAATCGAACCGGATGTCGTGCCATGGTTGAACCTCCGTATCGCGCTTAGAGACCGAGACGTTGCGCGACCAGCTCGCGGTTGAACGTGGCGTCGCCGAACGCGGCCTCCGTCGACATCGCCCGTTTGAAGTAGATGTGCAGGTCGTGCTCCCAGGTGAACCCGATACCGCCGTGGATCTGCACGCTCTGGGTGGTGACGTCGCGGTAGGTGTCGCTCGCGAGGGCCTTCGCGCCCGCTGCGGCGATCGCGACGTCGTCGGCGCGCTCGGCAGCGGCCCACGCGGCGTAGTAGGTCGCGGCCTTCGCGCACTCCACCGCGACCGACATGTCGGCGCATTTGTGCTGGATCGCCTGGAAGCTGCCGATCGGCCGTCCGAACTGCTCGCGCACCTTGGCGTAGTCGACGGTGAGCTCGAGGACGCGCTCGGCGCCGCCGCACATCTCGGCGGCGGTCGCGACCCTGGCCTGGTCGAGGACCGTCGCCAGGGCGGCGGCGTCGCAGGGCGCAACCTCCGCGCTCGCGAGGCGGATGCCGTCGAGGCCGACGGTGGCGACCCTGCGTGTGGCGTCGACGGTGTCGGTCGGGGTCAGCGCGCGGATCGCGGCGCGCTCGATCGTCGCGACCGCGAAACCGCGTGGATCGCGAGTGGCACGATCGCCGGCTGCCGAACCGCCGCGCGCGGGCGCGTCGTCACCGCCGTCCGCGATCCGCACGACGGCGACCACCACATTCGCGATCGCCGCGTCGGCGACGAAGCGCTTGCTTCCGGCGAGGACCCAGCCGCCGTCCGCGCGCGTCGCCGTCGACGCGACGTCGGCCGGTGCGAAGCTCGCGCCGTCCTCGACGAGCGCGAGTGAGGCGACGACCGAGCCGTCGCAGATTCCCGGCAGCCAGCGCCGGCGTTGCGCGTCGCTGCCCGCATGCACGAGCGCGAGCCCGGCGACGACGGTACCGAGGAACGGGCTCGGCAGGACGACGCGGCCCATCTCCTCGAGGATGATCGCGAGCTCGAGCAGCGAGAGCGCGGCGCCGCCGTACTCCTCCGGGAAGAGCAGACCCTGCCAGCCGAGCTCCGCCATGCGGCGCCAATGATCGACGTCGCTGCCGCGCTCGGACCGCATGAGCGACCGCACGACCTGCATGGGCGCGGTCGCGGTGAGCAGCTCGCGCGCGGTGCGACGCAGCAGCTCTTGCTCGGGTGTGAAGCTGAAATCCATCGATCGTTCTGAGCGGCACCCGAGTTGCGGCGGAATGCCAAACCCGTTATGCGGGGCGCATGGCCGACTGCCTCTTTTGTCGGATCTGTTCCGGTGAGGCAAGGGCGGAGCGCGTGCACGACGACGAGCACGCGATCGCGATCCGCGACATCAATCCCGCCGCGCCGACCCATCTCCTGGTCCTCCCGCGCAAGCACATCGCGACGCTCGCCGACCTGACAGCCGCGGACGACGCGCTGGTCGGACATCTGAATCGCGTCGCCGCCCAGGTCGCGCGCGAAGCGGGCCTCCGCGACTTTCGCACCGTCGTGAACTGCGGCGCCGGGGCAGGCCAGAGCGTCTTCCATCTCCACCTACACGTGCTGGGAGGCCGCGCGCTCGGTTGGCCGCCGGGATGATCGCCCGGTCAGGGGCCCGATGAGCACGTTCGTCGAACGTGTGATCGGCGCCGCCAGGCTCGATCCGGCCATCTACGAAGAGGTCGAGCACGACCGAGCTGCCCTGTGGCAGTCGCTCGGTGTGGTCGCGCTCTACGGTGTCGCCGCCGGCGCGGCGGAGCTCGGTCTCTCCTTCACGCATCTCGTCGCGAGCATGGTCGCCGCCATGATCGGCTGGGTGATCTGGGCCTCGCTCACCTACGTCATCGGCACCCGCGTCCTGCCGGAGCCGGCGACACGTGCCGACTTGGGTCAGCTGCTGCGTACGCTCGGCTTCGCGGCCGGTCCCGGCATTATCATGCTACTCGCCGTGATGCCCCGGATTCGCTCGGTCGTGTTCGTGGTCGCGCAAGTCTGGATGATCGCCGCCATGGTCATCGCGGTCCGGCAGGCGCTCGACTACGCGAGCACGATGCGTGCGGTCGCCGTTTGCCTCATCGGGTGGATTTGCCAGCTGCTGGTCGCGATGGCGGTCGTGGCGGTGCTCGCGCCCCCGCCGCGATCCGACACGCGCGAAGCTCCGGCGCAGGAGCGAGTGGGGGCAGGCTCAGTCGGGGTCGTCAGACCGAGCGCTGTCGCACCTGCTGTGCACTAAGCCGGTCTCCGCAAGTAGAAACGCGTCGGGCTCGATCGCACGGGCCGCAGCCAAGCATCGAGCATCTCCGTAGGAAGCACTGCCGTTCACATCACCCCTCAATGCCCGTTAGTGAATTTCCATATACCAAACAGTGTTGACAGGTGTAGCGTCCACAAGATAAGACTTAAGTTGTAGTCGCGCTGCCAGACCCCCTTTTTGCAAGGACATTTTTCGCGTCGAGACTCCAATCAGGTTTCAGAGGTCGGGGAGGATTCACGAATGAGAGAGGAAGCAACGAAGGAGCGAAAGCTCAAACTCGCGGACCTCAAGCAGCGCGCCGCCACGGAAACGGCGTTGCTCGCGGTCCGATTGCCGGGAAAGACGATGAACGAGATCCGTGACGTCGCACGCACGCTGAACATCCGCATGCGCGCGTTAGTGCTCGCGTTGCTGAACGAGGGCCTCGACGCGTACGAAGGCCCGAACACGGTGTCGCGGAACGGCAAGCGCCGCGCCAGCAACAGCCGTCGCTAGCACCGTTCCGATTTCGATCTGATCACTCTGCCGTAGCAAGCCGGACAGGTGCCCCGATGGTGCCCGTCCGGCTCAACCCTCGATCCCGCAGTCCCGTCCCCGCTCATTCGCCCCGCACCCCTCCTTTGGATAGGATGCGCCGGGTGAAATCGAGCTTCCGCGCCAACCTCGTCAACGGCCCGTTCCAGGACCCGGCGCTCTACGTCGCGTTGCGCTGGCAGGGGGACGCCCTGCTGTTCGACCTCGGTCGCATCGACCGCCTGAGCCCCGGTCATTGCCTGCGGCTTACGCACGTCTGCGTATCCCACACGCACATGGACCACTTCATGGGGTTCGATCAGTTGCTCCGGCTGACGCTTCCCCGCGACCGTGAGCTCACCTTCTGCGGCCCGCCCGGCCTGATCGACAATGTGACCGGCAAGCTCGCCGGCTATTCATGGAATCTCACCGAGACCTATAGCTTCCGCATCAACGTCGTCGAGCGCCACGCGGACCGTCTATGCCGGGCGTCCTTCCGCGCCTCGACCGGGTTCGCACGCGAGCCGCAGGGGGACGTCGTCGCCGCGCCGCACGTCCTCGTCGAGGGGCAGGCGTTCCGCATCGAGACGACGGTCTTGGATCACCGCATCCCCTGCCTCGCGTTCCGCGTCAGCGAGCCACGGCATCTGAACGTGCGGACCGACGTCCTCGCCGCCAACGGCTGGGAGCCGGGGCCGTGGCTGTCGCGGCTGAAGGCCGCGCTCCGTGACGGCCGCGACGATGAGCCGATCAGCATCCGCGGCGCCGGCGGCACCGTGGAGCTCGCCGCCGGGGAGCTCGCCAAGGCGCTCATCGTCGATCAACCAGGCCAGCGCATCGCCTACGTCGTCGACACGCGCTTCGATCCCGAGAATGCGAGCCGCATCGTGGCGCTCGCGCGCGACGCCGATCTCTTCTACTGCGAAGCGCGCTTCCTCGACGCCGACCGCGACGAGGCCGACAAGCGCCATCACCTGACCGCACGCCACGCGGGCTTCCTCGCGCGCGCCGCCGGGGTCCGCCGGCTCGAGGTCTTTCACTTCTCACCGCGCTACCAGGGCATGGCACAGGCGTTCCAGGTCGAGGCGCAGGCGGAGTTCCACGGCGAGACCCGTCTCGAGGACGAGGAGCCTTGGATCGCGGATCTGCTACCGGCCCGCCCGCGGGATCTCCAGACGTCCGCCGGTTAGCGGTGCCGACGCTCAGCGAGAGTGCGCGCGCGTTTCTCACCGAGCGTCGCGTCGCCCATCTCGCCACCGCCGATCGCGCCGGCATCCCGCACGTCGTCCCGCTCTGCTTCGCCCTCGGAGATTCCGAGGTGCTCTACTTCGTGATCGACGCGAAGCCGAAGCGACACGCCGGCACCGCGCTGAAGCGCATGCGCAACATCGCAGAGAATCCGCGCGTGTCGATCGTCGCCGACGAGTACGGCGAGGATTGGACGCGGCTCGCATACGTGCTCGTCCACGGCACCGCGTCGGTCGTCACCGACGCCGCCGAGCGCGACACCGCGCTCGCCTTGCTGCGGGCGAAGTACCCGCAGTACCGCGCGATGGACCTCGACGGACCGTCGCATCCGGTCGTGCGCGTCGCGATCGAGCACGCGCATCACTGGCGCAGCGGCCGCTGAGCGCCTAGCGTTCAGCGCCGGGCCGGCGGCGGCGCGTCGAGCCGGCGGCGCGCCACCTCCGCGGCACGGCGCAGGCCCGCGTCGTCCGACTCCACGGCCACGGCGAGCACCGCGCGGACGGCATCGACCCCGCGGCCGACGTCGCCGAGCGCGGTCGTCGCCGCGCGCCGGAGCCCCGGATCCGGATCATCGCGCAGCATGGCGAGCACGAGGTCGCACGCGGTCTGCGGAATCGGGTCGAGGCGGCAGAGGCCGGACAGCGCCGCCAGACGCACGCCGACGTCCGGATCGCGGAGCGCGTCGATCACCGCTGCGGCCACGTCGGCGGTGCCGGGCGCGAGGTCGCGCAACACGTAGAGCGTCATCTTCCGGAGCGGCGCGCTGCCGGAGCCGAGGCTCGCGAGCAACGCCGGCACGACCTCATCGGGCGACGCACGGCCGCAGGAGATGATGATCGACGCGGCGGCCCAGCGCTGGTCGCCGTCCGGACTCGCCATCGCCTCGACCAGCGCGGTGACGAGCGAAGGATCGACGAGCCCGAGCTGCGCGAGCGCGAAGGTCGCGCCCCATCGGCGCCGAGGGTCGCCCTCGTTCACCGCCTGCCGGAGCGCGGCTACCACGTCCGGGCGGCCGCCGGCGTCGCACGACCGCAGCGCGTCGGCGGCGCGGCGCTGTACTGCCTTCGGCACCGCGCCGACGCAGCGGACGAGCGCGCTCACGAGCGGTGCGGAGAGCGGTCGCGGCGCGGCGATCAGGCGCTCGAGCGCGGCGCGCTGGCGGTCGACGTCATCCGATTCGAGATCCGCAACGAGCGAGCCGTCTTCGGCCGGATCATCGGCGCTCACGTCGGCAGCGCCTTCACGATCGTGTCCGCGACCGTTCGCAAGCGGCCGACCCCGAGGAGATAGTTGGCCGGGTCCTCGAACACCCCGTCGACCACCCGCGCGATCGCGCCGCGCTCGGCCGGGCAGAGCCGCAGGCGGTACTCGAGTGCGGCGATCGCGGGGGAGTTCGCGATGAAGTCGCCCGCGAAGAGGATCTCCTTGATGAACCGCTCCTGCTCGAGCGCGAAGTGCGCCTCGAGCACCCCCGTCTGGATGCCCGAGGACGCGGTGAGGGGCAGGTCCGGCCGCGGTTGGCGGGCGTGGATCCACGCCCGACCGTCGCGCGCGGCGAGCGCGGTGATCGCTTGCTCCTCGAGCGGCGAGAGCGGGCTGTCCTCGATACTGATCCCGTATTGTTCGGCGTAGGCGTCGCGCAGCAACGGCGCGAGATCCTCGACCGCAAGGCTCTCGCCGATCTCGTCCCGCAGGCAGGTCCCGGTCTCGAGCGCGAGCAGATCGGCCTTGATCACACCGCCCGCGTCCCACCGGTCGAGGAGCTGCACCACGGCGCCGAGCGGCCGGTCGACCGCCAGCACCGCCTCGAAGAGAAGCCGGCCCTCATCGTCGGTCTCGAAGGAAACCGCCGCGATCGGCCGCCGGTTCACGGTGACGAGATCGCGGCCGGGATAGAACGCCGCGAGACCGAAGGTCTTGAGCGCGCGCAAGAGACCACGGACGTAGCGATTCGGCACCTGGAACGGCGCGAGGGCGAGCGGATCGTCGGCAAAAAGCGCCGACCGATGGGGCAGCAGTAGCGAGATTCCGACGTAGCCGTCGCCGAGCGCGAGCGCGCGGCCGCCGGTGAGGCGCCGAACGAGCGCGTCGCCGGCATCGGACGCCGACGGCGGCGCGAGATGCCACCGTCCCACCGCGAGGACGTCCCCAGGGAAGCTCGACACCCGCAGGATGCCGCGCCGTGAGCGGTTCGCTCGCCCGAGGCCGGCGAGCAAATGACGGTCGGTAGCCACGCCGATCAGTGGAGGTACGCGCTGCTGGACGACGTAGCCGAGCGTGGTGATGCGCTCCGCGCTCTGGTTCACCGGCCCGGGTATAGCAATCCTCCCGCGTGGGTGAAAATCGATCGAACCCGCGCATCCTGCGTGGCGCTATTTCGTGCCGAAACACT
>JBGPIT010000237.1:0-7905 GCA_041485125.1 Binatia bacterium | reverse complement strand
GCCTCGCATTGTTGCAGCGGACCCAGCTTCCGAACGGTGCCTGGCCGCTTCTGTGGCGGCCCGCATGGAAGCACATCTGGCCGACGTTCGAGGATCTTCCAACCTTGAACGACGGCGCGACGACCCAGGCGATCACGACGCTCCTTCGTGGCGGGCAGCTCCTCGGAAGACCCGATCTCACCGCGGCCGCACGCCGCGGGGGTGACTGGCTCGCCGCCGTCCGTGCCCCCGCACCACAGGCCGGGTGGGCGCAGCAGTACGATGCCGAGGGCCGACCAGCCCCGGCCCGTCACTTCGAGGGTGTCGCGCTCGCATCGTGGGAATCCCGGCTCGCGATCGACGCCCTGCTCGAGCTCGCGGCCACGACCGGCGATGATCGCTACTGCGCGCCCATTCCCGACGCCGTCGCGTGGCTCGCGCGCTCGGCGATCGCGGCCGGATGCTGGGCGAGGTTCTATGCCGTCGACACCAACGAGCCCCTCTACTTCGACGAGCATGGCACGCGGGTCGTCTCCCCGCGCGACGCGCACCAGCCCTACGATTGGACCGGCGAGTTCGGGATCGCGTCGCTGCTCGCGCGCCTCGGGTGCGCCGAAGACGCGACCGAGCACGGCGACGGAATGCCGCGGCACCTTCCTGGCGATCCCGGCCGCTGCGACGGCTCGGCGCAGCGCTTCGACCCGAGCGGCGTGCGCGACCCGCGCATGTTGATCGCGCACGCCGGAGTGCTGCTTTCGTCGTTGGAGCCGCCGCCAGCCCCGCCGTGTCGCTGCGATCGTCAGGCGCGAAACATGAAGAGTGCCGCCGCGGCCAGGCAGCCGCCCGCGGCGAGGTAGTTCCACCGCAACGCCTCGCCCGCCCAGAACAGCGCGTAACCCGCGAACACCGTCATGGTGATGATCTCCTGCATCACCTTGAGCTGCGCCAGGGTGAAGCGTCCGTAGCCGATCCGGTTCGCCGGTACCTGCAGCGCGTACTCCGCGAGCGCGATCAACCAGCTCACGAGGACCGCGACGACGAGGGGCGCGGCGCGGAGATGCTTGAGATGCCCGTACCAGGCGACGGTCATGAAAACGTTGGAAGCAACGAGAAGGAGGATCGTCTGCACCGCCGGCGACAGAGTGATCATCGCGACTGCTTAGCGTGTCGTGTGGTCGCGTCAATCACGTTGCCGGGGTGCGGCGAGGCCGGTGAGACGGCGCCGTTGTTTGCGGCTCAGAGAGGGCGCTGATAGAAGCCCGTCCGTCCACGCGCGGCAGCACAGCGACGAGCCACCATCGACGCCGTCGACCTCGCGAGCACGCGCACCCGCTGTCCCCGTCGTCTAGCTCGGCCTAGGACACCGGCCTTTCACGCCGGTAACACGGGTTCGAATCCCGTCGGGGACGCTGACTCTGGGTCCTCTCGTTCGGACGCCCTGAAATTGGTTGCTCGCGTTGAGGCGGCGGCGGCAGGCGGGGGGTGCCCCGCCCGGCGATGTGGATCGCGACGACCCGATGGTCAGGGGCGGAGGGCCCGTGCTACGCAGGGCGGTCACTCACTGAAGCCAAAGGCGTCTAGTCCTCCCATGGGAATTCTCGACAGACTCAAGCCGCAACCCCGCTGGAAGCACTCCGACCCCGTCGTTCGACTGCAGGCGATCTCCGAGCTGGGTGACGCCATCGAGCTCGCGGCACTTGCGGAGCACGACCCCGATGCCGAGGTCCGGACGGCGGCCCTTGCGAAGGTCGTCGACCCGGTCGTTCTGGGGCGCGTGACCACATCTGATACCGACCGGGGCGTGCAGGATGCCGCGGCGGATCGATTGCTCGCGCTGGCCCTCGACGCGTCGAATCCCGACGCCGCGACAGCCGCCGGCCTGTTGTCGGACGTCCGGCGCGTGTCGGTGATCGCGAAGAGCACGGCTGCCGATGACGTCCGCGGGATCGCACTCGCGAGATTGACGGATCAACGTGCGCTCGGCGGCGTTGCCCGTCAGGCGAAAGTGGAGAGCACGGCGCTCGCCGCTGTGGCCCGCCTGGGCTCGGCCGACGAGCTGCTCGCTACCGCGCTGAACAGCGAGCACAGGGAGGTTGCGCTGGCCGCGTTCGATCGCGTGGTGGCTGGCGGACCGACGCCCGGCTCGGACGCGGCCCTCCTCAGGACCATCGAAGCACGCACGCAGCAGAAAGCCGTCGCTCGGCGCGCGAAGATGATGCTGCAGGCAATCGAAGATACGGACAATGCCCGTCGCGTCGCCGAAGAGGAGCGGCGAAAGCACGAAGCGTCGTTGTGTGCCGCCGTCGAGAGCCTCACGGACGTCACCGATCCCGATCGCATCGCGGCGGATCTTGCGCGCCTCAGTGCCGCCTGGGACACGCTGGCGAGCACGGACGCGGCGGCAACGCGGCGATTCGGCGCGGGCGCCGATGCTGCGCGCCTGCGCATGACCCAGCGCCGAAGCGAGATCGCTGCCGCCCTTGAAGAGACACGCCAGCGCGGCGAATGTCTGGCGAGCCGCGAGGCACTCTGCCGGCGCATCGAAACGATCGAAGGCGAGAACGTCCTCGAACAACTGAGCTCCATCGAAGAGGAGTGGGCCCAGCTCACACCGCTCGTCGGCTACGAGCGCGAAGTCGAGCAACTCGCGGCGCGATTCGCAGCGACTGCGAAGGCCTGCCGGAAACGTCTCGCGCTCGGCACCGCACTCCAGGAAGTCCGGTCCGCGCTCGAGGCCCTCGTCACCGAGGCAGAGTCCCTTTCGACCCAGGAAGCGAAAGGTGCCGCCGACCGTTGGCGGGCGCTATCGCGCGAAGCGCGGGGGCTGGCGGCCACGCTGAACGATGCGTCGCGGCCGGCCGCCGATCTACTGGAGCGCCTGGCCGTCGTCTCAAACGTGTTCGAGGCGCGTGAGACGGCGGCGCGCGACGCCGTGGCGAAGGCCACACTGGATCAGGTCGCGAAGCTCGCGCGGTTGGTGGCCCGAGCCACGCGCACGGCCGAATCGGGCACGGTCACCTTGCGTGAAGGCGAACGACTACTGCGCGACATCACGACCGCCGTCGAGAACGTGGGCAAGGGTGAGACGACGAAAGGAAAGGGTGAAGCCCTTGCGGCCCTGCGCACGTTGCAGGACCAGATCGCACGTCGCGTGAACACGCTGCGCGACCTGGACGAGTGGCATAGGTTTGCCAACGTCCAGCCGCAAGAAGAGCTCATCGGGATGGCGGAAGCCATCGTCGCGTCGCTGAAGGCCGAAGAAGAGGTGGGCGCGGCGAGCGATTTGGCGGCCACGGCGAAAGCGCTGCGCGAGCTCCAGTCGCGATGGCAGAAGGTTGCGGACGCGCCGCACCACAGCGCGCAGCGGTTATGGGATCGGTTCAAGACGGCGATCGACTTCATCCGCGGCCGCTGCGAGATCTACTTCGCCCAGGTACGACAGGAGCGAAGCACGAACCTCGCCGCCAAGGCCGCGCTCATCGCGCAGGCGGAAGCGCTGGCCGACTCGACCGACTGGAGCAAGACGGCCGCACGCTTCCAGGAGCTGCAGAAAGCCTGGGAGGACACCGGGCCGGTGCCGGGCGATCCGGCGCGCAATCTGGCGCAGCGCTTCCGCGCCGCGTGCAATACTTTCTTCACCCGTCGCCGCGACGCTCTGAGCTCCAAGAAGGAGGAGTGGAACGAGAGCCTGGCGCGCAAGGAAGCCCTGTGCGAGCGGGCGGAACAGTTGACGGAATCGACGGAGTGGGACACCGCCGCCTCCGAGGTGAAGAAACTGCAAGCCGAATGGAAGGCCGTCGGCCCGGTCCGCCACGACAAGAGCGAAGTCGTGTGGAACCGGTTCCGTTCAGCCGCGGACAAGTTCTTCGAGCGGTACCACAATCGGCACAAGGTCGCCGCCGCTGAACAGCTTGCTGAGCGCGAGGCGCTGGTGGTCGCGCTGGAAAGCCTCGCCGCGCTCGAAGAGGCGCCGAGCGATCTCGCCGCTCAGGTGCAAACGCTGCGGACGACGATCTTGAACGCGCCGCACGTCGAGGGGGCTGGTGCGACGGCGTTGCACGAACGATGGACGGCCGCCCTTGCCGCGCTGGTCTCGCGGTCGCCGGCCGCGTTCGCTGGCACGGACCTCGATCCTGCCGCGATCGGTGAGCGCATGGAAAGGCTCATCTCGAAGGTCGAGTCCCTCGGCAGGGAAGAAATGCGCGTCGCGGCGACGGACAAGTCCGCCACCGAGCTGCTCGCGGACCGGCTGCGATCGGCGCTCGCGAGCAATGCGATGGGTGTTCGCCCCGACGACGCGAAGTGGCGTGCCGCCGGCAAAGCCGTCGAAGAAGCGCGGGAGGCGTGGCGGCGAATCGTACAGGTGCCCGGCGAGAATACGGGCGCGCTCGAGGACAGGTTCAAGGCCGCCTGCACGCGCGTGATGGATCACGTGAAGCTGCACGTCAGCCCATCGGGTGGTCCCGACGGCGATTTCGCCGGAGGCGGCCCCGGGGGCCGTTCCGGTCGAACGAAACACTCCGGTGGCCCGGGCCGAGGGGGCCAGCGGCCGACTCGGGGTTCGAGGGACGCGGCAAGGGAGGGAGAAGCCGCGCGCGCCGAACCCACCAACGCGAGGACCCGGGGTGAGTAGATGTTCGTCAGCTAGCTCGGGTGGCCAACGAATGTCGCTAGCGCTGGTATTCGAATAGACATACCCCCGCCTGCCGTGTGCGAGAGCCCGGGACTTAAGCGCACGCCCTTCCGATCCAGCTCTGCCCGTCAAACCCCTTGCCCTTCTGAAGCCGCGTCGACCGTTTGCGGGCCCACCGAATGCTGCAACCCAAAACGAGTCTTGCTATGAGGGCGGCGGGTCGTATGTGTGCGTGGGAAGCTGAGTTGGGCGTCGGGGGTGCGGCACCGTTCACGCGACGGCCTTGACCGTTCCGACGATCGGAACATCAAGGCAGAATGGCGTGGGAATCCCGTCGGGGACGCTGACTTACGCCTTGCGCGCGACGCTGGTGTCAGTAGCGGTGTTAGTTGGTATTGCACTCGGGTCGCTGTCAACGGAGGGCAACGCCCTTCAAGCACAGCCGTCCGCCGAGGCTATCGGTCTTTGAGTCGATCGAGTTGTGATCGAATTGCGATAGGCATCGAGGCTACGCACGAGTTGGTAGAACTCCGGGTCATGCCCGTCGGCGTCGGCGAAGATCTTCACCGCTTGCGCATCGCCTTTCATATCGAGCGCTCTCGTCGAACGGCGCGCGATCTCGACCCGCGGCGCCCCGATCGGCGCAGCAGACGCCCGGGCCGCGTGACGGCGCAGACGACGTAGTTGGTCGGATAGATGTGCGTCGTCGGCGTGAAGTAGCGGTGCCGCAGAACGCCGGCGTCGGCGACGTCCTGCAGGCGGAAGCCGAGGCGGTCGAAGAACGGCCCGGCGTCCTCGGGGTGCAGGCCGAAGGTCACGGGCTCGCCGAGAAGAGCCAGCAAGTTCGAGGAGAAGCGCCGCGCCGCCGATCTCAGGTCGTGCTCGTCGGGCAGGAACCAGAGATCCATGACCACCTGCGAACCGGGAGCGCTCATGGCGCGCAAAATCTCGAGCGTCTTTTTTACCGCGGTGCGCGTCAGGTACATCGAGACGCCTTCCCACACGAAGAAAGTCTTGCGGCGCTCGCGGAAGCCGGCCTTGCGCAACTCATCGCGGAAGGACTGGGTCTCGAAGTCTACCGCGACACGGCGCACTTCGGCCGGCGGCAACTCCTCGGCGTGCCGGGCGACGATGCCGGCCTTGCGGCCGCTCGTGGCCGGGTGGTCGATCTCGAAGAGCGGCCGCTCGCGCAGCGCCTTCGCGAAGCGGTAGGCCCGCATGTCATATCCCGCGCCGAGCAGGACGACCTGCTCGACCTTCCCGCGCAGTGCGCGTGCGAGCGCATCGTCCATGTAGCGATGACGGGCGAGGACGAACTGCAGCAGACCATCCGTCGCCCAGTCGGTGTAGCGCCCGAGATCCGGGCCCGCGCCCTCGTAGGCGACGGCGGCGCGCGCCAGCGGTCGCAGGAACCAGTGGGCGTAGGGGTCGTCGACGACGCGCGGCCCCTTCGGGCGCGCGTGCTCGAAGGCCCGCATCAGGCAGACGGCTTCGGCCGTGCGGCTCGGGACGTTCTCAAACACGGCTCGCTCTCCTCCACCGCACCATCGAGCCATCCGGGCGCGTTTTCAAGCTTCGCGAGCGGGCAGAGCCGGTCGCCCCACGCGAGGATAGTCGACGCTTCCGGAGCGCGCTCGCGGGCTGACGTCCGCCCGCCGGCGCAGCCCCTCTTGGCCGCGCTCGCTGCGTGCAGCTGTCCGGACGCGCAGCGTCGACTGGGTTTCCGTCGCTAGTGTCCCGGTTCCGAAGTTCGTTGCCTAAGTCCGCGAGAGCCGCGGAATTAGGTGGCGAACTTCGGAATCGGGACACTAGAGGCCGAGGATCTTGTCGTAGCGCTTGATGCGCGAGGCGTCGCCGCTGCTGATGCGCCGTGCGTTCATCTCGACGGCTAGCATGTGACGGTGGACGAACGAGGCGGCCAGCTCGCGTTTCTCCTCCGAGAGATCAGCCTGCAGCAGCAGCTCCGCGGAGACGATCACGTCGATCACCATCTCGCATACTCGCTTGGCGTTGAGCAGCGCGTACTGCGGGTCACCCATGAGCGCCGCGATCGATGGGGTGATCCACTTGTCGATGCCCTCACGTACGAGGTCGACGAGGTTCGGATGGCGCTCGCGCAGCGGCGCGAGCTCGTCGCGTACGTTGTCGAGGGTGGCGACCAAGGCGCCGCGAGCCATCTCACGCAGGGCGAAGCTCGCTTGGATCTCCGAGGTGCCCTCGTAGAGGGTCGTGATGATCGAGTCCAAATGATAGTGGCCGGCCGGCGACTCGGCCATGTAGCCGATGCCGCCGTGCACTTGAATGCCCTTGCGCGTGACGTCGTTGCTGATCTCGGTGGCATAGTACTTACAGAGCGGCGTGAAGAAGCGAATCAGCTGGTTGTTGTGTTGGACCTCCTGCTCGAGGGCCGCGCGCTGCGGATCGGCTGCCCCACGCGCGGAGTCCAGGTACACCCGGATCGCCTCGGTCACGTCGATCAGGGCAGAGGTGCGGTAGAGTAACGCGCGTGCGGCCTGAATGTTGATGACCATCAGCGTCAGCATCGACTTGACCAACGGCTGCTCGATGACCGGCCGGCCGAACTGCACGCGCTCGGCCGCGTACTCGCGTGCACAATGGTAGGCGGCGTCGGCGACCCCGATCGCCTGCGCCGCCACGCCGAGACGCGCATGGTTCATGAGATCGAGCACGGCGCGAAAGCCTTCATCTTCGCGCCCCAGCAGGAAGGCCTCGGCGTGGTCGAACGCGATCACGCAGGTGGGCGATCCATGCAGCCCCATCTTCTTCTCGATGCGCGCGACGTGAACGCGATTCGACGTGCCGTCCGGCAGGGTCACCGGACAGAGCATCAGGCTCAGTCCGTGGGTGGTGCCTTTGCTCTGCTCGAACGTGGCGGTCGAGCGTGCCAGGACGAGATGAATCGGCGCGCCGCCGTTGGTAATGAAGATCTTCTCACCATGGATGAAGTAGCGGCCGTCTTCGCGCGTGATGCGCGTGACGATGCCGCCGAGGTCGGAGCCCGCCTGCGGCTCGGTGAGATCCATGCCCCCTTGCAGCTCACCCGTCGCGAACCGCGGCAGGTAGCGCCGCTTGATCTCCTCGCTGCCGTACTTCTCGATGTCGCCGGCGATGCCGACTTGCAGGCCCACGATGGTCATGAGGCTCGTGTCGGCCCGCGAGACCATCTCCAGGTACGCGCAGTTGACGATCGCCGGGAGGGCGAAGCCCCCGTACTTGGGGTCGAGCGTCAGGCAGATCAGCCCCGCCTTGCGGAGCTTCTCGTAGCCGGCGTC
>JBGPIT010000236.1:0-7934 GCA_041485125.1 Binatia bacterium | reverse complement strand
GTCGCCGGGCGCGCCGAAGCGCTGGTCGAGGTCACGAAAGAACGAGAGGTCGAGATACACCTTCCGATCGGCGGGACAGTAGAACGGCCCGACCGCGGCTGAGCCGAAGCCGCACGCGGACTGCACCGCCTCCGTGAAGAGCACCAGATGCGGCGGCTCGTACGGCGTGCCGAGGCCTTGCGAAAAGATCTGCTGCCAGGTGTCCTCGGTATCGCCGAGGATCGCCGCGACGAAGTCCGCTTGCTCGTCGCCTTCCGGTACGCTCGACGGCGCCTCCGCACCCGACGGTGCTTGCGGTTGCCCGATGCCGTTCAGAATCACACTCGGATCGACGCCCATGAACATCGCGACGATCGCGAGCAGCACCATTCCGCCGCCGCCGAGCGCGATCCCGCCGCCACCGAATCCGCGTCGATCCTCGATGTTGCTGCTGCGTCGCCCGAGCTGCCATCGCATCGTCGTGCTCCCTCCATAGCAAAATGCCCCCGCCATTCGCTGCGTAGACAATACAGCTAAGTTGGCTATAATAGCTCCACTGGAGAGCCGAGGATTTCATGGTACTCACCTTTCGCAACAGCCACGGGGAGCTCATGGACGTGCCGTCCGTCGCCGCGACCAAGGCGAAGAACGAGTTCAGCGCCCTCCTCGACCAAGCGGTCACGAGCGGCGCGGTCGCGATCACCCGGCACGACGCACCCAAGGCCGTTCTCCTCTCGTATGCCGAGTTCTCCGCGCTGGTAGACGCACGGACGGGTAGTCTCGACGATCTCAGCGCCGAGTTCGACGATCTGTTGGCGCGCATGCAGACGCCGGCCGCCCGCAAGGGCGTGGAGGCGGCATTCGGCGCGTCGCCGGCCGAGCTGGGCCGTGCCGCCGCCGGCGCCGCCGGCAATCGGCGTGCTGCCGCGCGGAGTCGACCGCGCCGCCGTGCACGGTAAGCTCGGCTGAAGCGTGGCCGCGGGCCCGCCGCGCATCCACGTTCTCGCGGGCGTCAACGGGGCGGGAAAGAGCAGCATCGGCGGCGCGGCCGTCCGCAGCTTCGGCGGTGAGTACTTCAACCCGGACGAGGCGGCACGGAGGATTCTCGACGCGAACCCCGGCTTGACGCAGGCCGAAGCGAACGGCGTTGCCTGGCAGCAGGGTCGTCGACTGCTCGAGAGAGCGATCACAGAGCGCCTGGACTTCGCGTTCGAAACGACGCTCGGCGGGAGCACGATTCCGCGCCTGCTCACGGCGGCCGCGCGGCAAGGCATCGAGGTTCACATCTGGTACGCGGGGCTGGCGAGCCCGGAGCTGCACATCGAACGGGTCCGCGCTCGCGTTCGCCGCGGCGGCCACGACATCCCCGAGGCCGACATCCGCCGTCGGTTTCGTCACAGCCGGTTGAATCTGATCGCGCTGCTGCCCGCGCTCACGTCGTTGCGCGTCTATGACAACAGCACGGAGGGAGATCCCGCCACCGGGGCGGCGCCGACGCCCGCCCTGGTATTGGAGCTGCGGCGCGGTGCGATCCTCGATCCCACCGACCTCGCCCGTACTCCGGAATGGGCGAAGCCGATCGTCGCCGCCGCGCTCAAAGCGAAAGAAGTAGGACGCCGCAAGCGTCCGTGATCGACCGGCCCCGAGCTGCGCCTTCACCAAGAGCGGCAAGGCGCGGCGCTGCAAGTGAGCTGGCGCGCCCGCGACGGGTGACGCACACGATCCCGCCGGGCGTTGCCATCGTCGCGCACGGTGTGTCGCACCCGACGCATCCCGCGCGCACTTCCACGCACTACGGCCGAGCGGCGCTGGGTCGAGGCGCCCGAGTGGGCACCGACTTGCGCCTGCCCTTTTTCCGTGTCGTCGTCCGACGCGAGCGAGTCGGCGATCGCGCTCACGTCGTCGGCGAGCGACGTCACGTCGCCCGCGATGCTGTTCACGTTGCGCGAGAGCGCGGCGAGCTGCCCCGAGACCTCACGCACCTCGGCCGCGAGCGCCAACAAGCCGTACGCGATTCCAACGGCGGCGAGCACCACGCTCACCGCGAGTAGAGCCATCTGTCGCATCGGTCACCTCTTTGACTGACGTCGACGAAGCGCATAGCACGCCCGGGATGGATTTCGGACTACAGCTCGCCGGCGTGCCGGCTCGCGACATCATCGCGATGGCGCGCCAGGCCGAGGAATGGGGCTTCTCCGCCGTCTACGTTCCCGACCACTGGGCGTATGAGCACCGCGACGGCAGCGCCCTCGACGATCGCATGCCGGCGTGGGAAGCGACGACGATGCTGGGCGCACTCGCGGTCGCGACGACGCGCGTCCGCATCGGCGCGCTCGTTCTCTGCAACCTCTTCCGCCATCCGGGCACGACCGCGCAGGCGACGACGACGCTCGACCATCTGAGCCAGGGCCGCGCCATCCTCGGCCTCGGCTCGGGGTGGACGCGCGCCGAGTTCGAGATGATGGGGGCACCCTTCCCCGACATCCAGCCGCGCCTGCGCATGCTCGACGAGGCGGTGCGCATCATCCGCGCGCTCTGGAGCGAGGAGCGCGCCACCTTCGACGGTGAGTTCTACCATCTGCACGACGCGATCAGCGTGCCGAAGCCGGTGCAGAAGCCGCACCCACCGATCATGCTCGGCGGCAGCGGCAAGGGCTTGCTCCGCATCGCGGCGCGCGAGGCCGACATCGTGAACGTCGTCTCCGACTCCGGCCGCGCCGGCACGATCGTGCAGAGCGAGGTGGCGAAGCTCACCGACGAGGCGTTCCGCCGGAAGCTCGACTTCGTCCGCAGCGAGGCGCGCGCGGCGGGCCGCGACCCCGACAGGATCACGCTCTCCTCGACCGTCTTCGTGCCGATGCTCGCCGACTCGCCCGATGCCGCGCGCAGCTTCGCCGGCGCGATCGGCGGCCTCTTCGGTCTCGACGAGGCGCAGGTGCGCAAGATGCCGCTCGCGCTGATCGGCACGCCCGAGGAGTGCGCCGCGGAGCTGCAGCGGCGGAGCCGCGAGTGGGGCGTCACGCACTACATCATCTCGGGCTTCGGCGGCGCGGAGTTCAATGAGCGCTTCGCACGCGAGGTCATGCCGCGGGTCCGGTCGTAGCGTCGTACACCTCCGCCGCACCCGACAAGCGCCGGGTCGGAATCGGACCGCGCGCGTCACCATTTCGCCGCTCCGTCACATTGTGAGCTAGCGGCCGGGCGCTGCGCTTCGCGCTGACAGATGCCGGAGCATCGCGCGCTCCGGCACATGCGTTGCTCTTCCCGCCGTCAGGGGAGGACGCCAGATGCGGTTCGTCACACCGATCGCGTTCCTGGCGGTCGTCGGTATCGCGAGCTCCGGGCACGCGCTCGAGGTCGCAACCGGATCGTACGTCGGTAACGGCATCGACAACCGCACCGTGACGGGCGTCGCCTTCGCGCCGGAGGTCGTCCTGGTCGCGAGCGAGGCGTCGCTGCAACGCGAGGCGGTGCTGCGGACCGCGGCGATGCCCGGCGATCTCTCCTGCGAGCTCACGAGCAAGTGCGACGTGAATCGCATTCAGGCGCTCCGTCCCGACGGCTTCGAGGTCGGGAGCGACGTCGCCGTGAACGGGAGCGGCCGGACGTATCATTGGATCGCGCTCCGCGCCGACGGCTGCACGCCGGACCTGCGATTCGGCAGCTACCTCGGCAACGGCGCCGACGCGCGCGTCGTCGGCGGCCTCGAGTTCGAGCCCACGTACGTCCTCGTCAAGCAGGCGGAGAGCGCCGCCATCGGCGTGCAGCGGTTCGCCGCCGAGACCGGCGACGCATCGCTGCCGACCGCCACCGCCGGCGACGAGCTCACCAACCGCATCGAGGCGCTCCGCCCCGGCGGCTTCGTCGTCGGCACCAACGCGCAGGTGAACGACACCGGCAAGACCTACTACTGGGTCGCGTGGGAAGAGGCACCCGGCGCGAGCACGTCCGGCCGCTACGTCGGCAACGCCGTCGATGGACGGACGATCGCCGGCCTCGGCCTCACACCCGCGTGGGTCGTCGTACGCTCCGCCGCGAAGCGGCACACGGTCCATCGCCCCGCGAGCATCGCCGCCGCGCGCGATCTCTCGCTTTACTTTGCCGGCCTCGCCGCGACATCGGATCGCATCCAGGCTCTGACCACCGACGGCTTCGCGATCGGCAGTGACGATCAAGTGAACCGCAACGGCGAGAGCTACTTCTACTTCGCGCTGGCAGGCTCGACGTCGACGTGCCCGACACCGACCCGGACGCCGACCCGCACACCGACGCCGAGTCCCACGGCGACACGTACGCCGACGGCGACCGCTTCGACGACGCGCACCCCGACTCCGTCCGCGACACCGAGCGCGACCGCTACGCCAACGGGTACGCCGACAGCGACGCCGACCGCGACGCCCACGCCGACGGAATCCCCAACCGCCACCGCCACCGCGACCAACACCCCAACGTCCACCCCGACCATCACCGCGACCGAAACCGAGACCCCGATCCCCACGACGACACCGACCGAGACCGCGACACCGACGGACACCCCGACGCCGACCCGCACTTCGACACCGACGCGGACGAGAACGCCGACGCCGACGGCCACGGGCACGCCGTGCTCGGCGGGCATGCTCGACGCGAGCTTCGGCACGGGCGGCAAGGTCCTCACGCCGATCGGCCTCAACTACGACGAGGCGGACGCGGTCCTCAGCCTGCCGGACGGCAAGATCGTCGTCGTGGGCCAGGTGTTTACGACGACGGGTTGGAAGGCCGCGCTGGTGCGCTATCAGAGCGACGGCACCCTCGACCCGACGTTCGGCAGCGGCGGCAAGGTGCTCGGCAGCGGCGGAACCGAGGCCCACGCCGTGCTACTGGAGCCCGGGGGCAACATCGTGATCGCGGGAAGCACGCTCGACGGCGGCTCGCAGTCGAAGTTCTACGTGCAGCGCTTCAGCGCGAACGGCGGCTTCAATGGGTCCGCCGCGACCGACATCGGCACGTCGAGCGACGTCGCGTTCGCGATCGCCCGCCAGCCGGACGGGAAGCTGGTCGTCGCGGGCTACGCCGGCCAGAGCTTCGCGATCCTGCGCTACACCACGAGCCTCACGCTCGACACCACGTTCGGAGTGGGCGGCATCGTCACCGCGTCGATCGGCTCCTCCAACAGTCCGAACGCGGTCGCCATCCAGGCCGATGGCAAGATCATCGCGGCAGGCACCGTCGAGAGCGGAAACAACTACGACTTCGGCCTCCTTCGCCTGAACGCCAACGGCAGTCTCGACTCGAGCTTCGGCACCGGCGGCAAGGTCCGCACCGACCTCGGAAGCATGTTCGAGACCCTCGACGGTCTCGTGGTGCAAGCCGACGGCAAGATCGTCGCGGCGGGCGGAACCGTACGCGGTGCCGGCCGCGACTTCGCGCTCGCGCGCTACCTCGCCGACGGCACCCTCGATCCCGACTTCGGCACCGCGGGCGTCGTCACCACCTCGATCGATCCGGGCTACGACATCGCGTACGCGCTGCTCCTGCAGCCCGACGGCAGGCTCGTCGCCGCCGGGCAAACCCGGACGGGCAACACGAACGACAACTTCGCCGTGGTGCGCTACCTCGCGAACGGCAGCCTCGATCCGAGCTTCGGGAGCGGCGGCATGACGACGATTCCCGTCGGACCGGGCAGCGACGTCGCGAAGGCGCTGGCAGTGCAGGCCGACGGCCGGATCGTCGTCGCGGGCACGTCCGGTGTCGCGCAGAGTGACACCGACATCTCGGTCGTGCGCCTCGAGGGATGCTCACCCTAGCGCGCGCCACCTTGACGTAGGATCGAAGGCGGCGGTAGCGTCGCGCCCATGCCGATCCCCAGACTCCCCGCCACCGCCACCGGCGCCGACGTCGCCGCGGCCCTCGAGCGCGAAGGCTGCGCCGTCGTCGAGCGTCTCGTCCCGAAAGACGTTCTCGACCGCGTCCGCACCGAGCTACAGCCGCATATCGACGCGACCGCTCCCGGCACCGACGAGTTCGCCGGCCGCCGCACCCGGCGCACGGGCGGGCTCCTCGCGCGCTCGGCCACGTGCCGGGACGTGGTGATGCATCCGCTCGTCCTCGACGCGGTCCGCACGGCGCTCGCGCGCGCGACCAGCGTGCAGCTGCACCTCACGCAGGTGATCGCGATCGGTCCGGGCGAGCCCGGCCAGCAGATCCATCGCGACCAGTGGGCCTTTGATTTCTTTCCCTTCCCACCGGGGTACGAGGTGCAGTGCAACACCATCTGGGCGATGAACGACTTCACGGCGGCGAACGGCGCGACGCGCGTCATTCCCGGCAGCCATCGCCGCGAGGACCGCCTCCAGCTCACCCATGCCGACGCCGAAGCGGCGGAGATGCCGGCGGGCTCGGTGCTCTTCTACACCGGCGCGCTCTACCACGGCGGCGGCGCCAACCAGTCGAACGAGATCCGCTACGGTCTCAACATCACCTACGCGGTGAGCTGGCTGCGGCAGGAGGAGAACCAGTACCTGAGCGTGCCGCAGGAGATCGCGCGCGACTTTCCCGAGCCGCTCCTCCGTCTCATGGGCTACGCGCGCGGCGCGTACGCGCTCGGCTACGTCGACGACCTGCGCGATCCGCTCGAGGTGCTGCTCGGCAGGAAGGTCGCCGACGACGGTCTCGGCGATCTCGAGGCGGCGACGAGGCAGCTGCAGTCGGCGTCGCGCTGATCGCGCCGAGGCGGCGCACGGCCAGCGCGCTACCCGCGCTCGAGCACGACGACGGGAATGCGCCGCGAGGTGCGCGTCTGGTATTCGGCGTAGGCGGACTGGCGCCGGACGATCTCGTTCCAGAAACGCTCGCGCTCCTCGCCTTCCGCTTCCCGCGCCCGCACCCGCAGCTGCTCGCCGCCGCGCTGAATCTCCGCCCGCGGGTCGGCGACAAGATTGAGCCACCAGTCGGGATGGCGCGGCTCGCCGGCGTACGAGGCGATCACGACGCTCGCATCGTCGTCGGGAATGTAGGTGAGCGCGCACGTCCGCGGCTGGCCGCTCTTCCGTCCCTTGGTGGTGAGGAGCAGCACCGGCAGGCCGGCGATCCGCCCACCGATCCGACCACCCGTCACGCGGTACACCCACGGGTGCACCTTCCAGAAGAGCTCGACGATCGGACTCTTTCGCACGGCGGCCGACATGGCCGCGTTCTTCCACGAAGCACGAGCGAGCGCCAGTGCCGCCGGTCAGCGCGAAGCTTCCGTCGGCGCCGCGCTTCGCGTACGACACCGGCGGAGTGAGGTCGCTCTTGGTGAACGAAGACATCGTGCGCGGGATGATCGCCGGCTCGCCCTACGCCAAGCTGCTCGGGATCGAGCTCGAGCACGTCGGCCTCGACGAGGTGCGGCTGCGACTGCCCTTCCGGAACGACGTCACCACGATCGCCGACGTCGTCCACGGCGGCGCGCTCTCCTCGCTGATCGACACGGCGGCAACCGCCGCGGCATGGTCGGGCGCGAGCCTCGACGGCACGCCGCGCGGGACGACGATCGCGCTGACGGTCAATTTTCTCGCCGCCGCGCGCGGGCAGGACGTCGTCGCGACCGGCCGCGTGATCCGGCGCGGACGGTCGATCGTCTACTGCGAGGTCGACGTGACCGCACCGGACGGCACGTCCTGCGCGCGCGCCCTCATCACCTACAAGCTCGGCTGAGGCCGGCTGAAACGAGAGGAGACCCCATGATCGAGCTGTTCACCGCGGCGACCCCGAACGGCTGGAAGGTGTCGATCGCGCTCGAGGAGATGGAGCTGCCGTACACCGTCCGCCCGATCGCGCTGCAGACGAACGAGCAGAAGGAGGACTGGTACACGGCGCTCAACCCGAACGGCCGCATCCCGACGATCGTCGACCACGACAACGGCGACTTCGCGGTCTTCGAGTCGGGCGCCATCCTCGCCTACCTCGCCGAGCGCACCGGCAAGCTCATGCCG
>JBGPIT010000235.1:0-7944 GCA_041485125.1 Binatia bacterium | reverse complement strand
GAGACGCACCTGGTAGTTCTTCGTCCAGTCGCGGTTCTCGGCGATCTCGCGCAGGATCTCCTCCTCGGCGGTGCGGTTTCTCGAAAGCGCGATGATTTCGTCGTCGGTGATCCGCGGGTTCTTCAGCACGAAGCGGCGCACCATCCGGTTGCCGTCGCGGAGCAGCAGCATCCGCACCTCGCGGGCGCCGCAGAGCGCGAGCTTGATGCGGCCGTTGACCGGCAGCAAGCTGAGCCGATGCATCAGGCTCTTCTCGACGACGGGCACGTCCTCGATGAGATCCGCGGGGACGGGAATCGCGTCGGTACCGGCGATCACGGTCTCGGCGATCTGCCTCGCCTCGGCGTCGGTGACGGACTCGTCAGCGGCGCCGCTCGCCACCGCGCCGCCCGGCGGCTCGTCGTCTTCGACGCTCACTGGTGCTGGTGCCGCCCCGTCACGCCGCCTGCCTCGGGAGGACCGGCCGCGCCTGCCCGAGCCCTTCCTTGAAACCCATCGAGGTCATCACCCACGAGAGTACTCGGCGGAGTGACCCAGCAACAGTCGCCAACTACGGTGCGTTGGCGATGACGGAGCGCGCGCGCCCGTTGGGTTCAGCGACTGACACGACCGTCGTTTGGGTATCCCCGCCCTGACGGCTCCCCGGCATCGTCGCCCGACACTGTGACGCCGCACATTAAGCGTTTCCGACAGCAAATATCGGAGCCCCTACGAAATATCGGATGCATGCCAATTCGTTGCATCAACGTTTTTCAGACGCACTGCGTGGCATGGTTCGTGGTCATGCAGAACCCGGAGCGGTCCGGAAACGTTCGGCGTCGACGACCGAATGCCATCCAGCGGACTCCGCTGGCGGGGAGATACGTATGCGCACCTACGATCATGCATCCGTCGAACGTTCCGACCTGTTTGCCCCCGGCACCGTCGTCGCCGAGCAGTCGCTCCAACCCATACGAAGCCTGAGCGATGTCGAGCCCGAGCGCGAGCTCATGATGGCCGTGCTCAAAGACGCCGTGTACTGCGTATGGACCTACTGCAACGCGCCGGACCGGCGCGGGCGCCAGCTCTTCCTCGCCGACAAGCGATGGATGTTGTCGGGCGATCGGTCGTCGTTCTTTTGCTTCGAAACCATCTGCGAAACGCTCGGCCTCGATCCCGGCCACATCCGCCAGGCAACGTTCCCGTAGACGTTCCGGCATCGTCCGATCCCGGACGGCGTGCCCGATTCCTTGGATTTTCCTTGACGTCGTCGTCCCGGCGGCGCAAAGTCGCCGCACTCACTGGACGACCCGCCCGCAGGACGATCCGTCGTCTGCAGCACGCCCACGGCGCGAGCCCCTTACGAAAACGAGAAGGCCCCTCCCATCGGTCGTGGGGGAGAGAGCCGAGGGCGAACGTGGCGAATGTGCGCGAACGGCTGCAGCTAGACGCACGCGCGGAACGCTCGCACATCGCCGCTCCAGCGCAGCGGCCTCATGACGCACCGAATCCCCTGATCTTCGGCGACTTCTACCGCGCGGTCATCACCTCGTTGAACGGCCACGTCGCAGTGCTCGCCCGCGACGGGACCGTCCTTGCAACCAATGACGCCTGGCTCGCGTTCGCGCGCCAGAACAGCGCGCCGTCCTTCGGTTCCGTCGGCGCGGGCGTGAACTACTTGGAGATCTGTCGCAGCGCCGTCCGGAATGGCGACGAGAGCGCCGCGCGGGTCATCACGGGGATCGAAGAGGTCCTCGCCGGCACGCGGGACCGGTTCGTGCTCGAGTACGCCTGCCACTCACCGGCGGAGCAGCGTTGGTTCATCACCTGGGTGACGCCGCTCAGGTCGCGAGATGGCGGTGCCGTCGTCGAGCACTTCGACATCACCGAGCGCAAGCGCGCCGAAGCCGAGCTGTCCGAACGGCTGCGATTCGAGCAGCTGCTCACGGACATCTCGGCGACGTTCGTGAACGTGCTGCCGGCGGACTTCGACGGACACGTGAAAAAGGCGCTGCAAACGATCGGCAGCTTCCTCGGAGTCGACCGCGTGGACGTCTTCGAAACCGTCGAGGACGGGAGGGACCTTCGCGGCACGCATGCCTGGGTGAGCGACGGGATCGAGCCGCTCCTGCCCCTGTTATCCACCCAAGAGTTCCGCTGGAGGACCGGGCAGGTGCTCGCGGGATTGGTCGTCGCGTTCGCGGACGCCGACGAGCTCCCCGACGAGGCGGTGTTCGAAAAGCAATGGGCGCGGCGATACGGACAGCGGTCGCAACTGACGATTCCCCTGCTCGGAGCCGGGACGCCGATGGGCGCGCTCGCCTTCGACGCCGTGCGGCGGCCGCGCACCTGGCCGCCCGCGTTGGTCCGCCGGCTCCAGCTGCTCGGTGAGATCATCGCGAACGTGCTCCTCCGCAGACGTGCGGAGGCAGACCTGCGCCAGGCGTTGGACTCGGTGGTGCAGCTGACGGACCGGCTGCGCGAGGAAAACGTCTATCTCCAGCGCGAGATCAACCTCCGGCACCACCACGACGAGATCGTCGGCGAAAGTGCGGCGATCACGCGCGTTCTCGGTCTCATCGAGCAGGTAGCGCCGACCGACTCCACGGTGCTGCTCCTCGGCGAGACCGGCACCGGCAAAGAGCTGCTCGCGTGGGCGATCCACAAGCTGAGCCCGCGCCGGACCCGTGCGATGGTGAAGGTGAACTGTGCGGCGCTGCCGCCGACCCTCATCGAGGGCGAGCTCTTCGGCCGGGAGAAGGGCGCATACACGGGGGCCTTGAGCAAACAAGTCGGCCGCTTCGAGATGGCGCACCACTCGACGCTGTTCCTCGACGAGATCGGTGAGTTGCCGCTCGAGCTTCAGGTCAAACTGCTGCGCGTCCTGCAGGAAGGCGAGTTCGAACGGTTGGGTGGCGCGGCGACGCTCAAAGTGAACGTGCGTATCATCGCGGCGAGCAATCGCGATCTCGCGAAGGCCGTCCGCGAAGGCACATTTCGTGAGGACCTGTACTACCGGCTGAACGTGTTCCCGATCACGGTGCCGCCGCTGCGCACGCGACGGGAAGACATCCCGCTGCTTCTCTGGGCATTCGTCAACGAGCTCGGCCGTAGCATGGGCAAGGCGGTCGAGAGTATCTCCAAAGGCACCCTACGCGCGCTCCAAGAATATGATTGGCCCGGCAACGTCAGGGAGCTCCACAACGTCGTCGAGCGCGCGATGATCCTGCATGCGGGACCGACGCTCTCGGTGGAGCTTCCTGTGAAGACCTCGACGACGCTGGAACCGTGTGTCTCGCTCGAAGAAGTCGAGCGACGGCACATCAGTGCGGTGCTGGAGGAGACCGGCTGGCGGATCCGCGGCAAGCAGGGCGCCGCGGCGATGCTGGTCGTGAAGCCGACGACGCTCGAGTCGCGGATCCAGAAGCTCGGCATTCAGCGGCCGCCCAGCTCTGGTCCGCGCGATTCGAGCTGACGACACGACCGCCGCGCGCCTGATCAGGCAGCGCTTTGACGACCGGTCCTGGGGCTCCGGCATTTCGGAGTCCGCTCCGACATGCCGGACGCCGTTCTCGATCGCCGGCACCGGCCGGCTACCCGCAGCACCTTCAAGCTGCCGTTTCTGATCACTTCCGCAAATCGCCCGGCGCGCCGCCGGCATGGCACGGTTCGTGGGATCGTCGTGGGCGCATGGACGCGCCGCCGTGGGTATGAATGATCGTCTCGACACTCCGCATGACTTCGACTCCCGAACGCCGCGGCGCCGTCCTGCACGCGATCCGCTCGACCCTCGGCCCAACCGCGGTGCAGCCGGGCTTCCTCGGCTGGCGACTCTATCACGACATCGGCGACGCGAATGCGATCACCTTCGCGGCGGAGTGGCGATCGCAGGAGGATCTCGACCGACATCTGCGCTCGGCGCAGTACACCACGGTCCTCGCGGTCATGGAGATGTCGACCGAGAGGCCCGAGCTCACGTTCAGGACGGTCACGCATACGGCGGGCATCGAGACCGTCATCGCGGCACGCAGCAAGGATTCGCCATTCGGTGCCACCGGCATCGCCGACCATCGGCGCGGTCCGCGCAGCAGAACACCCCGAGGCACGACGAAACACTGAGCCATGCGACGTTCTTCACGCCGCCACGCCGATCGCGAGTTGCAGCCGACGTAGGCGGTAAGGGGCGCGGATCGCGATCGTCGCACGTCGCGGGGCCTTCGCGCAGAGACATGGCTGCGCGAAGCAACCTCTTCCGACCGCATGGGCCGCTTTGCGTCAGTACGCACCAATTGCGCCAACTCGGTGCACAGTTTCCGCTATCTCAATTGAAATCTTCTGACATATCATTTGACGCTAGCATGTATTGATGCGCAATTGATTTGCGACATAGTCTACCCAGAAGGAGAGGACTCATGTATATTGCCGACAATATCGAATTGGGACACCTGGTGACCCCCCGCCGCAGCGGACGCTGCCTCACGGCTGCGCTCTGCGCCGCGTTGCTCACGGTCGCGTCGTCGCGGGCGATGGCGGCGACGACCTGGAACGTTCCGGGCGACAACAGCAACACGTGCAACATCGGAAACCCGAGCTGCAGCACGATTCAAGGCGCGGTCAACGCCGCAAGCGCCGGCGACACGATCAGCGTCGGGCCCGCCACGTACAACGAGAACGTCACGATCAACAAGAACGTGGCGTTGCTCTCGACCGGCGGTCGCGCCGTGACGACGATCACCGGGACCGGCGGCGGACCGCTCGGGACGATTCTCGTCACCGGCGGCACCACCGGCGTGCAGATCGGCGCTACCGGGAAGGGCTTCACGATCAACGGCATCGACGGCGCGACACCCGGCATCGAGAGCGCGGCGATCTATTTCCAGGGCAGTCACAGCAACGCCCAGGTGCGCGACAACGAGATCGTCGCCAACGGCGACGAAGGGCTCCTCACCGAATTCGGCGCGACCATCAGCGGCTTCATCATCGACGGGAACGAATTCTCGGGACAGACGTTCGTCGGATCCAACCCCGCCGACTTCGGCTTCGCGAACCAGTTCACGACACCGAACGTGCCGCGCCAGCTGGTCGTGATCGGCTGTGGCAATCTCTGCGCGAACACCTCGAGCACCACCTTCACCAACAACACGGTCACCGGCACCGCCGGCGGCTGCAACGCGGGCGGACAGGAACAGGGCAACAATCTGGTCACGATCGACTCGAACGGCGCGACGATCACCGGCAACGTCTTCATGGGAACGACGAGCCGCTTCGCGACGAGTTTCCGCGCGCGTGGGGCGGCCACGACGATCTCCGGCAACACCTTCGACAGCGCCGGGCTCGTGGCGGGCTGCGCGACGCCGATCGTCCCGGTCGCGACCGGTCACGTCTTCACGGCGAACACCGGCCAGACCGAGTCGGCGATCGCCGGCGCGAATACCTTCGACAAGGGCGTCTACGTCGACGGTCCGGGCGGCACGATCGGCCTCAGCATACAGGCCTTCGTCAATGCGGTACCGGGTGGCACGACGATCGTCGTCCTCGCCGGAAGCTATGCCGAGAACGTCGCGCTCAACAAGCAGGTGACGTTGAACGGCGCGCGTCAAGGCGTCGCGGCGTGCGGCCGTGTCGGCGTCGAGTCGGTCGTCAGCGATGCCAGCGCCGGCACGCAGCCGTTGCTCACGCTGCTCACGGGATCGGCCGGCTCGATCATCGACGGCTTCAGCTTCTCGGGCGGTAACCGTGCGATCGAGTCGCAGAGCGGCCCGATCGACAACCTGCAGCTGCTCGACAATCGGATCGGCGGCTTCACCGGAAGCGGCATCTTCCTGAACGACAACGGCATCGACGTCACCGTCCACCAGAACTCCGTCGACGGCACGAGCAAGGTCGGCGCCGGCGACCTGGTCCACCTCGATCAGGACACGTTCAGCGGCTTCCGGTTCACCAGCAACTGCGTCGCGAACGGCCCGACCGCGACTGGCTTCTTCGTCGACGGCAATCACAACGTGAAGCCGAGCGCCGGGCGCACCCCGCTCTTCAGCGGCAACCTCATCACCGCCAACCAGACGGGCGCGAACCTGGGTCGATTCGCTTTCACCGGCGGCACGATCATCACCAACACCTTCAGCAACAACACGTTCGACGGGTTGCAGGGCGGCATCCAGAGCACGTCGATCACCGGCAACAACTTCACCAGCAACGGCCGCCACGGCCTCGCCCTGACCGGCTTTTCGGGATCGGTGAGCGGCGATTCGACCCGCGGCGCTCAGAACGACACCATCACCAACAACTGCGTGACCGGCAACGGCTTTCTGAACAACGGCGCCGGAATCTCGTACAACGCCTTCCAGTTCCCCGGGACGATCTCGACCAACGTCGCCAACCAGAACAACATCGCCGGCAACAAATTCGGGGCGTTGTACACCGGCAGCGAGACCATCAACGCCAAGAGCAACTGGTGGGGATGCCCAAGCGGCGCGAACACCGGTGTCTGCGACACGGCGTCCCCCAACGTCGACACCAGCCTCTTCCTGTCGTCGCCTTCGCCGAGCGCACCGTGCGGCTGCACGACCAATGCCCAATGCGTCGACAGCCTCGTCTGCAACGGCAGCGAGACCTGCAACATCGGCAACGGCATGTGCCAGCCGGGGTCCTCTCCCGATTGCTCGCCGTTCACTGACCAGTGCAACACCGGCGTCTGCGTCGAGCCGACCGGCTGCCAGGCCGACCCGCTGCCGAACAACACGGTCTGTAGCGCCACACCCGATACGTGCTCGCTGCCCGACACCTGCCAAGGCGGCGTCTGCGCCGACGGTGGCGGCGGCGATACCGACGTTGACGGCATCTGCAACGCCGACGACAACTGTCCCGCGATCGCGAACCCCGGCCAAGAGGACGTCGACGGTGACGGCATCGGCAATCCATGCGACGACAACGAAGGTCCGATGAACCTCACGTTCCTTCAGCTCAAGCGCGCCAAGGCCGGCAAGACCAATGGCGGCGTGACGATCAAGGGCGACCTGATCACGTCAGGGGGCGACGCGCTGAACGCGGCGTCCGGTATCAACGTGGCCGTGAAGGACAGCCACGACCCGTTCACGGTGGCGAACCTCTGGTCGATCGGCGAATGCGTGACCAAGTCGAACGGTCGCATCCGGTGCATCAGCGGCGATCACCGCTTCAAGGGCACGTTCAAACCGTTCTCGACCACACCCGGCGTGTTCCGGTTCGTGGTGAGGTTCCGCAGCCTCGCGACACCGTCGAATCAAGTCTTCGAGGGTCCGGTGACGGTGCGGCTGTCGTACGGTCCGCCGACGACGCCGCCGCCGCCGAGCTCGCCGACGATCGACAAGGTCGGCGTGATCTCGGATTGTCGCGCGACGGGCAGCGGTCTCAAGTGCCGCGCATTTTGAGCTAGCCGAGAAAGTGCCGGCGGCGGTGCGGGAGCGTCATGCTTCCGCACCGCCGCCGGCGACAAAGCTCGCGCATCTGCGCTCGGCGCAGTACACCACGGTCCGCGCCGTCATGGAGATGTCGACCGAGAGGCGCGAGCTCACGTTCAGGACGGTCGCGCATACCACCGGCATCGAGACCATCAGCGCTGCACGCAGCAAGGACTCGCCACGCGGTGCTGCCGGCATCTCCGACGATCCGCGCAGTCCGCGCAGCGCACTCCGAGGCACGACGAAACACTGAGTCCTACGACCCACCGAGTATCGGTCCGCGTGAGGTGTCGTTCAGCGTCAGGCCGCAACGGCGAGCAGCAACGGCAGTGTGTCGGCGAACAGTCGCACGAGCGCGCGCAGCGTTGCCGGGTACGGCTGCAGATCGGCATGAATGACGCCCCACGCGCGCGTGAGGCCCGTCGGACCGAGGCGCACCGGCACGAGCGTGCCGGCCGCGATCTCGCGTCGCGCCGACCACGCCGGCAACACGGCGACGCCGAGCCGCCGCTGCGCGAGATCCTTC